>NZ_NFJE01000002.1:0-335403 GCF_002159695.1 Collinsella sp. An271 | reverse complement strand
GTCGTCTCGACGGCGCTGCGGGAGCGGAAGGGCCCGACCCGCCTTTGGCCAGGCGGGTTGGGCCGTTTTTGCCACTTGACAGGGTTATCGGTCATATGAGCGTGCCAAATTGCCCAGTTTGTGTCATCGACCCCCTGCTGTGCCCTTCTCGACGGAACGAAGCGGCAGAACGAAGCGGATGAACGAAGCGACAGAAGCAGGCAGCCCCGCAACGGCGCGCGACGGCGAATGAGGCCGAGGGACGAGCGGGGCGTCCACGCTGCAATTGTGGATTTCCGCAGCACACAAGCTTTTACTGGCAATCTCGGGCGCATGCGCGTATCATACCGACTCGTATTGCCCGGCTCCTGCCGGTTTTTCGTTGTGCCGGTACGCCATAACCGACACGATCGCGGCAGGAGGCACGAGGACAGCAACGCGCGAGGTCGAGCATACCGGCCATCGAAGCGCTGCGCACCGCCCCGTGCTTAAAACCCCAAAGGAGTTGACATGGCAGAGGAGAAGTACGTTCCGCGTCTGAAGGCCAAGTACCTCAACGAGGTCAAGAAGCAGATGCAGGACAAGTTCCAGTACGAGAACGTCATGATGATCCCGAAGTTCGAGAAGATCGTCGTGAACATGGGCGTCGGCGAGGCCGCGACCGATTCCAAGGCCATCGAGGGCGCCGTCCGCGACCTGCGCGTCATCACCGGCCAGCAGCCCATGGTGACCCGTGCCCGCAAGTCCATCGCCTCGTTCCACCTGCGTGCCGGCATGCCGATCGGCGCCAAGGTCACCCTGCGCGGCGACCGCATGTGGGAGTTCTTCGACCGCCTGACTTCGGTGGCCATCCCCCGTATCCGCGACTTCCGCGGCATCTCCCCCAAGAGCTTCGACGGCCGTGGTAACTTCTCCATGGGCGTCACCGAGCAGCTCATCTTCCCCGAGGTCGACTTCGACTCCGTCGATCGCACCCGTGGTATGGACATCACCATCGTGACGACCGCGAAGACCGACGAAGAGGCCAAGGCCCTTCTGGACGCCTTCGGGTTCCCGTTCAAGAAATAGGTTCATCTGCTCCGACAACGCGGGCGGCAGGCAATCCGGCCTGCCGCCCGCGCGGAGCGAACAATACTCAGTAGTGAGGAGGAAATAAGTGGCTAAGACATCGATGATCGTCAAGTGCAACCGCAAGCAGAAGTTCTCGACGCGCGAGTACACCCGCTGCCAGCGCTGCGGCCGTCCGCATTCGGTCTACCGCAAGTTCGGGCTGTGCCGTGTCTGCTTCCGCGAGCTTGCGCTCAAGGGCGAACTTCCCGGCATCAAGAAGGCCAGCTGGTAAGTCACTGCCAGCGCACGCGGATGCGTCCGCGTTGCACGGAAGATCGTGTCAAAGGGCTTGCCCGCTACGGGTGGGCGAGAACCGGTGGCACAGGTTCATCAAGAACGAAGGAGAATCTGCATGAACGTCACAGACCCGATCGCAGATATGCTTACGCGTATTCGTAACGCGAATTCTGCGAACAAGGCCGAGGTCTCCATGCCGAGCAGCAAGAAGCTCGTGGAGATCGCGCGCGTTATCTACGAGGAGGGCTACATCGAGAGCTACTCGGTCGAGGACACCGCTCCCCAGAAGACCCTCCACATCACCCTCAAGTACGGCCCCAAGAAGACCAAGGTTATCAACGGCATCAAGCGCATCTCCAAGCCTGGTCTGCGCAAGTACGCCGGTGTCGCCGAGCTGCCCCGCGTCCGCGGCGGCCTCGGTACGGCGATCATCTCCACCAGCCGCGGCGTTATGGCCGACCGCGACGCCCGTGCCACGGGTGTCGGCGGCGAGATCATCGCTTTCGTTTGGTAACGTACTCGGCGCGTAGAAGGAAAGGATACACCCGTGTCTCGTATCGGTAATAAGCCTGTCCAGATTCCCGCCGGAGTCGAAGTGGCAGTCAACGGCACCCATGTTGCCGTCAAGGGCCCCAAGGGCACCCTTGAGAATGATTTTTATAACAAGCTGACCATCAGCGTCGAGGACAACGTGCTGACCGTTTCCCGTCCCGACGACGAGCGTGAGACCCGCGCCATGCACGGCCTCACCCGCGCCCTGATCCACAACATGGTCGTGGGCGTCTCCGAGGGCTTCCAGAAGCAGCTCGAGCTCGCCGGCGTCGGTTACCGTGTTGCGCTCAAGGGCAACACCCTCGAC
This sequence comes from Collinsella sp. An271, assembly GCF_002159695.1. Classification (NCBI taxonomy): domain Bacteria; kingdom Bacillati; phylum Actinomycetota; class Coriobacteriia; order Coriobacteriales; family Coriobacteriaceae; genus Collinsella; species Collinsella sp. An271. The sequence continues at coordinate 333,218 of NZ_NFJE01000002.1, read as the reverse complement.
CTCTCCCTCGGCTATTCCCACCCCGTGACCTACGACGCTCCCGAAGGCATCACCTTCGAGGTGCCCGACAACACGCACATCAACGTCAAGGGCATCAGCAAGCAGCAGGTCGGCCAGGTTGCCGCCGAGATCCGCTCCAAGCGTCCGCCCGAGCCCTACAAGGGCAAGGGTATCCACTACGTCGGCGAGCACATCCGTCGCAAGCTCGGTAAGGCCGCCAAGTAGTAAGCACCTGCGCATAACGGTTAAGACCATCACCCCGTCAGGTGTTGGCACGTTACTTCTAAGGAGTATTTCATGGATAAGCACAAGGCGAAGAGGGAAGGCCTCAAGCGCCGTCAGCGTCGCGTCCGCGGTAAGATCTTCGGCACCCCCGAGCGTCCTCGCCTGCGCGTGACCCGCACCAACGCGAACATTTACGCTCAGATCGTCGACGACACCAAGGGCCACACCCTCGTGTCCGCCTCGACGCTCGAGAAGGAGTTCGAGGGCATGCACACCTCGAACAAGGAGGCTGCCGAGAAGGTCGGCCAGCTCGTTGGCAAGCGCGCCATCGAGGCCGGCATCGAGGCTGTCACCTTCGACCGTGGCGGCCGTATCTATCACGGCCGTGTTAAGGCCCTCGCCGATGGCGCCCGCGCCGCCGGCCTGAAGTTCTAGGAGGTATGTAGCTATGGCTCGTAATCAAAAGCAGCAGCGCGAGGCCTCCGAGTTCGAGGAGCGCGTCGTCTTCATCAACCGTGTTTCCAAGACCGTCAAGGGCGGCCGTCGCATGTCGCTCGTGGCTCTGGTCGTCGTCGGCGACGGCAAGGGCAACGTCGGTCTGGGCATGGGCAAGTCCGCTGAGGTGCCTCTGGCCATCTCCAAGGCTTCGCTCGACGCCAAGAAGAACATGTTCCACGTGCCCGTGACCGAGGAGGGCACCATTCCTCACGAGGTCATCGGCCACTTCGGTGCCGGCCGCATCATCATCAAGCCCGCTGTCGAGGGTACCGGCGTCATCGCCGGTGGCGCCGTGCGCCCCCTCTTCGAGCTCGCCGGCATCAAGAACGTCCTGTCCAAGTCCCTGGGTACCGACAACGGCCTGAACATCATCAAGGCTGCTGCCGAGGGCCTCAAGGAGCTCTCCAGCCCTGAAGACGTCGCAGCCCGCCGCGGCCTCACCGTTTCCCAGCTGTTTGTCGGGAAGGAGAAGTAGGCATGGCTAAGACTATCAAGATTATGCAGGTCCGCAGCACCAACGGCTGCAAGGAGGACCAGAAGAGGACCGTCCGCTCCCTCGGTCTGCACCGCATCCGCGAGGTGCGCGAGATCGTCGACAACGAGAGCGTTCGCGGCATGATCTTCAAGGTTAAGCACCTTGTCGAGATTGTAGAGGAGTAAGCAATGCAGCTTCATGATCTTAAGCCCAACGCGGGCTCCACGCATAAGCGTAAGCGTGTCGGCCGCGGTAACTCTTCCGGTGGCGGCACCACCGCTGGTCGCGGTCAGAACGGCCAGGGTTCCCGCTCCGGCGGCACCAAGGGTGCCGGCTTCGAGGGTGGCCAGACCCCGCTCGCGATGCGTCTGCCGAAGCTCCCCGGCTTCAAGAACCCGCGTCGCATCGAGTACACCGCTGTGAACGTTTCCACCCTCGAGCTCAAGTTCGAGAACGACGCTGTCGTCGACGGTGCCGCCCTCAAGGCCGCCGGCATCATCAAGAAGGAGTTCGAGCCCGTCAAGGTGCTCGGCAACGGCGATCTGACGAAGAAGCTCACGGTCAAGGTCGACAAGGTCTCGGCTTCTGCCAAGGCCAAGATCGAGGCCGCTGGCGGAAAGGTCGAGCTGCCGTGCTAACTGGTCTTAAAAACGCATTCCGTATTAAGGAGCTGCGCGGCAAGATCACGTTCACCATCGCCATGCTCGTGCTGTACCGTCTCGGTGCGCACGTACCTGTGCCCGGCATCCCCGTCGCGGGGATGGCGGGCCTTTTCGGCCTGAACGGCGACAACACGGTCGCCGAGAGCGCCATGGCCCTGTTGAACCTCTTCTCCGGCGGCGCGCTCTCTTACGTTTCTGTCTTCTCGCTGGGCATCATGCCCTACATCACGAGCTCGATCATCCTCCAGATGCTTCAGAGCGTCGTCCCGAGCCTGCATGAGCTCGCGCGCGAGGGCGAGGTCGGTCAGACCAAGATCACCCAGTACTCGCGCTACCTCACGCTGGCGCTTGCCATCCTGAACGGCATCGGCTACCTGTTCCTGTTCAAGAGCTTCGGCATCCAGTTCAACGGTGCCGGTGCGCCCGAGGTCATCTTCGACATCATGATCGTGGGCACGCTCGTGGCGGGTGCCATGCTCATCATGTGGATCGGCGAGCTCATCACTCAGCGCGGTATCGGCAACGGCATGAGCCTGATCATCTTCGCCAACATCATGGCGGGCCTGCCGCAGGCCGTGTTCGCGTCCGTCTCCGATGGCGGCACCGCGAACATCATCCTCACGCTGGTGATCGTGGTCGTGATCCTGTGCGTCATCCCGCTCATCGTCTTCGTCGAGCGCGGTCAGCGCCGCATCCCGGTCCAGTACGCCAAGCGCGTCGTCGGCCGTCGCATCATGGGTGGCCAGTCCACCTACCTGCCGATCAAGGTCAACACCGCGGGCGTCATCCCGATCATCTTCGCGAGCGCGCTTCTGTACTTCCCGGCCCAGCTCGCCGTGTTCTTCCCCGGCATCGACTGGATCCAGGCGGTCGCCGGCGCGCTGTCTTCGGGTTGGATCAACTGGGTGCTGAACGTGGTCCTCATCGTGTTCTTCGCGTACTTCTACACCTCCATGGTGTTCAACCCCGATGACACGGCCGAGAACCTCAAGCGCCAGGGCGGCTTCATCCCCGGCGTTCGCCCGGGCCGCGCCACCGCGAACTACATCAAGAACGCGCTCAACAAGATCACGCTTCCCTCCGCGGTCTTTCTGGCCATCATCGCCATCGTGCCCTCGATCGTGTTCTCCTTCACGGGCAACTCGCTCATCCAGGCATTCGGCGGCACCTCCATCCTCATCATGGTTGGTGTTGTGATGGACACGATTTCCAAGGTGGAGAGCCAGCTCAAGATGTACGATTACGACGGGTTCTTCAAATAAAGGGTTAGGAGACAACCATGAACATCGTGCTTTTGGGTGGTCCCGGTGCCGGTAAGGGCACGCTGGCCCAGCAGCTTGTCGCCGAGTACGGCGTCGCCCACATCTCCACGGGCGATCTTCTGCGCTCCGCCGTCAAGAGCGGCAGCGAGCTCGGCGTCCAGGCGAAGAAGTACATGGATGCCGGCGAGCTCGTTCCCGATCAGCTCGTCATCGATCTGGTCAAGGAGCGCCTTGCTGCCGACGACGCGCAGAAGGGCTTCATCCTCGACGGCTTCCCGCGTAACACGATGCAGGCCGTGACGCTCGACTCCGAGCTGTCCGCTCTCGGCCATGAGCTCGAGTGCGCGCTGCTCGTAGACGTTGCCGCCGATGTCATCATCTCCCGTCTGTCCTCTCGCCGCGCCTGCCGCGATTGCGGCTACACGGGCACCAAGGCCGATGAGGTCTGCCCCAAGTGCGGCGGCGAGATGTATCAGCGCGACGACGACAAGCCCGAGACGATCGCCAACCGTCTGGACGTGTACGAGAAGAACACGGCTCCGCTGGTTGAGTACTATCGCGGTCAGGGCAAGCTGAAGATCGTCGACGGCACCGGTGCCATTGACGACGTCTACGCCCGTGCGAAGGAAGTCCTCGGTCTATGATCAAAATCAAGTCTGCAGAAGAAATCGAGCAGATGAAGAAGGCTGGAGCGCTGTCTAAGATGGCGCTCCGCCGCGTTGGGGCCATGGTGCGCCCCGGCGTCTCCACCTTCGAGCTCGATCAGCTCGCTGAGCAGATCATCCGCATGCATGGCGGCATCCCGGCCTTCAAGGGCTACGGCGGATTCCCCGGCACGATCTGCGCGAGCATCAACGATCAGGTCGTCCACGGCATCCCCAACCCGGATGTCATCCTGCGCGACGGCGACATTGTGTCCATCGACACGGGCGCCATTGTCGACGGCTGGGTGGGCGACAACGCGTGGACCTTCTATTGCGGAACGCCTTCCGAGGAGGTCCGCACGCTGTGCGAGATCACGCGCGACTGCCTGAAGGCCGGCATCGAGCAGGCCGTTCCGGGCAATCATCTTGGCGACATCGGGCATGCGGTCCAGACGCTTGCGGAGGATCATGGCTTCGGCGTGCTCCGCGACTACGTCGGCCACGGCGTTGGCCGCAACATGCACGAGGATCCCAACGTGCCGAACTACGGCAAGAAGGGTCGCGGCGTGAAGCTGGCCGCCGGTATGGTCATCGCCATCGAGCCGATGATCACGCTCGGCACCAATCACGTTACGACGGGTACCGATGGTTGGGTCGTCACGACGAACGACCATCTGCCTGCCGCCCACTATGAGAACACGATCGCGATCACGGATGACGGTCCGGTTATTCTGACGGTCGATGAGCGTGGGCCTTGGTGTTCTATGCAGGGCGGGGTTATGTAGCTCGGGTTCTATCCCGGGTGGCCTTGGGAACCCCCGACATGAAATCCTTTGCGCTGCGGGCAGTCCTGGCTCGCACGAAGGCGCCACTGGCGCCTTCGGCTCGTGCGGAACTTGCGCAAAAGATTTCATGTCGGGGGTTCTGCTGCAATGGGGGAGTGTCCCCATAAAACTTTGCTTCTTGCGCCAGATGTTCGGGCACGTTCCGTGCCGCTCACATCTGGCGGTGCGCGGGCGTTGCCCGCGCACTCCTCCATTCCAATTGGTGACTGGGGGAGTTGCAACCAAGCCATTCGCTTTAGCGGCTCGGGAGGTGCGCTCGATGCGCACCTCCCGGGCTATCCATCCCCAAGCTGCGGCGAGTGACCTCGACGAGGTTAACGTAGGTCGTCTGTTCTGCCCTCGGTTCGCGCAAGTTCCGCGCGAGCCGAAGAGCCAAGTGGGCTCTTCGTGCGAGCCCAGGACTGCCCGCAGCGCGAACCGAGGGCAGAACAGACGACCGGTGGGCATGGAATTGTGGAGCCATTACGAAAATGACCACCCCGGAACGCTTTTTGATATTATTCTCAGTTGCTGTCGTTTTCTAGAGAAAGTGATGCTGCGTTGAAGAAGGAAGATGCTATCGAACTCGAGGGTACGGTCACGGAGCCGCTGCCCAACGCCATGTTCCGCGTTGAACTCGAGAACGGTCATTCGGTGCTCTGCTCCATCTCGGGCAAGATCCGCATGAACTACATCCGCATTCTCCCGGGCGATAAGGTCGTCGTGGAGCTGTCTCCCTACGATCTCACCCGCGGCCGCATTACGTATCGCTACAAGTAGCGACCGCATCATACGGCAATCGCACGATCGCGAGGTTCGCTCAGCCTCTCGATCGCGTTTGCATGTATAGGCCAGCCTTCAGTTATTCACGCCTGCGGCTGGGCGAGTAGATACATTCCATTGTTTTGTAGTTTGAGCACTACCGAGAGGAAGAACGATGAAGGTACGTCCTTCGGTCAAGAAGATGTGCGATAAGTGCAAGATCATCCGACGCCACGGCAAGGTTCTTGTCATCTGCGAGAACCCCCGTCACAAGCAGCGTCAGGGCTAAGAGAGGAGACCAACGTTGGCCCGTATCAATGGTGTCGACCTTCCGCGCGAGAAGCGTGTTGAGATCGGTCTGACCTACATCTACGGCATCGGCCGCACCACCGCCACGAAGATTTGCAATGATTGCAACATCAACGTTGACACGCGCGTCCGCGACCTCACCGACGAGGAAGTCGACGCGATCCGTAAGTACATCGACGAGAATCAGATCATGGTCGAGGGCGACCTCCGCCGTGAGCGCAACCAGAACGTTAAGCGTCTGATGGACATCGGCTGCAACCGCGGCCTCCGTCACCGCAAGGGCCTCCCTGTTCGTGGTCAGCGCACCCACACCAACGCTCGCACCCGCAAGGGCCCGAAGCGTCAGATCGGTGCCAAGAAGAAGAAATAAGGGAGACTGACTACCAATGGCTACTGCTAAGAACAAGCGTAATGCTCAGGCCGGTCGTATCAAGCGCTCCGACCGTAAGAACATTTCCGTGGGTCAGGCCCACATCCGTTCCACGTTCAATAACACGATCGTGTCCATCACGGACGCCCAGGGCAATGTCATCGCCTGGAAGTCCGCTGGCACTGTCGGTTTCAAGGGTTCCCGTAAGTCCACGCCGTTTGCCGCCCAGATGGCTGCCGAGGCTTGCGCCAAGATCGCCATGGAGCACGGCATGCACAAGGTTGCCGTCTTCGTGAAGGGCCCCGGCTCCGGTCGTGAGACCGCCATCCGCTCCCTCCAGGCCGCCGGCCTCGAGGTTTCGAGCATCCAGGACAAGACTCCCATCCCGCACAACGGCTGCCGCCCCAAGAAGCGTCGCCGCGTGTAACTCCTGAAAGGATCGATAAACTATGGCAATCGATAGGACTCCGGTTCTCAAGCGCTGCCGTCAGCTCGGGATCGATCCCGCTGAGCTGGGCTACAGCGGCAAGGAATCCAAGCGTCAGCCCAAGCGTCGCCGCAAGGAATCCGAGTATGGTATGCAGCTTCGCGAGAAGCAGAAGGTCAAGTTCATCTACGGCGTGCTCGAGAAGCAGTTCCACGGCTACTTCGTCCGCGCCCGCAAGATGAACGGCATCACCGGCGAGAACCTCATGAAGATTCTCGAGACCCGTCTCGACAACGTGGTCTTCCGTCTGGGCTTCGCCCGCACCCGCAAGGAGGCGCGCCAGACCGTGCGTCACGGTCACTTCACCGTGAACGGCCGTCGCGTCGACATCCCGTCCTACCTCGTCAAGCCCGGCGACGTCATCGCCGTCGGCGAGAAGTATCGTGACCTCCTCCCCATCAAGGAGGCCCTCATCCAGTCTGAGCGTTTTGAGGTCCCCGGCTGGCTCGAGGTTGATATCGAGAAGCTGTCCGGCAACGTGCTGTCCTACCCGGCGCGCGAGCAGATCAGCGGCGACATCAACGAGCAGCTCATCGTCGAGCTCTACTCTAAGTAGTCCTTTTGGGCTGCTGAAGCTGGAGGTAATACATGTCAGAATTCATTAGGCCCCAGGTTCAGGTCGAGGAAATCAACGAGACGTCCGCCCGCGTGTCCGTCGAGCCGCTTGAGCGCGGTTACGGCGACACGCTGGGCAACTCGCTGCGCCGTGTTCTGCTCTCCTCTCTGGAGGGCGCCGCGGTCGAGGCTATCCAGATCGATGGTGCTCAGCACGAGTTCATGACCATCCCGAACATGGTCGAGGATGTCACGGACATCGTCCTGAACGTCAAGGGTCTGGTGTTCCGTTCGCTCGGTACCACGGACGAGGGTACCGCGACCATCTCGGTTGACGGCCCTTGCGAGGTCACCGGTGCGGATTTCTTCATCCCGTCCGAGTTTGAGCTCGTCAACCCCGACAAGCACATCGCCACCCTCAACGAGGGCGGCCATCTCACCATGAGCATGCGCATCGGCTACGGCCGCGGCTACGTGTCCTATGAGGGCAACAAGCGCGACAACGATCCCATCGGCGTCATCCATGTGGATTCGCTGTACTCGCCGGTCCGTCGCTGCGCCAAGCTCGTCGAGGCGTGCCGCGTCGGGCAGCACACTGACTACGACCGCCTGGTCCTCGAGATCGAGACCAACGGCGCGCTCTCGCCGCGCGAGGCCGTCGTCCAGGCTGCTAACATCATCAACCAGCACATGGCTGCCTTCATGAACCTCGCGGACGCCCCCGAGGCTGAGGAAGAGGTTTCGATCTTCGCCCCCGAGACCACCAGCGACAACGCTGAGCTCGACAAGCAGATCGAGGATCTCGACCTCTCGGTGCGCTCGTACAACTGCCTGAAGCGCGCGAGCATCCACTCCGTGCGCCAGCTTGTCGAGTTCTCCGAGAACGACCTGCTCAACATTCGCAACTTCGGCGTGAAGTCCATCGAGGAAGTCAAGGACAAGCTCGAGTCCATGGGCCTGAGCCTGAAGGCTTAACGCGCCGTCATCTGTACCAGAGGAGACCATACCCATGCGTCATAACAGGAAGAAGGGCCTGAAGCTCGGCACCGACGCGAGCCACACCAAGGCCATGAAGAAGAGCCTGGCCCAGGCGCTCTTCACCAACGACCGTATCAAGACCACCGTTCCGCGCGCCAAGGCGCTCCGTGGTTTTGCCGAGCCCATCATCACGTGGGCCAAGCGCGGCGACCTGCACTCCCGTCGTCTTGCTATCGCCAAGCTCGGCGACAAGCAGCTCGTCAAGGAGATCTTCGAGAAGGCCGCTCAGGGCATGTGGGCCGACCGCGACGGCGGCTACACCCGCATCATGCGCCTCGGCACCCGTAAGGGCGACAACGCCGAGATGTGCATCATCGAGCTCGTGACCGAGCCCTGCGTGAAGAAGGCCCCCAAGAAGGCCGCCACGCCGAAGCAGGCTCCCAAGAAGGTCGAGGAGGCTCCCGTCGAGGAGACCGCCGAGGCTGCCGAGACCGAGGCTGCTGCCGAGTAACTTCGGGTGCATTCTTGATATTGCATGAAAGGGCTCGTCGCGAGACGGGCCCTTTTTCGTTTGTATAGGATTGGGTTTCGCGGCGTCGCCGCATTGTCGATACGGGAGGAGGAACGCGCGTGATCGAGGTTCGCGGTGCTTGCGTGAGCTACCGGACGGATGAGCCGCCCGCCGTCGCCGACGTGACCTTGGATTTCGAGCCCGGGCGCGTGGTATCGCTTGTCGGCGCCAACGGCTCGGGAAAGTCGACGCTGGCTTCGCTTCTGTGCGCGATGCGCCTGTGCGATGGCGGCTCGGTGAGGGTCGACGGCATCGATCCCGCCGATGGCGCCAGCGCGCGACGCGAGGTGCGCAGGCGCGTGGGTCTGGTGCGTCAGCATCCCACAGAGCAGCTCGTCTCCACCGTTGTGTTCGATGAGGTCGCGTTCGGCCCCCGCAACCTGGGCCTGGGGCCCGACGAGGTGCGCCGCCGCGTGACCTCGGCGCTTGCGTGCGTGGGCCTCGACGGATACAACATGCGTGACACCTCGTCGCTGTCCGGCGGCCAGCAGCAGCTGCTTGCCATAGCCGGCGTGCTCGCCATGGAGCCTTCCTATCTCGTGCTCGACGAGGCGTCCTCCATGCTCGATTCGTCCGCACGCCCCGCCCATCGCGCGCTCGTGGGGCGCCTGGCGTCCGAGATGGGGGTCGGGGTCGTCCAGGTGACCCACGATCCGCTCGAGGTGCTCGCGTCCGATCGCGTCGTGATCATGGATCGCGGCCGCGTCGCCTTCGACGGCGCTCCTCTGGACTTCCTCATGGGGCAACCCGCCTTGTGGGATGCGACCGTGCTCCCGAGCGCGTCTGTGGAGGCGCTGAGACGCGTCTGTGCGCTTGGTTTTGACGGTCGCCCTTCTGCTACCCCGGAGGCCGCCGCAGCGTGGCTTGTGCGCGGGCTCGCGGCCGGACGCGTGTCTGCCGACGACGTTCGGGGGACGCTCGATGCGCTTGCAGGCGCGCTTCCGCGTGCCCTGTCCTCTGGCTCGGGTGCCGCCGCGGGGCTCTCGCTGTCGCACGTCTCCTATGGATACGATGAGGCGTCTTACGTCCTGCGCGACATCGAGCTTGCGGTGGCGCCCGGAGAGGTCCTGCTCGTGGCGGGCCGGTCCGGATCGGGAAAGTCGACGCTGGCATCGGTCGCGGCGGGCCTGTTCGAGCCGGATGCGGGCACGGTCTCCGTGCGCGGATGGGCCCCGCGGCCTGGGGACGCAGGTATCGCCTTCCAGCGGCCCGAGGACCAGCTCTTCTGCGAGAGCGTTCGCGACGAGCTCGCCTTCGCTCCGCGCAACATGGGGGCGGACGAGCCCGAGGTCGCCCGCCGTATCGAGCATGCGGCGAGGATGGTCGGTCTCGATGAGGCGCTGTTCGATCGGTATCCGTTCGACCTCTCGGGCGGGCAGGCGCGGCGCGTGGCCATCGCGTCGGTCCTGGCGCTCGATGCCGCGGCCTACCTGTTCGACGAGCCCACGGCGGGCCTCGACGCGGCGGGGCGCTCCCAGATGCATGCGCTGGCGCGCGCCTGCGCGGACGACGGCCGCGCCGTCATCGTGATCAGCCACGACCTCGAGGAGTGGATGGCCGAGGTCGATCGCGTGGCGCTCCTGAGCGACGGGCGCATCGCATGGACGGGGACCCCCGGGGAGCTTTCGCGTGATCGGGACGCCTTCGGGGCGGCATCGATGGAGCCCCCGCTCAACATCGCGCTCGCCCGGCTCCTTGAAGATGCGTTGCAGGGAGGTGCGCGATGATGAAGAAGCCCCTCTCGCCGCTCGGCTCGTTCGTGGCCCGCGATACGCCGGTCGCGCGCATCGACGCGCGCGTCAAAATCGTCTTGCTGCTCGCACTGACCGTGGCCGTGTTCGCCACGGGGGCGTCGCCGGTGTTCGCCCTGTGGGCGGTGCTGCTCGCCGCAGCCGTGCGGCTTGCGCGCATGGACGTTGCCGCGCACCTGAGGGCGCTCAAGCCGGTCGCCTTCATCTTGGCGTTCACGCTGCTGGCGAATGCGGTGGCGCTCGACGGCCACGGCGACATCGCCCTGTGGGGCGGCTTCGGGCTGGACACGGCGGGCGCCCTGCGCGGCTTTCTCGCCATCGCGCGCATCGCGCTGCTGCTGGGGTTCTCGCTCGTGGTCTCGGCCTCGTCGACGCCTCCTCAGCTGGCCGACGCCTGCGTGAGCCTGCTGTCGCCCCTGGGGCGCCTGGGCGTTCCCGTGTCCGATGTGGGCCTCATGCTCTCGCTGGCGCTGCGTTTCATCCCCATCGTGTCCGAAGAGTTCTTTCGCGTGCAGCTTGCGCAGCGCTCGCGCGGCGTCGACTTTTCGGGCGGAAGCATCCTGCATCGGATACGGGCGTGGGCGTCGGTGCTCACGCCGCTGGTCGTGAGCCTCTTTCGGCGCGCCGACCGGCTGGGCGAGTCCATGTGCGCCCGATGCTATGCTGAAGGGGGCCAGATCAGCGTGGAGATGCCGCCGGTGCCGGTTCGCGACCGCCTGGTGCTTGTCTGCGGCCTTGCCGTCTGCGCGCTGATACCGGCTCTGGCGTGGCTGCTGTAGGGGAGGGGCCGCAGCGGCGCCCATGGCCCGCTGGACCCTCGACGATATGACCGATACTCACGATACGCGGGGAGGCCGCATGGAACCGATAGATACCGCCGAAGATCTGCGCGCGGGCACGCTCGTGTTGCGCCTGGGATACGACGGAAGCGCCTATTCGGGGTTCGCCGAGCAGGTTGAGCAGAAGACCGTGGCGGGGGAGGTCCGTCGTGCGCTCGAGACGTTCCTGCGCCGCGAGATCGACCTGACCTGCGCGGGCCGCACCGATGCCGGCGTGCACGCGATCGGCCAGTACGTCAGCGTCCCCGTCGACGCCGCGGAGCTCGAGGTCACCCGAACGCGCTGGATGCGCGCGTTCGCGGCACTGCTGCCGCACGACATCGCGGCGAGCGAGGTGTACCACGCGGCACCCGGCTTCTCGGCCCGTTTCGACGCCCGTGCGCGCACGTATACCTATCGCATCGCCACAGGGGACGCGCCGCCGCTGCTGACGCGCTCGGTCACCTGGTGGCACCGGTGGCCGCTCGACGTCGACGCCATGGACGACGCGGCGCAGCGCCTGGTGGGGGAGCGCGATTTCAAGAGCTTCTGCAAGACGGCGTCGGCGGTGGGCAAGCCCACGTGCCGCAACGTCATGGACGTCTCGTTTGCCCGCGAGACGAATCTGGGCGAGGAGTGCCTGGCGTTCACGATCAAGGGGAACGCGTTTCTGCATTCCATGGTGCGCACGATCGTGGGGACGCTCGTCGAGGTCGGCTGCCATCGGCGCGAGCCCGCGTGGATCGATGAGGTGCTCGCCGCCTGTGACCGCGCCGCCGCGGGCCCCACGGCTCCTGCGTGCGGACTGTGCTTCATGGGTGTCGACTACGACGAGGGCGCGCTGCACGTCTGCCCCTAAGGGGCGGGCCCCTTAGGTTTCATATTGTGAAACGATGCGGGTAGATAGGTAACCGATCTGTGCTCTCGACTCCGGTATAACAAACCGTATACACAGGCATGTCGAGAGGAGCGAGCCCATGGCTACGCATCATTTTCCCGAAGGGTTCCTTTGGGGTGCATCTACGAGCGCCTTTCAGGTCGAGGGCGCGTACCGAGAAGGGGGAAAGGGGCCGGCGACTACCGATCGCGGTCCGGGTCGTCCGGGGCTTGCGGACAACAAAGTGGCTTCCGACCATTACCACCATTGGGAAGAGGATGTCGAGCTGATGGCTCGACTGGGTATCAAGGTGTATCGGATGGGATTCGCTTGGAGCCGCATCATGCCCGATGCGAGCGGGCACCCAAATCCGGAGGGTCTGGCCTTTTACGACCGCCTGATCGACCGGCTGCTCGCGTGTGGCATCGAACCCTTGGTGACGCTCTATCATTTTGAGTGCCCGCAGGCTCTGGTTGATGCGTTCGGCGGTTGGAAGAGCCGTCAGATGATCGATGCCTACGTACGCTACGCCCAAGTCTGCTTTACGCATTTCAAGGGGCGCGTGAAGCGCTGGGTGACGGTTAACGAACAGCTGATCGCAACGGCTGCTCCGGATAATACCGGCGACACCGAGCCCGATCCGCGCATGCGGCAGAAGAACACCTACCAGATGAGCTACCATGTCGCCCTCGCCGAGCATCGCGCTATCGCGCTGCTGCGTGAAATCGACTCTGATGCCCAGATCGGTCCCGTCGTCGCCATGCAGGTGGTCAATCCGCGCTCGAGCTCCTCGGAAGATGCTCTGGCGGCCCTGAACGCCGAGGAGATGATGCAGAACTATATGGTCGACCTGAGTGTTCGGGGCGCCTTGTCGCCATATGCGCGCCATTATCTCCAGCGGGAGGGCTTCTATCCGTCTGTGGAGCCGGCCGACGAGCGGATTCTCACTTCATCCACACCGGACTTTCTGGGTGTGAACTACTACTTCAGCTCCTGTGCGCGCGAGCGGATTGAGCCCATCCGGTTCGACCGGTTCCCCCCGTGGTCCGGTGGCGATTTCGAGCTCTGCGGCAACCCAGCGGTCACGGCGACCGAGTGGATGGCGAGCGGTATCGACCCGCTTGGGCTGTACGTCGGGATGCGAAAACTCTACGACCGGTATCGGCTGCCCATGATCATCACTGAAAACGGCATGGCGCTCTCGGAGGAGCTCGACGATACAGGCTGCGTCCACGATCCCGCCCGCATCGAATACCTCGCCTGTCACCTGCGCGAGGTGGCGAGGCTTGTTGATGAGGGCTATCCGGTTTTCGGGTATTGCGTTTGGAGTTTGATGGATCTGTGCTCGAGCCATCAGGGCTTCACCAAGCGTTACGGCCTCATATTCGTCGACAGGACCGAGACCGATGCCAAGCAGTGCGCCCGCATACCGAAAGACAGCTTCTTCTGGTACCGGGATGTGATTCGCGCCAACGGTCTGCCTGTAGCGGATGCCCGTTAGCGCTGCTCAAAGATCGGGTCCGGGACATCGTCTGCCTTCTGGCGAAGACGATGTCCCGGACCTTTCCGTCAACGATCTTCCGTTTGCTCCCCATAGAGCTTAAGATATGCCATGACCATCATGTCGACGGCGGCGAGGGCTCCGAATTTGCCGCTGTCGATATTGTTGGTCACCCCGCAGCTCAAGACATATGACGCATGGTTCCAGTATGCGCTGGAGGTGTTCTGGGTGATGGCTAGAAGGCTGCAGCCCGCCTCGGAGAGCGCCTGTGCGATCATGGGGTAGCGGATAGGGTAGGTGCCGCCGATGCTGCAGACGATGGCAAGATCATGCTCGGAGAGCGCTTGGGCGCAGGAGAGCTGAGACGTATAGTCCAGATGGAGCTCCACGAGCCGGTCCATAAGGGCGAGCCTGCTTTGGAAATACCTTCCGACGTCCCAGAGGAAGTGATAGGAGAAAAACGCGATGCGTTCGCAGCCGTGCAGTGCGCGGGCGATGTCCGGGAGCTTGGCTATGTTGCCCGCAGAAAGGGTCGTCGAGATGTTGAGCTGGATCGCTTCCTGGTAGGAGGACAGCGCCTTTTCGGTGTCGCTAGCCAAGGTGTCGCGGAAAGTCTGGGGGAAGACCCCGCTCATGGGGACGTCGCAATCCAGCTGGCGACGCAGCTCCTTGAAGTCCGCAAATCCCATAAACCGGCAGAATCGGGAAATCGACGCCTTGGAGACATAGCACATATCGGCAATCTCGGCGATTGAGAGCCCCTGCAGTCTGTTGTAGTTCTTCACGAGTGTCGTTGCGATTTCGTAATTCGTGTCGTGCTGCATGGTGGTATCGATGTAGTCCAAAAGACGCTCGGCGACAGATCCCATCGCAACGGATTCACCCATGGAAGTCCTTCCCGTTTTTCATGGCCGCAGGAAGGCGGCCGAAATCATCTTCATCACAGTGTAACGGATAGCCTTCTACCTGCGGGGTTTCAGGTCGTGAAACCCGCATCCGTATCAGGAAACCGTCCCGCCTACCGTGTAACCGATTGGGGCTGTGCCGTGCGTTATACCTGTAAGCGTCGGGAGCGAGCACAGAGGCCCTTTGGAGGGGCACGGATCCACAAAGGGGCGAAAGATATCGGCGATGGACGGTTCCCGCGATGACTACGATAGGCCGATGAGAGGATGACACATGAAACGGTTTCTGCTGCGCGCCGACGATCTCGGGTACAGCGATGGTGTCAACTGCGGGATAGCCGCGGCGGTCGAGGCCGGCCTGATTCGGACGGTCGGCATCATGACCAACATGCCCCTCGCCGCGAGCGGTCTGGTGCGCTTGAAGGCCGATGGGCTGTGCTTGGGGCAACACACCAATATCTGCACGGGCCGACCATTGACCGACCCCGCCCGTATCCCCAGCATCGTCGAGGGGGACGGGCACTTTAAGACGAGCTCTGCCTATCGCGATGCGGCGGGACGCGGAGAGGATTTCGTGGTTCTCGACGAGGTGCTGTTGGAGATCGAGGCTCAGTATCGGCGGTTCCTCGAGCTGGTCGGGCGTGAACCTGAGTATTTCGAGGGTCATGCGGTGGCGAGCCCCACGTTTTTCCGTGGGCTCGAGATCGTCGCCGAGCGCCATCATCTGCCCTATTTCGCGATGGGAGCGCCTGGTGAACCCGTCTGGTTCCGCTCTACCCGGGTCATCTCCTATATCCCCGAGGATTTCTCGGCTTACGAGAAGGACCCCTATGCATTCCTGAAGTTGGCTGTCGCATCGGCAGATGAGGACAGCTGCCGGCTCATGGTGTTCCACCCGGGATACATCGATGCGTATCTCGAGGACCATTCGAGCATGACCGAGGCGCGCATCCGCGAGGCGGACATGCTTACCGATTCCGCCGTCGCCGAATGGCTCGCCGAGCAGGATGTGGAGCTCGTCACCTATGCGGACTTGCCGTAAGCGGTTCGGTCCTCTTTCGTTCATGACCGATGCGCGCGCCGCGCGCATCTCGAGATAGCAGAGTGGAGGGGGTGTACCGAAAGGGGGGGCGCCTTGTGCAAGGAGGCGCCCGAAAAGGTTAATCACCATGATTGGAGTTGGTAAACATGGCAGTATTCGATAGGATTCAAGCGGTGATGGATAAGACCATCGCCCCGATTGCAAGCAAGGTTGCGGATAGCAAGATACTCGACGCTCTCATGGGCGGTATGATGTCGACACTGCCCATGACCCTCGGCGTCGCCGTCATCGCGATCCTTATCAACTTCCCCATTCCGGGCTTTTCGGAGTGGATTGAATCGAGTGGCTTGAAGGTGGCCGGTAACCAGATTCTCTCGGTCACGATGAACATGATGGCCATCTACGTCGCCTTTTTCGTCGGCCTGCGCTGGGGCAAGGCGTGCGGGCTCACCGGCTACAACGGCGGCATCCTCACCGGCGCGGTGTTCCTGTGCTTCGTTCCGCTGCAGTCGTTCGAAGACATCCCGATGGCGAGCTTCATCAATACGTCCTATCTGGGCTCGAACGGCATCTTCGTCGCCATTCTGCTCGGCTTGATTGTCCCGAAGGTCGCCGCGCTGCTGATGAGCAGGCTCGAGCTGAAGCTCCCCGACATGGTGCCTCCCATGGTCTCCAACTCGCTGTCGCCCATCTTCACGGCCATCGTCCTGTTCACTTTGGTGTGGTTCGCCCGTCTCGGCCTGTCCATGACGCCATGGGGCAACCTTTTCGACATGATCAATACGCTAATCGGCACCCCGGTCACCATGGTCGGCAGCTCCCCGCTCGCCTACATCATCGTGTGCTCCCTGCAGTCGATCTTCTGGTTCTTCGGTGTTCACCCCAACGTCATGCTCAACTTCTATGCCCCCGTCATCATGGCCCTGACCGCCGCCAACACCGAGGCCCTGATCGCCGGTCAGGCCATGCCCTACGGTGCATGGGCGATCGTGGCGCTCGGTACCGCCATCGGCGGTCAGGGCAATGCGCTCGGCATCAGCGTCTCGCTGCTCTTCACCAAGTCCGAGCGCTTCAAGGCAATCCGCGGCGTCGCACTCGTTCCGTCGCTGTTTAACATCTCGGAGCCTCTTATGTTCGGCCTGCCGGTTGTCTTGAACCCCACCTACTTCATCCCCTTCATCTTCAACATCCCGGTCTGCGCCGTTATCGTCCAGGCACTTTACGCGCTCGGTCTCGGCGCCGCGTATAATCCCACCATCCAGCTTCCCTGGGTGCTTCCGCAACCGGTCATCGCGTTTATGCAGGGTGGCGTCGGCTGCCTGGTGATCTCTGCGGTGGTGCTTGCCGTGTCCATCCTGATGTACCTGCCCTTCACCCTGATGGCCGACCGTCAGGCGCTGAAGGAGGAGGCCGCTCTGAAGGCCGCCGAGTAAGCTGTTCGTTTGAGTCGGCATGAATGTTCATCCCACCAAGTGAGGAGATTCGAAATGAAACGCATCGTTCTTATGTGCGCCGCCGGGGCTTCGACGAGCATGCTGGTCAAGCGCATGCAGCAGGCCGCGGAGCAGCAGGGGTTCGAGTGCACCATCGAGGCGCATCCCGTGAACCAGGCGACCGAGTTCGCCGACAGCGACGTCATTTTGCTGGGACCCCAGGTCCGCTTCGAACTCAACAAGGTGAAAGGCCAGGTCAACTGCCCGGTCGAGTCCATCGATATGATGGCGTACGGCACCATGAACGGCGAAGCCGTGCTCAAGCAGGCGCGCGCCCTGATGGGGGAGTAGCCATGGCCGAAGATGCCCAGCAGACCCTCGAGCAGTTCGAGATGGCGTGCTTCCAGATTGTCGCCCAAGTGGGAGGTGCGAGAAGCTGTTATCTAGAGGCGATTTCCCATGCGGAGGGCGGCGACTTCGAGGGGGCGCAGAAGCTGATCGAAGAGGGTGACGTTGCGTTCAACGCGGGTCACGACGTCCACATGGGCCTTCTGCAGCGGGAAGCGAGCGGTGAGCAGTTGCCGTTTCGCATCATCCTGCTGCACGCAGAGGACCAGCTCATGAGTGCTGAAGGATTCCGTATTCTCGCCGAGCGGTTCATCACCGTGTATCGGCAGATGCGCGAGGGCGCATAGCCAGCCGATGTGAGGGGCGGGGCGCATGCGTTGGACGTATCCCGCCCCGACGCATCGCAGCGAAGTGAACAGACAGGAGGACATATGCCATTCAAAGAGGGATTCCTCTGGGGCGGCGCCACGGCCGCCAACCAGTACGAGGGCGGTTGGGACGAGGGCGGAAAGGGGCCGAACGCCTCGGATGCCATGACCAACGGCAGCCACACGTCCCCGCGCCAGGTGACGTGGCGGGATACCGTGACCGGTGAGACCGGTGCCGTGCCCGTCTTTACCGTCTGTGAGCAGGGGCTTGCTGAAAGCAGGGAGATTGCCGTCGTCGACGGATACTACTATCCGAGCCATGTCGCCACCGACTTCTACCATCGGTATGCTGAGGATATCGCCCTCATGGGCGAGATGGGCTTCAAGTGCTTTCGCCTCTCGATCAACTGGGCGCGCATCTTCCCCAACGGCGACGACGCCGAGCCCTGCGAGGATGGCCTTGCCTTCTACGATGCGGTGTTCGACGAATGCGCCAAGCACGGCATCGAGCCGCTCGTGACGCTCTCGCACTACGAGACGCCGCTGCACCTGGTGAACGCGTACGGCGGATGGAAGAGCCGCGCGCTGATCGACCTGTTCGTACGCTATGCGGAATCGGTCATGAAGCGGTATCGGGGCAAGGTTCGCTACTACCTCACCTTCAACGAGATCAACATGATGAGCATGGGAAGCTTCATGGCGGGCGGCCTTATCGACGGCAGCCCCGAGGCCAAGGCGCAAGGCGCCCATAACCAGTTCGTCGCCTCGGCGCTCACGGTCAAGGCAGCGCGCGCAATTGATCCCGCCATCAAAGTGGGTCAGATGCTTGCATACAGCCCGGTCTATCCCTATTCGGCAGACCCTGCCGACGACCTGCTCGCTATGGAGCGCCAGCACGAGGCCCTGTGGTACGCCGATGTGCAGGTGGGCGGCTATTATCCCTCCTACCGACTCAAGGAGATGGAGCGTCGTGGAATCGAGCTCGAGATGGGGCGGGACGATCTGGAGCTGATTTCGACCTATCCGGCAGACTTCCTGTCGTTTTCCTGCTACGGCGGGTCGACGGTGTCGGTGCGTCAGCAGGAGCTCGAGGCAGCGTCGGGCAATCTGGCATTGGGTATGGTGAAGAACCCGTACCTGGAGGCCAACGCATGGGGCTGGGCGACCGACCCGTATTGCCTGCGCATCGCGCTCAACACACTCTACGAGCGCTACCGCAAGCCGTTGTGGATCGTCGAAAACGGTATCGGCTGGGCAGACGAGAAGGAGCCGGATGGCTCGGTTCACGACGCCTATCGCATCGACTATCTGCGCAAGAACATCCAGAGCATGAAGGATGCGGTCGAGATCGATGGCGTCGACCTCATGGGTTACACGATGTGGGGCTGCATCGACCTCGTGAGCGCTGGCACCGGAGAGATGCGCAAACGCTACGGCCTCGTCTACGTCGACCGCGACGATGAGGGCAACGGCACGCTCGAGCGCTCGAGGAAAGACAGCTTCTTTTGGTACCAGAAGGTTATCGCAACGAATGGCGAGGATCTCGATTAGGCGGCTTACTGCAGGAGGCGGTGCGCGGCGCCGCCTCCTTTTATAACACGAGGGGAATCGACCATGAATCGCTACATGGGCATCGACGCCGGCGGCACCAAAGTCAAATGGGCGGTCGTCGACGAGAACTATCGGATCGAGGAACAGGGGAGCATCCCTACGAGCTTTGCGGGCGCCGACGATGTGATCGACGCGTTCTGCGCGATCGTCGAGCCATATCGTGCGTGCGTGCGCGGTATCGGCCTCAGCATGCCCGGCGTGTATCGCGAGGGGGATCCTGACGGCGTGGTTGGTGGGGGAGGTGCCCTCCACTGTCTGGACGGCTATCCGCTCGGTCGCATCATGCGCGAACGCACAGGGCTTGCCACGACGATCGAGAACGACGCGATGTGCGCCGCTCTGGGCGAGTACGCTGCCGGCGCCCTGAAGGGAGTTTCACTTGGCCTGATGGTGGTTATCGGGACGGGCCTCGGCGGGGCCATCGTCTCGGATGGGCGCATCCTGCGCGGCGCCCACAACTTGGCGGGAACCGTCTGCTTCGTGAGCAACGACGTGCGCCAGCCGGTGACGTTCGGCTCCGTGTACGGCGACGTCACATCGTGGAGGGCGCTGCGTGATCAGGTTTGTGCGGCAAAGGGTATCGAGTCGACCGACGAGATCGACGGCTACAAGATCTTTTCCTGGATCGAGGCGGGCGACGAGGACGCGCGGCGCGGACTCGATGCTTACGCGCTGGTCTTCGACAACATGTTGATGGGCTTGCAGTCGGTAATCGACCCCGAGGTCGTCGTGGTGGGCGGCGGTATCAGCGCGCGCAAGGAGCTCTTCGAGGCCTTCGAGCGCATGATGGACAAAGCCCATGTGCTGCCCATCATCCCAAGACCGTGTATCCGCCCTGCTCAAAGCGGCAACGACGCCAATCTCTTCGGGGCGGTGCGCACGCTGCGCCACGCACTCGGCGAGGAAGGCAAAAGCTGATCGCCGCGGCAATGGCCCGCGCCGGAGGGATTGTCGACGGCGACGATCAGGTGTCTGGTGTTCTTGTCGGGATGCTTTGTCCAGTTATGCAAGGGTCTTGAACGTTTGATTCGGCAAGGCGGCACGCGCGCGGAGAACCCTGTTATCTAATAGTCACGCAGATAGGTGATAGAGTACAGGTCCCTAGCTGCGAAAAGTCGCGTCGGTCATGAGCAGGTGGCGGACCACCCTCGCGACCTTGGGCCACCTCTCGCCGCCCCGCTTCACCCGGAAGAGGTAGACGTAGAGGTTGAGATAGGACTGAAGGTTCTTCGGGTCCATCCCCGTGAACCGCCACAGGTAGCGCTTGATCCAGGAGCAGAGGTTGTTCACGAGCGCCATCGCCTCCAGGTAGGCCGGATCGCGGACGTCCGCCTTGTAGCTCTCGTCCTCGAGCGAGTTCTCCCTGACCAGCACGTTGTGCGCCCGCTCCCTGTCGTGCACGAGGGTGGCGCCCTTCGCGACGTGCGCCCCCATCGCCCTCCTGATCCGGGCTGACGACGGCTTGCCGTGCCCGCAGACGACCGCGACGGGCTCCTTGCGCGCGTCGATCCCGACGGCGATGCAGACCTTCTGCTTGGAGAGCCCCCGCTTCCTCGCCTGTCCGTAGCCGTGGGAGAGGTCGGTGTCGTTGACGTAGGTCTCGTCCACCCAGACGCGCCCCCTGAGCACGATGCGGTCCTGGTAGCCGTCCACGGCGGCGAACAGCCGGTGGCGCCACTCCCAGGCCGTGTGGTGGCTTATGCGGCACATCTCGGCGCAGGCGTCCAGCGGCACCGCGAAGAGGGCGAGCCTGATGAAGGAGACCCAGGTGGCGAGGGGCTTCCTGCACCCCTCCAGGACGGTGCCCGTGAGCGAGGTGAACCTCGCGCCGCACGACGGGCGCCTCCACCGGCGCACGCCGGAGGGCTCGAAGCCGTCCCCCCAGGCGGGCCCGGACCCGCACCGCGGGCAGCGGGGCGACGGGCGGTACAGCTCGGCGGCCTCGGCGAGCGTGCCGAAGCCGACCTCCTCCCGGAGCCTGTGCTCCTCGACGGCGTCGGACAGCAGGTCGAGCTCGCCGGGGGTCAGCGACCCGACGAGCCCAGCGTACGGGTTCGCGTGCTTCATGGCGGCATGTCCCATCCGCCCGAACGCCCACCCGGAGGGATTGTCGCCAAACAAAGATCCGGGTGGGCGCTCGGGCTGATTCTCTGTTTGGCACGTATAAGGATAGCGCGGTGCCTGGCGCCGCGCTATCCATCACCAATTTGGATGACTGTTAGACCCTGTTATTGCGGTAGCCGCTTTGCCGAAGGGGTGATGTGGATTCGGATCCCGCAGGCTCCATTCCAATCGATTGGATTCGAATCCGCTTTCGCTCAAAATGGTCCGGGTGAGGCGTCCGTTCGTGTTCGCGGGATATACCGCGCCAACCTTTCGTCTGCGCCTGCTTGTCGTGCCGATTGCGTCTCTCGCCTGCGGCTGGCACGCCTCTGAGTCGCGCTCTCACCCGAACGGATACCTCATAATGGTGAAACTGTGACGGCGCGATGTGCGCTGTTTGGAGCTTCACGTACCGTGTCCGTCATGACCCTTATCGGCAAGCTCCCGGTGCTACCATGGGCAAAAGTTTGTTCTTATGGAGGCACACGTGGGTCATCGCGCGTCCAGGCGTCCCAATGTATCCGTGGTTCTGGCGGCCAGTGATGGCGCCGATCATCTTGTGCGGGCCGTGGAGAGCGTTCTCAACCAGTCGTATTCCGACTTCGAGCTGCTGACGGTCGACTGCGCGTCGCATGACCGCACGGCCTCCATCCTTTCCAGTTTCCATGATCGAGATATCCGCGTCGAGGTCATCGAGCGCGATGATTCCGCGCTCGCCTCGGGTGTTGTCGAGGCGCTCGACCGCGCACGCGGTGCCTACGTGATGTTCGTGCGCCCCGAGGACTGGCTCGCCCCCAATGCGCTGGGCAACCTGGTGGAATTCGCCGAGGAGCATCGCCTCGACATCGCGGCTCCCATGCGTTCCGATGACGTCTGGGATGCTCAGGACCGCTCCTCGAGCTCGCAGCCCCGTCGCGCCGCCTCCTGCGTGCTCGATGGTCGCGACGCGGTTCGCCATGGGATGTCGGACCTCTACGAACAGGGCCTGCTCTCCCAGGCGACCGGTCTTTTGATCGAGCGGATGCGCGCCGTCGATCACCGGCTCGCGCTTGCCACCGACGATGAGGGCCTCGGCTTCGTCATCGCCTGCCTTGAGGATGCCGAGCGCATCGGCGCCTGCGACACGGCGTGCTACCATCGCGTCGCGTTCGGCAAGAAGGGCCAGCGCACCTTCGATCCCGCCTTCATGTCCCGCTGCGCCAACGAGCACACCCAGATGATGGGACTCGTGCGCCGCTGGGGGCTCGATTGCGACCCCGACGTCGTGGTTCCGCTCCATCGCCGGCATGTGCGCCGCCTGATCGAATGCATCGACAACACGACAGTCGGAAAGAGCCGCGTGTCATCCATCGAGCGCCTGGGCCGCGTGCAGGAGATGCTCAACGCGGAGGACGCGCGCGCCTCGCTGGCGGCGGTCAAGCCGGCGGCGAGCGATTTCGGCATCATGTACAAGCCGATGACGCAGGGCAATGCGGCGGCATGCTGCATGGGTTCCCATCTGCGCGAATTCGCGCGCCAATCGCATCTGCCGCTGTTCGCCCAGCGCTGAGAGGCGCTGCGGCGCGCCTGTCGCGTCGACTCAACCGATATGCGTAAAATCAGGCTAAAGTCACGGAACTATGCATCAATACGCGTAATCTCGCCGTTATATGGAGTATTGAGTCATAACGGTTAATTCGCGCGTCGCCCGTCTCTCATGGACGTGCATACGACTAGAGTAGTTATGCGAGAACATGAGTAGAGGGGACGGCTTCATGGCAAAAAAGCGCAACGGGCGTCAAGACGCGATCCGAGAGATCGTCCGCAACAAGGAGGTCAGGACGCAGCGCAACCTGGTCGAGGAACTGAAGAACGCCGGGTACGAGTGCACGCAGGCGACGGTTTCGCGCGATATCGCGGATATGGGCTTGAGAAAGCTGCCCGAAGGCGTCTACGTGCTCGCTGAGGATCTGCACCTGCAGCGTATGGTGTCCGAGCTCGTCGTCGACGTGCTCCGCACCGGAAACCTGGTGCTCGTGAAGGCGCAGCCGGGCACGGCGTCGGGTATCGCGGCGGCGATCGATGCGGCGGAGCTGCCCGACGTGCTGGGATCTCTCGCCGGCAACGACACCATTCTGGTCATCGCGCAGACCGCTGAGGACGGCGAGCGGCTCGAGGGCATGATCTCCAAGCTGAGGAGCGTGCGCAAGTAGATGATGGTCGCAGCGTTCCATATCATTCTGTTTGCACTGCTCATTCTGCTTCCCGTGGCGCTCGTGGTGCTGCTCGTGTGCTACTACTGGCGCACGCACTGAGGGCGCGCTTTGGGGCCGATGACACAGCAGTGCGTCCGCGCTCCGGAAGCCCGGTCAGCAGGGAAAAACGCGCGCGGGGTCGCCTCCTGCCGCCCAGGCATCCAGGCGTCCGTCATGGGATCGATCGCCGCGAGAGCAAACAATCGGCGTTTCCCTAGTCAAAAGAACGAAAAAGAGCGGGGCCCGACGAATCGCTTCGTCGGGCCCCGCTCGCGGTTCTAAGCCGTTGTCGAGGGCGTGGTCGGATTGGGATCCGGCTCGGGTTCAGGCTCGGGCTCGGGTTCCGGTTCGGGCTCCGGCTCCGGATCGGGGGTCGTCGGGCTCGGCGGCGTCGTCGGCGGCGTGGGCGTCGAGGGCGAGCCGGTGTTCGGCGTCGACGGGGACGACGGAGATGACGGGGACGACGGCGAGGAGGGCGACTCGGGGGAGTCGACGGTCTCCGGCGTCTCCGGCGTCTCTGCGGTCTCCGGAGTCTCGGCGGTCTCGGCCGTCTCGGCGGTATCGGTGCCGCTGACGTTGCCGCCCACGAAGTCCCAAGAGCTTGCGGGCTTGTAGTCGGGGGTGTCGCCGGTCGGGAACTCCTCGCGCGCAACGCCGGCAAGCGCGGTGTTCATGAAGGTGCGGAAGATCGGCAGCACGGTGTTGTAGGTGTGCAGCGACGAGGGCAGAGGCGAATTGGACTGGGAGTTGCCGATCCACACGGCCACGGAGAGCTGCGGGGTGTAGCCGACGAACCACAGGTCGGTGGCCTGGGAAGACGTGCCGGCGGTACCGGTCTTGCCGGCAACGGGCTGGTTGATCTCGTACGGGTAGCCGGGGACGCCGGAGCCCTCGCCGACCATGACGCCCTCGAGAACGCCCGTCACGGCCTCGGCCTCGCCGGCGGTGAGGACCTCCTCGGGGCTGTCCTGGTGCTGGTAGAGGATCTCACCGTCACGGTTCAGGATCTCGGTGACCGCCACCGAGTTGCGATGTTGGCCGCCGGCCGCATACGTGCCGAACGCCTCGGCCATCTCGAGCGTGGAGCAGCCGACGGAACCGCCGGTGAGTGTCATCGACGGCGCGTGGGAATCGAGTCCGGCCTCCTCGGTGTTGATGCCGAGCTGCTCGGCCATATCGATGATCTTGTCGTTGCCGATGGCGAGGGCGACCTGCACGTAGCCGGTGTTGGACGACACGGCCGTCGCGCGCGCCAGCGTGGAGACGCCGTAGGAGTAGCCGCCGTAGTTCTGCAGCGTGTAGTCGTCGGTGATCTTCATGGGCGAGCTGCAGTTGATGAGCGTGTCGGGGCTCATGCCCTCGTTGATCGCCGCGGCCAGCGTGATGCCCTTGAACGACGAGCCGGTGGAGCGGCGCAGCGTGGCGTAATTGATGTGGTTCTCGTCGGCATAGTAGTCACGGCCGCCGACCATG
Source organism: Collinsella sp. An271 (assembly GCF_002159695.1). Lineage (NCBI taxonomy): Bacteria > Bacillati > Actinomycetota > Coriobacteriia > Coriobacteriales > Coriobacteriaceae > Collinsella > Collinsella sp. An271. The sequence goes on along the minus strand of NZ_NFJE01000002.1, from coordinate 308,132 downwards.
GCCTTGATGTAGCCGGTCTTGGGGTCGATGACGGTCATGCCCACGTTGAGTTCGTCGACGCCCAGCTCGTTCACGTACTCGAGCGCGGCCTGCTCGGCCTGCTGCTGGATGGTCGGGTCGATGGTGGTCTTGATGGTGAGGCCGCCGGCGAACAGCACGTCGGTCGCGAACTCCTCGGTGAGCATGCCGCGCACGTACTCGACGAAGTAGGGGTAGGCGTACATGCCGTTGTCGGGCTGCTCGGTCACGTTCAGCGCGAGCTCCTCGGCCGCGGCGGCGTCGGCCTCCTCCTGGGAGATGACCCCGTTTCTCACCATGCGCGACAAAACGATGTTGCGGCGCTGGATCGCGAGGTCCGGGTTCACGGTCGGGTCGTACTGCGAGGGCGCGTTGGGCAGGCCGACGAGCAGCGCCGCCTCGGCGAGGGTGAGGTCGGAGGCGTTCTTGGAGAAATAGGTCTGGGCGGCAGCCTGAATGCCGTAGGCGCCGTGGCCGAAGTAGATGGTGTTGAGGTACATGGTGAGGATCTCCTCCTTGGAGAAGATCTTTTCCATCTGCAGTGCGATCCACGCCTCGCGCACCTTGCGCTCGATGGTGTTGTCGAACTGCTCCTCGGACAGGATCGTGTTGCGCACGAGCTGCTGGGTGATGGTCGAGGCGCCCTCGGAGCCGCCGGTGAGCTGAACCACCACGGCGCGCATGATGCCGACGACGTCGACGCCGTGGTGCTGGTAGAAGCGCTCGTCCTCGGTGGCGATGGTGCCCTGGAGCACGTAGTCGGAGATCTGGTCGTACTCGACGATGTCGCGGTTCTGCACGTACAGGCTCGCGATCTCGTTGCCGTTGGCGTCCAAGATGGACGTGGGCTCCGACACCATGTAGTTGTCCGCGTTGGTGTAGTCGGGAAGATCCGACAGCCACCTGGAGACGTTTCCGACCATGCCCACGCCGAACGCGACGCAGAAGATCAGGAAAAAGGCGAAGAAGGAGCCGAAGATGACGGGAAGCGTATGCGTCTTGGCGCGATGACGTGTTTGGCGCTCGCGAGGACCCATGTGATGACCTCCAACCGAAATGGCTTAGCATAGATGCCCATACATTACCGCAAGACCCTGGCGGGTGCTGTCGTGTATCCTGAGCGGTGTCAAATTCCAGACCGTTTGCATACTGCCTTAAGGCTGGCAGACGTGCTGCTTCAACCTGTTGTCGAAGGAGAGGCGAACGACGTGAGAAGACCCGTGCCCGAGCTGCTGGCCCCCGCGGGGTCGGCCGATGCGCTGTTCGCGGCGGTCGCCGCCGGCGCCGACGCCGTGTATACAGGGCTCGGCGCCTTCAACGCGCGCGCCGCCGCCCGCGATATGGATCTGGCCACGTTCGCGCGCGCCTGTCGGGTCGCCCACGACCACGGCGTGCGCGTCTACGTGACCGAGAACGTCTATCTGCGCGAAGGGGAGCAGGCGGCCGCCGTCGACCTGGCGCGGCGGGCCTTCGCCGCGGGCGCCGACGCGCTGATCGTGGCCGACGCCGGGCTGGCCCGCCTGGTGCGCGAGCAGGTGCCCGGGCTCGAGCTGCACCTGTCGACGCAGGCGGGCGTCATGTCCGCGGCGGGCGCGCGCCTCGCCGCCCGGGAGCTCGGGGTCGAGCGCGTGACGTGCGCCCGCGAGCTCTCGGTGGCCGAGATCGCCGAGCTGTGCGCCGAGGGCGTGCCGGTCGAGGTGTTCTGCCACGGCGCCATCTGCATCTGCTATTCGGGGTCGTGCTCCTTCTCGGCTCTGCGCCGCGGGCGCTCCGCCAACCGGGGCGACTGCACGCAGCCCTGCCGCCTGTCCTATCGTCTCGAGGACGGGCGGGGGCTCCCCGTGGCGCAGGACGTCGGCGAGCGCCTCCTGTGCCCGCGCGACTACTGCTCTATTCGCCATCTCGCCGAGCTCGCGGACGCCGGCGTGGCCGCCTTGAAGATCGAGGGGCGCATGAAGAACCCCGACTACGTGTACAACGTCGTGCGCACCTACCGGACGGCGCTCGATGCGCTGGCGTCGGGGGAGGCGCTCGACGATGGCGCCCTGGACGAGCTCGAGGTCCAGCTCGGCCGCTCGTTCAACCGGGGGTTGACCGATGCGTACCTGCGCGGCACCTCCGGCGCGGAGCTCATGAGCTTCGAGCGCGCCATCAACCAGGGCGTGCGCGTGGGGACCGTGGCCGAGCGCGGCCACTACGAGGTGATCGTTGAGCTCACGCAAGCGGTGGAGGCGGGTGACACGCTCGAGATCCGCACCGTTCTACCCCCGGACGCTCCCGCCGACGTGCCGCGACGCTTTCCGCTCGTGCCCTGCGAGGTGTCGGGCGCGGCAGGCGATCGGATCCGCGTGCGCTGCAAGCGGCGCGTGGGCGCGGGCAGCCCCGTCCACCTGACCGCGAGCGCCCGCGTGTTGAGCGAGGCCCAGGCTGCCGTGGCGGCGCTGCGCGCCGAGGCAGGGCGCCTTGAGGCCCCCATACCGGCGCCGCAGCGGGAAGGCGCCCCCGCCACGGCCGTGCGCGAGCGCCCGTCGGGCGCGGGCGGCGGCGCGCCCGCGCGGATCGTGGCGGCGGCGACGCCGGAGGACGCGCGCGCCCTGCTCGCCGACGGCGGCGTCGACGAGGTCGCGGTCCATGCGTATCGGATCGCCGAGGATTCCGGCTGGGAGGAGCTATTGGGCAGCCTGACGGTCGTGCTCGACGAGCCCTGCCGCGTCTCGGACGAGCCCCGCGTGCGCGAGCTGTGCGCGCGGGCGCGGGCGGTGGTCTGCCGCAACCTGGGCGCTATCGAGCTTGCGCGCGAAAGCGGGGCCGTGTTCGAGGTCGCGGCGCCGGTGTCGGCGACCAACAGCACGACGGTGCGCTGGCTGCTCGGGCTCGGCACCCGGCGCGTCTGGCTTCCCGACGAGCTTGCGGACGGCCAGGTGCGCGCGCTCGTGGACGCGGCCCCCGCCGGCTCGTGCGGCGTGCGCGTCGCCGGCTCGCCCGAGCTCATGATCTGCGAGCACTGCCTGCTCACGGCCGAGGGGCCCTGCGACGGCGACCATGCCGCCTGCGCGCGTCGGTCCGCTGTGCGCTATCTCGTGGAGGCGGACGGCACCCGCCTGCCCGTCGCCGTGGACATCTGGGGACGCACGCGCATCTTCGATGCCAGGCCGCAAGATCGCCGGGGCCTGGCGCACGAGCTTGCCGCCCGCGGCCTCGGCGCCGTGCTCGTCGACACGGTCCCGGCTTCTGGATGGGTTGAAACGAACACGTCCCCAACCAACCCATCGCCCGGTGGAGTTGCAGCGCATCGTGCGTCCGGGGTGCCCAAACCGCTCGATTCCGCGCGTTTTGCCGGACCGGAACTGGCAAAATGCATCAACGGTTCCCTATGATTCTCGAATCGTGGTCAATTTACCCATCGAACCGGGAATCATGAGGCTCGAGGGGCGTTCTCGCGGCCTCTGATGTCCTTCTTCAAACTGACAAAGGAGACAAGATGGCCATAACGACAGGTTCAACGAGGGGAGATTCCGTCCAAACGGGCGCCTCGACCGCCCCCGCGCACTTCAGACGCCCCGAAACGCCCCGGTTCGATGGGCATATTGACCACGATCCCGAAATCATACCGCCCGACGCCTCGGGTTCGGCCCCTCGCCTGGGATGGCGCGCCGTCTACCTGGCGTCGGCGGCGGCGCTGGTGGTCCTGCTCGTCGCCGCGCTCGTGCCGCTTCTTGCCATCTGTCCGTACAACCACAGCTTCGCCGACGACTGGCACTACGGTGTCGATGCGCATCTGGCGCTGCAGGCGGGCGGCAGCGTGATTGACGCGATCGGCGCCGCTCTGCAGGAGGCGTACGACACGTTTTTCTCCTGGCAGGGCACCTATTCGGCCATCGTGCTCATGGCCTTGCAGCCCGGCGTGTTCAGCGAGGCGCTCTACGGGTTCGGCGCGGTGGGGATACTCGCCGCGCTCATGCTCGCGACGTGGTACTGCGCCTCGGTGCTCGTGCGCGACGTGCTCGACGCCGGCCGGCTGCCCCTGGTCGCGCTCGCCAGCCTCATCCTGTTGCTGCAGACGCAGCTGCTCCCGAGCCCGGTCGAGGGCATCTACTGGTACAACGCCGCGATCTACTACACGTTCTACCACGCCCTCATGCTCGTGATGGCGGGCCTCTCGGTGCGCCTGGTCCGCGGCCGCACGCGCAAGGGGCCGCTTTCCGGTCGGGGCTCTGCGGCGCGCGCGGTCGCGCTGGTGCTGCTTGCGTTCGTGGTCGCCGGCGGCAACTTCGTGACGGGTATCGTGTCGGCGCTCCTGCTCGGCGGGGCATGCGTCGCCGCGGTGCTCAAGGCGCGCGGGAGGCTCAAGTTCATCGTGCCGGCGTTCGTGGTGTTCGTCGCGGGCTTCGCGGTGTCCATGGCGGCACCCGGCAACGCGGCGCGCCAGGCGTCGCAGTTCGCCGGTGACAACCTCGGCGTCGTGCTCACGCTTGCCGACAGCGCTCTGTCCGGCATGGAGTACGTCGTGCTGTGGTCGAACGGCTACCTCGTCTGCGCGCTTGCGGTGGCCCTTCCCTTCATGGTGCTTGCCGCCAAGCGCTCGACCTGTTCGTTTGCGCACCCTCTGGCGGTCGCCGGCCTGTCGCTCGCGCTGTTCATGGCGAGCTTCACACCCACGTTCTACTCGATGGGCAACGTCGGGCCGGGGCGCGTCCAGAACATCCGCTACGATCTGTTCGTGGTGCTCGTGTTCATTTGCGTCATGTCGACGGTCGGCCGCATCGTCCGCCTGACCGAGGCGCGCGCGGCGGACGCGGGGGAGCGCACGGCGTGGCTCTGCCTGTTCTCCAGCCCGCGGGCGTATGCGGTCTACGTGCTCACCTGCCTGCTTCTCATCGTCGGCTCGGTCGGCGCGCTCGCGCTTGATAGCCGCCATGCCGACGACCTGACCTCGGTTTCCGCCGCCCGCTCGCTGCTTTCCGGAGAGGCCGCCGCCTACGACCGCGAGGTCTGGGAGCGCTGCGCCATCATCGAGTCGAGCGACAGCGACGAGGTCGACGTGCCGTATTACACGGTCGGCCCCAAGGTGCTCTTCATGGGCGACATCTATGACAACATGGACAACTACATGAACTATCGCCTGGCGCAATGGTTCGGCAAGAAGTCCATCCTCGCCTACCACAGCCAGCTGTGACGCCCGCCGCGCGTCGGGTGTGATAGGTTGACGTATTTGCGCCCCCGTTCGCGCAACTCCGCTACACTGAAACGGTTGCATGCGAATAAGCACCGCCTGAGGTGGCCGCCGGTTGCCGGGCGAGGGTGCTAGAGACTTAGGAGGACGCAGGTATGCTGCCAGTTGATGAGCAGATGCGCATCATCACCTCGGGCGCTGCACAGATTGTGCCCGAATCCGACCTCAGAAAGAAGCTCGAGCGCGGGGTGCCCTTGAACATCAAGCTCGGTGTCGACCCCACGAGCCCCGATCTGCACCTCGGCCACGCCGTCCCGCTGCGCAAGATGCGCCAGTTCCAGGACCTCGGCCACAAGGTGACCCTCATCATCGGCAACGGCACCGCCATGATCGGCGACCCGTCCGGCAAGAACACGACGCGCCCGCAGCTGACCCAGGAGCAGGTCGAGGCCAACGCCGCGACCTACGTCTCGCAGGCCATGAAGATCCTCGATCCCGAGAAGACGACCATCGTCCACAACGGCGACTGGATCCTGTCGCTCGACCTCAAGGGCATGCTCGAGCTGTGCTCCAAGTTCACGGTCGCGCGCATCCTCGAGCGCGACGACTTCACCAAGCGCTACCAGAGCCAGACGCCGATCGCCCTGCATGAGTTCCTCTACCCGGTCATGCAGGCCTTTGACTCGGTGAAGATCGACGCCGACGTCGAGATGGGCGGCACCGACCAGCTGTTCAACCTGCTCGCCGGCCGCGAGCTCATGGAGAAGATGGGCATGGAGCCCCAGGTGGCGCTCACCATGCCGCTGCTCGAGGGCACCGACGGCGTGCGCAAGATGTCCAAGAGCTACGGCAACTACATCGGCCTGACCGACGAGCCGGCCGATATGTTCGGCAAGACGATGTCGATTCCCGACGAGATGATCGGCAAGTATTACCGCCTGGCGAGCTCGCTGTCGCCCGACGAGGTCGACAAGATCGAGGCCGCGCTGGCCGACGGTTCCGCCGACCCCTATGAGCTCAAGCGCGCGCTCGGCCGCGACCTGTGCGACACCTACCACGGTGCCGGCGCGGGCGAGGAGGCCGAGGCGGCGTTCGACCGCGTGTTCAAGCAGTCCCAGCTGCCCGAGGACATCGCCGAGATCCATGTCGACCTCGAGGTGAACGACGAGGGCAAGGTGTACCTGGCGGGCGTGCTGAAGGATGCCGGTCTGGCTCCTTCCGCCGGCGAGGCGCGCCGCCTGATCGACGGCGGCGGCGTCAAGATCGACCAGCAGCCGGTCGCGCCCAAGTCCTACAACGTCGACCCGGAGCTGCTGCACGTCGGCGTCGTGCTGCAGGTGGGCAAGCGCAAGTTCGCGCGCCTGGTGTAGGAGCGCGGCGTCAAGTCCGCCGACAAGCTGAACCCCTGGAGCGGGTGCCGAGAATCGCCTCGGCACCCGCTTTTTCATAACTAGCACAAGCATGCAAATTCGGGGACGTACCTTCCGCGTGCACTTTTGCAAATTTGGGGACGTACCTTCGGCGTGCATTCCTGCAAATCGGGGACACCCCTTGGGCGTGAACGTTTGCATGGGCCGCTGTAAGACCGTCGCGGACACGTCGGTTCCTGCGGGCGGGGCGGCCCGGCCGGCGTCATCCCAGCAGCGCGATGGAGGCGATGGGGCCCAGCAGCAAGAGGGCGAAGGGGACCAGGTACTTGCGGGGATGGCGCCACAGATCGCTTTCGGCGGACCAGCCGCGCACCGGGCGGAAGCGCTCGAGCGCGGCGCTCGCGCACGCGGCGGCGCCCGCCATGAGGGCGGCGAGCACGGCAAAGCGTGCGTCGAGCCCGTGGACCAGCGCCCATGAGGCAAGAAAGAGGCCGTCGGTGGCGAGAAAGACGCCGAAGAGCATGCCGGCGTAGGGGATGAAGAACATCCGGCCGGAATCGGGCAGCATGGCGAGCTCGTCCGAGAGATCGGGCTCGCCGGATGCGACCGTGCACAGGGGCGTGTTGATCGACAGGATCGCGAGGCCGATGGGGACGCCCATCACGGGCCCGATATCCCCGAGCAGCAAGGGGAGCGCCAGGGCCATCACGGCGAATCCCGCCGTGTTCGCCAGGATCGAGCCGCTGGACATCAGGCGGCGCGCGATGAGGACGCATGCGCTGCCCCGTGAGGAGCCCGGCGCGCTCGGTGCGAACGCGCATCGCGTCCGGAGGGAGAATCCTCGCAGCGGGCAGCCGAGGGCGCTGCGGATCGCGGCGATGCCGAGAAACGTGGCGCCGCCGACGACCGTGCCGATCCCGCATCCCGCGATGCACGTCTGCACGGGGACGCCGAGCGCGGTCAGCGCGGCGGCGAGGGGGACGAGCTTGGTGAGCGCCCCGTACGCCAGGGTGGCGACCGCATATCCGGCGACGGCCTCATGCGGGGTGACGGGCAGGGCGCACACCGCCTCCATCTCGATGGCGGCGGCGCGGGAGCTCCAAGACGCGATCGCGTCGGCTGCCATGGCCACGGAGGCCGCGGCGAGCACGACCGCGGGGGCGATGCTAAACGTCGGGTTCAGGCTCTGCGCGGCCAGATAGAGTGCAAACGCCGCGACGAGCGGGCCGATGACCGCCTTCGGCCCTCGTCCGAAATACATCTGCATGAACGCCCTACAGCTCGTCATGGCCCAGCACGCTCCTAATCGATGCTGGCGAGATCTCCTCGCCGGAAAACGTCTTGCGTATGCGCCCGGCGCCGTCCGTGCGCTCGAGCACCAGCACGCGGTCGCAGGTGAGGCACACGCTCTCCAGCACGTGCGAGGAGAACAGCACGGACCCGTGCTCGCGGTAGCCTCGGATGAGGCGGTACAGGTACTCGGTGCTCTCGAAGTCCAGCCCGTTCACGGGCTCGTCGAGGATGAGCAGGTCGGGGGAGAGCGCGAACGCGGCGATGAGCGACGCCTTCTTGCGGCTGCCGAGCGACAGCTCCCGCAGGGGCGTCTCCACGTAGCGCTCGAATCCGAAGCCCTGCACGATGCGGGAGCAGTCCGCGAGCGGAGTGCGGTAGGCGCGAAACACGAACGATAGGTACTCGAGGAAGGTGAAGTTGCCGAAGGCCCGCTCATCGGAAAACACCATGATGCGGCGGCGCTTCACGGCGCGGTCCGTGAGGCCCACGCGTCGTCCGTCGAGACGGGCCTCCTCATAGCGGCAGGTGCCCAGCACGCCGGCGATCGCCTTGAACAGGGTCGTCTTGCCCGCTCCGTTCATGCCGATGACGCCGACCACCTCGCCGCGTGCGATCGAGAGCGCGACGTCCTCGATGACGGGGTCGGCCGTTCCGTACCACGCGGAGAGCCCGGAGATTCCGAACAGCTCGGAGGTCTCCATGACTAGCGCCCCTCGCGGTCGCGGCGGGCGGCGATGCGCGCGCCCTGGGCCATGATCGCGGACAGGGAGCCGCAGAGCAGAAGGCCCGAGACGTTCATGGTCGCCAGGCAGATGAGCGCGGCGATGCCCAAGATGATGGCGATGGCGATGCGGATATAGACGTGGCGGCTCATGGGATGCTCCTTTTGTCTGGTTCCTGCGGTGCATCCCGAGCATCTCAAAAGAGAGGGCCCCGTGCCTATTTGTCCGTGAATCGCAGGGTATTGTCCGCGAATTGCGGGTGGGTTTTCGTCCGTTCGGGGGGCGGGTGCGCTCGGCACGAAAGCGCTAATCGCGCACGCCGTCGAAGCACATGGTCGCGATCGCGCAGAAGCTGTCGTCGGTGCTGGTGAGCGACAGGCTCCCATCGTAGCGGTCGAGCGTCGCCTCGACGCTTTTCAGACCCCAGCCGTGATGCTCCGCGTCCTCCTTGGTGGTCGCGATGCGGCCCTCGCCGTCCGCCTCGACCGGCCCTGTGGCCGTGTTCTCGACCTTGATGATCACCATGTTGTTCACGCGCCTTGCCGTCAGGCGGACGGTGCGCGCACGGCCCTCGGGAACCTGCGCGGCGGCTTCGATGGCGTTGTCCAGCAGGTTTGCCACCACCGTGCTGAGGTCTGCCGGTCGGATGCCGGTGTTGGGAGGCAGGCAGACGTCGAAATCCGCGGTGATGCCCAGCTCGGTGCAGCGCGCCTGCTTGAGGGCGAAGAGATGGTCGATGGCCGGATCGTCCGTCCACGCGGCGCTGCCGCCTGCGTCCTGCGGCCCCACGAGCGCGTCGATGTAGGCGCTCACGGCGGGCATGTCGCCTGCGCGCGCATAGCCCTTCAGGGTTGCCAGGTGGTTGCGAAAATCGTGGTAGAGACGGGAATTCTGCTCATACGACTCGCGGAGCGTGCGGTAGTTGCGCTCGAGGAGCTCCGCTTGCGCCGCCGCGGCGTCTGCCAGGCGCTGCTGCTGGGCCGCATGGGCGTTGACGGCGTTTATCGGGTAGAGAAGGATGAGCGTGGCGCAGATCACGAGCCGGACGGGCGCTCCGGCATCGCCCGCTGCGTCCGCCTCGCCCATGGTCGCGACGGTGAGCGCGAGGCAGGCGACCGCCGCGAATCCCAAGCGCTTCAGGCCCGGGGTCGACAGCGGCGTCAGGCGGTCCGATTCGCCGGCGGGGTCTTCGCCGGATGCGCTGAGGGCGAGCGCAAGCGCCGACCCGATGACATGGGGCAGGGCCGGGTCGAGATGGGAGAACGTGGCGGGGGCGGCTGCCGCCAAGGTATCGCCGCAGGTGAAAGCGATGGCCGCGGCGGCGTAGGCGGCAAGGATCGACGCCTGGGCGCCGCGGCGGGAAAGCAGGATGAGCCCGACGGCGAGCGCGACGCAAAGCGCCGCCTCCCCCGAAAGGGGCAAAGGGCCGATGAGGTCCACGGCACCCGCTATCGCGCCCGCGACGGCGCCGAGGGCCGCGGCGATGAGCCGCCGGCGCCTGTCGGTTTCTAGCAGGGCGAGCGCGGCGGGTGCGGTCAGCGCGCCGAGCGTCGCGAGCAGCGCGACGTGCGCGACGAGGGACGCGCTCATAGCTTCGACCCCCAAAAGACGGCGAGCGCCCGCTTCGTCTCTTTGAGGCGTCCGCGGCTGATGGGAAGCTCGGTGCCGTCCAAAAGGAGGGCGGACTGCCCGCGTACGCGCTTGACCTTCGTGAGGTTCACCACGATGCCCCGGTCGATGAAGATGAACTCATCGGAATCGAGGGCGCAGACCAGCTCCTGCAGGCTCATGCGCACGCGCGATTCCGATCCCGCATGGTGGATGACGCAGTCTTTGCCGCTGCGGTCGATGTAGTTCATCGCGCGGTAGGCGATGCGCTCCATGCGGCCCGCGCGCTCGAATGCAAACGAACGGTCCGCGTCGACCGCGATGATGCGCAGGGCGTCGTCGAGCGCGCGCGGCAGGCGCTGAGCGATGTCCGATTTGGGGACGTAGCGAAACACCGAAAGCTCGAAGGCGTCTATGGCGTATTCGGTGTGCGACGTGATGAAGATGATCTTGGCATCGGGAAGATGGGGCTTGATCTGAGCGGCGAGGTCCATGCCGTCGACGTTCGGCATCTCGATGTCGAGAAGCAGCAGGTCGAAATGGGTCCCGTCCTCGATGATGTCATACAGGAGCGCGTCGCTGCGCGTATAGGGAACCACGTCGGCCTGGAGGTGCAGGCGCGCTGCGCTGGAGCGCGCCTGCTCGCTCGAGCGCTCCAGCGAGGGCTGCTCGTCATCGCAGACGGCGATCTCGATCATGTGGCTCACCTCCCGATGAGGCGGACGGTCGTGCTATAGCATAGCGCTGATTCGAGAGCGACGTGACGAACGCGCCCGATGCGCTGTTTGCGCGGGATGTGACCCCTTTTGCGTCGCCTGGCGTGCGGGGCGGCTCTCACGGTAAGATGGAGATACGGTACGTGCTGTGAGAATGCAGCAGAAAGGGGCGCGCGGCATGTCATCTACGCAGTTGCAAGGCATCATCGACGCGGCGGAGGGGCGCGTGACGGCGGATACGCTGTTCACGAACGCCCGAATCGTGGACGTGTACGGCCATCGGGTCGTTTCCGGTCGGGTGGCGGTGAAGGACGGGGTCATCGTGGGCGTGCTCTTCGATGGTCGTGACGACGATGCGCGCTACGACGCCGAGCGGGTCGTCGACTGCGAGGGACGCTATCTCTGCCCGGGTCTCATCGACGGCCATCTGCATATCGAGTCGTCAAACATCCGCCCGGCGGAGTACGCGCGCATGGCGCTCGCCCGCGGCACGACGACCGCCATCGCCGACAGCCACGAGATCGCCAACGTGTGCGGCCTCGACGGCCTCGCGTTCATGATCGCCGACGCCCGCCGCGCTCCGCTCGACATCAAGTTCATGATGCCGTCTTGCGTGCCGGCGCTGCCCGACGAGCAGGCCGGCGCCGAGATCTCGGCGGCCGATATGGAGGCGTTTTTCGCAGAGCATCCGGGCGAGATCTTCGGTCTGGGCGAGATGATGAACATGCCGGGCGTGACGGGGGCGGATCCGGAGACCTGCGCGCGCATCGATGCCGCCCGCCACACGGTTACCGGCCTGACCGACGGGCACGCCCCCTTGGTTTCGGGCCTCGATTTGAACGCATACGCCGCGGCGGGCATCATCGCCGACCACGAGTGCACCCTGCCCGAGGAGGCGCTCGACAAGCTGTCGCGCGGCATGTACATCATGCTGCGCGAGGGCACGTGCAGCCATGACCTGGAGCAGCTCGCGCCGCTCCTGATCGAGGATCCCGCGCGCTCGCGGCGCTGCTGCTTCGCGACCGATGACCGCGCGCCCTCCGACGCGCTGGCGACCGGCATGATCGACAACGCCTGCCGCCTGGCGATCGAGCACGGCATCGATCCGGTGCGCGCCATCTCCATGGCGACCCTGTCGGCGGCCGAGTGCTTCGGTTTCGATCACGGGATGGGCGATGCGCGCGAGCGCCGCGGCGCGGTGGCGCCCGGCAAGCGCGCGGATTTGCTGCTGCTCGATGACCTGACGTTTGCCGAGGCCCCTGCCGCCGTGTACGCGGCGGGCGTGCTCGTCGCCGAGCACGGGCGCTTCGTGGGCGAGATCGCCCCGGCAAACGATGAGGTCCGTCGGCTTGCCGACGAGCTGCGCGGCTCGGTGCATCTGCCCGAGCTCTCGCTCGACGTGTTCTCCTATCCGTTCCGTCCGGGCGAGGCGGTCATCGACGTCATCCCGGGCAACGCCGTGACCGGGATCGCGCATCCCGAGTCGGCTGACGGGCTGCGCCGCATCGCGCTCATCGAGCGTCACGGGCGCGGCTGCTTTGCGCAAGAGGCCGGCGCGGACGGCGACGGGCCCGCGGGGTTGGGCCTTGTGGGCAAGCATATCGGGTGCGGATGGCTGCGCGGCTACACGATCACGGGCGGCGCCATCGCCTCGACGATCGGTCACGACTCGCACAACATCTGCGTGGTCGGTGACAATCCGGAGGACATGCTTGTCGCCGTGAGCAACGTGCACCAGGGCGGTCACGTTCTCGTTCGCGACGGCGAGGTCGTCGCCCGCATCGACCTGCCGCTCGGAGGGCTTATGAGCGAGGGGACCGCCGAGGAGGTCGCCCAGGACCACGAGCGCTTCATGGAGCAGGCGCGCGTTATGGGCATCGAGCCCCCGCTCGATCCCATCATGGGCGTGATCTTCCTGCCGCTGCCGGTCATCCCGACGCTGCGCATCCGGCCCGAGGGCATGTTCGACGTCACGACGTTCTCCTACGCGAGCTGACGCCGCGGGGGCGACATCGGTCGCATCAGCCTGCAGATCATGATTTCGGGCGGCCGCATGGCCGCCCGATTCGTTTGCGCGCGGAGTGCCCGCAGCCTGCCTGCGACCTACAGGATGCGCACGCCGGCCTTCTCGCAGCGCATCTTCAGCTCATACGGCAGGTCCCCTTCGGTCACGATGACGTCGAGATCGCTGATATCGCAGAACGTGAACGTCGACGTGCGGTCGACCTTGCTCGAGTCGAGCAGCATGATCCGGGTGTCGGCGCGCGCGATGGCGACCCGCTTGAGCTCGGCCTCCTCGTCGGAGCCGCAGGTGAACCCGGAGTCCGGGGTGTAGCCGGAGGCGCCGATGAACACCTGGTCGAAATGCATGCGCGAGACCTCGCGCACCGCTCGGCTCCCGTGCAGGCACATGTTGAAGCGGTTGAGCGCGCCTCCGGGGACGATCGTCTTGATGTAGCTGTACTTGCCGAGTTCCAGCACGTTGTAGATGCCGCAGGTGAACACCTGGAGCTGTACATCGGGAAGGCTCGCGGCAAGCGCGGCGACCGTGCTGCCCGAGTCGAGGTAGACGTGCGTGTTCGCCGCGATGAGCCCCGCCGCCTTGCGGGCGATGGCGCCTTTTGCCGCGACGTTTCTGCTGCGGCGCAGGTCGATGAGGCCGTCCGCGCCGACCGCGGTCTCGATGGAGCGCACGCCGCCGTAGATGCGCACGAGGCGGTGCTCGGCGTCGAGCGCCTTGATGTCGTTGCGGATGGTCATCTCCGACACCTCGGGGAAGGCGTCCTTCAGCTGCGTGATGGTGGCGCTGCCCTGGTTGTTGACCAGGCGCACGATGGCCTCACGGCGTTCGTTCATCATGGGCGTGTCCTTTCGGTTCTCATTGAAATTCTAAAAGACCTCCCGAGTATTCGCCTCGTTTTTCAGAAAAGACTTTAGAAACTACAATTCAAGTTTGAGAAAGTTGCTATAAATGCTTGCAGTAACCGCTCAACAGATATAAATTCTAAAGTGTCATACAGCTCTCAGCGATCAGAGGGGGACTGATTGTCATGCTCGAGCCGATGCGGGATCTGCTCATCGAGGCGAAGCGGGGCGGATATGCTGTCGCGGCGCCCAACGTGTACAACGAGGAGAGCGTCAAGGCGGCGTTTCGCGCGGCCGAGGAACTCGACGCGCCCATCGTCCTCGACGTGGGCTTTGCCATGGATATCGAGGTGACCGGCGAGATCGTGCGCTTCGTCGGGGCGCGCCACCCCAGGATCCCCTGGGCGCTCAATCTCGATCACGGCGGGCCGTTCGAGCACATCATGCGCGCCATCCGCGCGGGGTACAGCTCCGTTATGGTCGACCGCTCGACGCTTCCGTTCGAGGAGAACGTCGCCCAGACCGCGGAGGTCGTGCGCATCGCCCATGCCGTCGGCGTCTCGGTCGAGGCGGAACTCGGGCATGTCGGCGTGGGAGCGGAGTACGAGCAGACCCGCGACGCCGGCCTCACGCGCCCCGAGGAGGCGTCGGCGTTCGTCGAGCGCACGGGCGTCGACTGCCTCGCGGTCGCCGTGGGCACGTCGCACGGCACTTACAAGGGCACGCCGCATCTCGAGTTCGACCTGCTCGAGACCCTGAGCGGCATGCTCGATATCCCACTCGTGCTGCACGGCGGCTCGGGTACCGGCGACGACAACCTGCGCCGTGCCGTGAAGACGGGCGTGCAGAAGGTGAACCTGTACACCGAGCTGGGCGAAGCGTGGTTCGATGCGCTCGAGCGCGAGCTCGCCGAGCGCGCGCAGGCGAGCGTCAAGAAGAAGCCCGCCCAGGTCATGGAGGACAGCTGCCGTGACGGCTATCAGCAGAAGCTCATGCACTACATCAGGCTGTTCGATTCGGCCGGCAGGATCTGATACCGCCTTCGCAACTGTTGTGCGCCGCCGGGCGTGAGGTCGCGGCGGCAGAAAGGGGAGACCATGAAACCCATCGTCACCGAGACCCGCGCGGCCATCATCGCAGGCGTCCGTGACGCCCGGATCGTCACGCGCCGCCTGCGCGACCTCGCTCCGCATGACGTGCTCGTCAAGATCCTGTCGTGCAACCTGTGCACCTCGGAATTCGGCCTGTGGAGCGGCAAGCGGACAAACCGCCCGCTGCCCATGACGTTCGGCCATGAGTGGGCGGGCGAGGTGCTCCAGGTCGGCGAGGCAGTGCGCGGCATCGAGCCCGGCGATTTCGTGGGCGGCTCGCACGAGTACGACCCCTATTCGGACGAGGCCCGCGCGGGCCGCACCTCGGAGGCTCCGGGCGTGAAGTCTTACGACACGCAGTGGGACGACGGCTACTTTGGACGCTACGAGGGCTGCGCCGAGTATGTCGTGCAGTCGCAGGAGTCCATCTACAGGTTCGCGCATCGCATCCCGGCTCCCGAGGCGGGCTTCCTGGAACCGCTCGCGACGGTGGTGAACGGTCTGCGCAAGATCGACCCGCACGAGGGCGAGACGATCGTCGTGATCGGCGCGGGCACCATGGGCGTGCTGAACGCACTCGTGGCGGCGCGCAGCGGTGCGCGCGTCATCGTGACCGAGGTGAGCCCCGAGAAGGTCCGCGTGGCCGAGCGGCTCGGGCTCGAGGTGGTCGACGGCTCGGCGTGCGACGCCGTGGAGGAGGTCCGTCGTCGCACCGGCGGGCGCGGGGCCGACAGCGTCGTGATCGCCGTGGGCCTCACGCTCGCCGACCAGCAGGCTTTCGCCATGCTCAAGAAGTTCCACGGCAAGGTGCTCTTCTTCGCGGCGGGCTACCCCGCGCCCGAGGTCGGCGTCGACGTGAACAAGATCCATTACGGCAAGATGGAGCTCTACGGGACCCTTATGGCCGACTACGTCGACTTCAAGGAGTCGTGTCGGCTTCTGGGCGAGGGCATCATCGACGTGTCGACGCTCGTGAGCGCCCGCTATCCGTTCGACGACATCACGGCGGCCTTCGAGCGCGCCGTGCAGCCCGGCGGCTACCGCACCGCCGTCATCATGGGGAAGGAGTGACAGATGGCCCATCAATTCACCGTGCCCGGCCGCATCGTGACGGGAGAGGGCGCGCTCGAGGCGTCGCTTGAGGTGCTGCGGTCGTTCGGCACGCGCGCCTTCGTGGTATGCGACCCGCTGATGGTATCGCTCGGCAATCTCGAGGTGCTGACAGGCGCGCTCGCCTCGGTCGGCATCTCGTGCGAGGCGTTCAGCGAGATCACCGGCGAGCCGACCGACGAGATGGTCGCGCGCGGGGTCGAGCGCGCCCGGGCCTGGCCGTGCGACATGTACATCGGGCTCGGCGGCGGCAGCCCCATCGACGCCATGAAGGCCATCGCCTGCATGGTCGCCCTCGACGCGGATGTTGACGACCAGATGGGCGCTGAGATCGCCTGCGACCGGCCGCCGCTCGTGGCGATTCCCACCACGGCGGGAACCGGGTCGGAGGTGACGCGGTTCACCATCATCAGCAACACGCGCGATGACGTGAAGATGCTGCTCGCCGGTCCCTCGGTCATGCCGGACGTCGCCATCGTGGACCCGCGCTTCACGCTCACGGCGCCGGCCGACGTCACCGCCTACGCGGGCGTGGACGCGCTGTGCCATGCGCTCGAGGCGGCGACATCGAGAAGGATGCAGCCGATGAGCTACACCTTCTCGGTCTCCGCCATCAGGCGCATCTTCGCGAACCTGCCGGCGTGCTGGCGCGATGGGGCGAACGTGGGGGCGCGCGAGCAGATGGCCATCGCCGCGACGGAGGCGGGCATCGCCTTCTCGAACGCAAGCGTCACGATCGTGCACGGCATGAGCCGGCCCATCGGCGCGCTGTTCCATGTGCCGCACGGCCTGTCGAACGCGATGATCGTGCTCGAGTGTCTGTGCTTCGTGGTCGACGGGGCCTATCCGCAGTTCGCCGCCGTCGCGCGCGATGCCGGCGTGAGCCGTGCCGAGGACGATCGGGCGGCCGCCCTGGAGCTGCTCGACGCGCTGCAGGGCCTGCTCGAGGAGCTGCGGATCCCGACGCTGCGCGAACACGGCATCGATGAGGCCGCGTTTCGGGCGCAGATCCCCAAGATGGCGGCCGACGCCATGGCGAGCGGCAGTCCCTCCAACACCATCAAGCCGCTTTGCGCGGCAGACCTCGAGGCCATCTACGATTGCCTCATCAGCGCATAGGCGTCCATGGTGTCGTCCGGCGCGAGCGCAGCCGGTCTGGCGCCGCTGTGCGCCACGCGCGTGTCATGAAGACGTAAAGGTATGGTCAGACAGCCCGGATTCCTGTTAGGTCCGGGCTGTTTTTGGGTAGGAAGCCCCACAGTGTGCTAAAGGATAGGAAATGAAGGGAATGCCCCTATGATCAAACTCATCGCATCCGATATGGACGGCACGCTGCTCGACGAGCGCAGCCAAGTGCCGCCCGAGACCTATGACCTCATCCGCGCACTGCGCGAGAAGGGCGTGCGCTTCGCCGCCTCCTCGGGCCGTCGCTACGACCGCTTGTGCGAGTTCTTCGAGCCCGTGGTCGACCTGATGGATTTCGTCGCGTCCAACGGCGCGCAGGTGTATGCGGAAGGCGAGCTCGTCGACCGCGAGGTCTATTCGCACCTGGCCATAAAAAGGCTGGCGCGCACCGTCGGCATGTTCGACAACCTGCACCTGGCGCTGTTCGACCGCACGAAGTCCTACCTGCTCGACGACGAGGGCAAGTTCGTGCGCGAGGTCGACAAGGACCTTCCAAACGTCGAGCGGATCTGGGAGCTGCCGAGCGCCGAGGTCAACATCATCAAGGCGAGCGTGTTTTGCGACGACGGCGCGGTGATGGATTACGCGTACGTGCTGTCGCGCGAGCTGGGCGACGAGTTCGTGTTCGCGCCTTCGGGCAATGCGTGGATCGACGCCATGCAGGCGGGCGTGTCGAAGGCGACCGGCATCGCGCAGCTCATGGACCATTACGGCATCGCGCCCGAGGAGGTCATGGCCTTCGGCGACTCCATGAACGACTACGAGATCATCCGTCTCGTCGGATGCGGCTGCGCGATGGCGAACGGCCGCCCCGCTCTGCGCGCCGTGGCGGATCGCGTGGTCGGCTGCAACCGCGACCATGCCGTGCAGGCGGAGCTGCGCCGCGTGCTGGAGAGCTTGAGCTAACTGAAAAAGGGGGCCGAATAGATAGGCGGAGGGGCGCTGGCCGGCGACATGCACGGCCAGCGCCCCTTCATGGGTTCAAACGAACCCATCCCCAACGAACCCATCAGCAGGCGCTAAGGCGTTCGAGGATGACGCTGGCCACGCCGTCCTCGTCGTTGCTCGCGCAGCACATGTCCGCCGCCTCGCGCACCTCGGTCTCGGCGTTCGCGACGGCCACGCCGAGACCCGCAAGCTCGATCATGCTCATGTCGTTGAAGTTGTCGCCGAACGCGACGGCATCGGCGGCGCTCATGCCCAGCTGCTCGCACAGCCACGCCATCGATGCCGCCTTGGACGCATCCTTGTCCATGACCTCGATGTTCATGGGGTAGGAGCGGGTCACGGTGATGTTGTCGACATGGCGGAGCGCCTCGACGATGGCGTCGCGGTCGCTCGGGTCGTACCAGTACATGGCGAGGCGCTCGAGCGCGTCGACGCGCGCGATCGTCTGCTCGGGCTCCTCGTCGACAGGCGTGCGGTTCCAGCGCATGGATGCGAGCGTGCTCGGGTCCGGGACGAACTCCGCCATGCGGTCGTACAGGTCGCGACGCAGGTAGCTGTGGCCGTCGGCGAAGATGTCGAACGTCACGTCGTGGTCGCGCGCGATGTCCCAGACCGCAAGGGCGCTCTCGGGCGCCAGGGGGACCAGGCGTAGCGCGGTGGCCGCGTCCGCGGTCTTGTTCTCGGGGTCGAGCCTGCTGACGACCGCCCCGTTCGAGCTGATGGCGTAGTGTACCGCCGGGTGGCCGAGCACCTCGGGCGGAATGCCCACGAGCGCGCGCCCCGTGCAGGGGACGAACTCGATGCCGCGCGTGGCGAGCGCGTCGAGCGCTTCCAGGGAGCGTGCGCTCACGGCCTTGGTGCTCGTGAGGAACGTTCCGTCCATGTCGGAAAACACAATCATGGCGTCCCTTTCGTAAGGCGCGCGGGGGCTGCGCGGACCTTTTGGCTCTACAGGCGGTACATGAAGTTGAAGACGTCCTCGCGCTGGACGGTCACGGTGACGCCCGAGAGCTCGCCGGCCTCGGTGAGCGCGCCCTGCAGCTCGTGGAAGTCGAGCTTGGACGCGGAGATGTCGGCAAGCATGGTCATGGTGAAGATGTCGTCGAGGATGGACTGGGTGATGTCGCGGATGTCGACGTTCGCCTCGCCCAGGACGCGCGTGACGCCGGCGACGATGCCCGGACGGTTCTTGCCCAGCACGGTGATGACGATACGGTTGGATGCGGTCTCGGCCATGGGGGACCCTTCTCTTATGCGGTGAATATGCGACCCCATTGTACCGATTGGCGGCAACGCGTGCGGGCACGGCGGGCAATGTGTGCGAGACATTGTGATGAAGCGTATGAGGGGGGGTGCTGGGTAGGATGATGGGTAGTCGAGCGATGGGAGGGGCCATGGAGACGGTCGGGATTTCATTGGCGCAGATCGTCCTGGGCGTGCTCGCGGTCGCGCTCGCCGCCGCGGGCGCAATCCTGCAGCGGGGGACGCGGGTCTGCGTGCTCGCGAGCTTTGCCGCGGCTCTGGCCTCGGTTGCCCTGACGGTCGTGTACTTCAAGTGCGAGGCCGAGACGGGCGACCTCGCGGCGATTCTCGATACGGCCGATGCGTTCGTGCTCTGCTCGATCGTGCTGGGCATCATCGTCCTCGCGCTCGATGCGGTGGCGCTCGCGCGGGCGGGGCGGCGGGGCTGACGTGCGGTCCGCGTGCCTGCAGGCAGCGTTGCGTGTGCCTTTTGTGGCCATGATGCGGATGTGGTATTCTAGGCAGGCTGTTTTGTCTTGGTCGGAAACCAAGACACCCCTTATGTCCTGATTGGTAACCAGGACAACGAAGAAGAGGAGCCCTGCCATGAAGTCTGGAATCCATCCGGAGTACGTCGAGTGCACGGTGCGCTGCAGCTGCGGCAACACCTTCAAGACCCGCTCGACCAAGTCCGAGATCGTCGTCGAGCTCTGCAATGAGTGCCACCCGTTCTACACGGGCCAGCAGAAGTTCGTCGACACCGGCGGACGCGTTCAGCGCTTCGCCGACAAGTTCGGTGGCGCCGCCCAGGCCGCTCTCGAGCGCGAGGCCGCCAAGAAGGCCGCTCGTGCCAAGAAGGCCGAGGAGGAGCAGGCCAAGCGCGCTGCTGAGCGTGAGGCCAAGGCCGCTGCCAAGGCCAAGCGTGCCGCCGAGTTCGAGAAGAAGGCTGCCGCCGAGGCTGCCAAGGCCCCTGCTGAGGCTCCCGTCGAGGAGGCCGCTGCCGAGGCCGAGGCCACTGAGGCCGCTGCCGAGTAGCATCTGCTGCACAAGCTTCGAGCTGAAAAGGGTCCCGCCACGCGGGACCCTTTTTTGCAAATCGGGGACGTACCTTCCGCGTGCACTTGTGCACGCGGAAGGTACGTCCCCGATTTGCACTCTTATGGCTCGCGGTTTTCCTTCGGTCTGCGCTCCTTGGCGGTGAGCTCGTTCACGTCGAGACGGAAGATGGCGACCCGTGCGAGCCCCTCCGACGAGAACGATGCCGTGGAGCCCGGGGCGGCGTGTTCCATGATGCGCTCGAGGGCGCACCGGCGCTCGGGCTCGTCCTCGACCGCGCGGACGGTGCCGTTGCCCATGATGCTTGCATAGGAGCGCGAGTATGCGCAGCTGTAGTCGCCGACGATGTTGCCCCGGTCGCAGTCGAGCTCGAACGCGACGGGCACCCCGCGGTCCCCGCCCGCATAAAACGCGTCCGCCTTGCGGCCCTCGCGCGCGGAGTGCAGGTAGAAGCAGGGGAGCGCCTGATCGGCCTCCCACACATAGCCGAAGTTCACCGGGACGATGAACATCCCTTCCGCATCGACGACGCCGAGGCGCAACACCTGGCATGCCTCGATGATGGCGCGTATCTGCGCGGGGTCGGTGACGGCGCGTTTGCCGAGTCGCATGGGGCGCATGGTTCCTCCCTGGTCGTCGCGGAGCACGATGGTTCCATGGTAGCGCCTCGTCGGTGGAGTGAGACGCTCCAAGCGCGGGATGGATCGCGCAACCCCTTCGTGAAGGCGTCAGGGGGTCAATGACACAAACTGGGCAGTTTGACACGCTAAAGGGGGCCAGCAGAAGCTGTTAGCGTGCCAAATTGCCTAGTTTGTGTCATTGACCCACCTTGGCAGACCATTCCCGATGCTATGTGGCGGCGCGACCGCGTGTTCGCAGCGTGGGTGTTCTGGGGAACGCGTCGAGCTCATGCCGCCGCTCGGCCGCCTTATTCGAAAGCAACTATAATGGTGGCTTGGTAATCCACACGACAAGGGGACATATGTCTGTTCGATTCCTTTCCCTGCGAGCGAGCCTCGCGGTTACCTGCGGCCTGATGCTCTGCGCGACCGGGGCCCTCGCGCCCGTTTCCGCGTTCGCCGCCGATGAGACGGCTCCGGCGATCGGCGCGCCCGCGCCCGCAGATGCGGAAGATGCCGCCGACGACCTGCCGGCAGGCGACGATTCCGCTGGCGACGCCGACGCCGAACTGCCCGGCTCCGAAGATCCCGACACCGACGGCGGCTCCGATACGGTCGATCCCGAGAACCCGGATGCGCCGGGAGATGCGGATGATCCGGAGGATCCGGATACGCCCGAGACTCCTGACAACCCCGACAACCCCGATCAGACCGGGCCCGAGGCTCCTGCGGGAGGCACCGGCTGGTCGGTATGGGCGGGCGAGCGCTACTGGTACGACGACGGCGTCATGGCCCGCGACAAGCAGGTCTACGACCCCGGGACGGACGCCTGGTACTGGTTCGACGCCGACGGCACGATGGCGACGGACAAGGACGTGTTCATCCCGGTTTCCAACGAGGACCGCTCCCGCGGCAAGTGGGTGCGCTACGACGGCGAGGGCCACATGGTCAAGGGCGAGGACTTCCGCTACGGCGGCTGGTATTACCTCGATCCGATAACCGGTGAGATGGCCAAAGGTTTCCGCTATATCGAGCAGAGCCAGAAGTGGGTGTTCTACGACTACACCACCGGAAAGATGCTCTACGGCGAGCAGGGTATCGACGGCAGCTGGTACTACCTTGACGAGGTGACGGGCGCGGTGACGTACGGCTGGCACTACCTCGCGTCCCAGAACAAGACCGTGTACTACTCGTGGCCCGCAGGAACCATGGTCCACGGGGATTGCCTGATCGGCCAGACCTGGTACCGCTTCGACCCCTATACCGGCGCGTTCGCTGGCGGCCAGCAGCGCCCCTCCACGACGATCCCCGCCGGGTTCGCGTCCGCGCTGCCCCTCGACACGCTGCTGAGCTCCGAGGGGGTGGACTCGGTGCGCATCCTCGGCGACAGCATCATGGCCGGTCTGGGGGCTCCCGGGTTCGTCCCGGGCTCCGAGAACCTCCTGTTCTCCCTCGACGGCGAGTCGTATTACGAGCCGTCCGCGTCGGTCGACTGCGCGGCGAATCGCCTGCGCTCGGCGCTTGCCGCCCGCGGCGCGACCATGGTGAACGCAAGCGTGAGCGGCAGGGGGAGCATGAACTTCTTCAACCGCTTGGGCGAGGACGCGCTGGGCGACGAGGACGCGGCCATCGTCATCTTGGGCACCAACGACCGCGGGGCGTACGACCGCACCGAGACGCTGGCGGATTTCCGCAGGTATGCCGGGGAGCTGCTCACGCGCGTGGCGGAGCGCTACCAGGGCCGCATGATCGTGCTGTCGAGCATGCCGGTCGTGCGCGAGGCCTACAACTTCTCGCTCGCCGAGGTCTCGAGCACGCTGAGGTCGCTGTGTTCCGAGCACGGCTGGGCGTTCGGATCGCTCTACGATGCGTACCGCTACGTCGCTTCTGCCGAGGGGTTGCCGCTGGAGGCCTTCTATACCGACGGCACGCACCCCAACCGCCTGGGGCAGGAGGTCCTCTGGAGCGCCCTGAGCCAGGTGCTGAGGATATAGGGATGCGCCGACCGACCCGCTTCGCACGGCATGATGCCCCGCGAGGCGGGTCTCGGCGATTTTAGGGCGCGTCTCGCCCGGCGCCTTCGGTGCGCGGCGGATGCGCGGTATGCTTATCCCATTGTGTCGGCTGTCGGGTATCGGTGCGGAGGTGTAGGTACATGGCGTCAAGCCTCTTCAGGGAAAAGAGCCTCAAGCGCATTTCTTCCCCGGAGCAGCTCAACGATTACATCAAGGTGTCCCAGCCGAGCGTCTGGATCGCCTTGGCCGCCGCCGCGGCCTTTGTCGTGGCGGTGCTCATCTGGTCCGTTGCGGGCACGGTGCCCACGAGGGTGGAGGCCGTGGCCGTGGAGGACGGCGGCGGACTCACATGCTACCTGTCGACCGAGGACGCCGTGGACGTGGCCCCCGGCATGACGGTGGAGCTCTCGACCGGCGAGCACGGCGCCGTCACCGCGGTGGACGACCTGCCGCTTTCCGTCGAGGAGGTCTCGCAGAGCCTGACGAGCGATTACGCCCGCGACAGCGTGGTCACGTCCGACTGGAGCATCCCGGTTCAGATCGATGTCGATGGGGCGCTCGAGCCGGGGCACCTCTACCAGGTCTACATCACGACGGGCTCGGTGAGCCCCATATCGTTTTTGCTGAGCAGCTAGGGGAGGGCCATGGCGAACACGATCGCGCGCGTGCCCATCATCATGCAGATGGAGGCGCTCGAATGCGGCGCCGCCAGCCTGGCCATGGTGCTCGCATACTACCGGAAATGGGTCCCGCTCGAGCAGGTGAGGCTCGACTGCGGCGTCTCGCGCGACGGCTCGAACGCCGCGAACCTGCTCAAGGCCGCGCGGGCCTACGGGCTCGAGGCCAAGGGCTATCGCTTCGAGCCTGTGGCGCTGCGCGAGCACGGGCAGTTCCCCTGCATCCTCCACTGGAACTTCAACCACTTCGTCGTGCTGTGCGGCTTCAAGGGCGACCGCGCAGTGCTCGCCGATCCGGCGCGCGGCAGCGTGACGGTGACCATGGAGGAGTTCGACCAGGCGTTCACGGGCATCTGCCTCATGATGAAGCCCGGGCCCGCGTTCGAGCCCGGCGGCAAGCCCCACAGCGTGCTCGGGTTCGCGCGCGAGCGCCTGCGCGGCTCGGCGCCGGCGTTCGCCATCGTCATCGCGACGACGCTGATCGTCACCGCGACGGGCATCATGACCTCGGTGTTCTCGCGCGTCTTCACCGACCGCATCCTCACGGGCGACAACCCCGACTGGCTCTATCCGCTGCTGGCGCTCATGGCGGGCGTCGTGGTGGTCCAGGCGGCGGTGAGCATCGTGCGGGCCGTCTGCATGGAGCGAATCGAGGGCAAGTTCGCCATCGTGGGCAACGCGACCTTCATGTGGCACGTGCTGCGCCTGCCCATGGAGTTCTTCTCGCAGCGCATGGCGGGCGACATCGCGTCGCGTCAGGCGACCAACGCGACGATCGCCTCCACGCTCATCTCCGCTGTGGCCCCGGCGGCGCTGAACCTCATCATGCTCGTGTTCTACCTGGTCGTCATGCTGCGCTACAGCGTGGTCCTGACGGTCGTAGGCCTGGCGACGACCGTCATCAACGCCGCGGTCTCGCGCATCGTCTCGAACAAGCGCACGAACATCACGCGCGTGCAGATGCGCGACGAGGGCAAGCTGGCGAGCACGACCGTGGCGGGCATCGAGATGATCGAGTCCATCAAGTCGTCGGGCGCCGAGAACGGCTTCTTTGCGCGCTGGGCCGGCTATCAGGCGTCGGTGAACTCCTCCGAGGTGCACGTCCATCGCGTGAACCAGCTTCTGGGCGAGATCCCGGCCCTCGTCCAAGGCATCGCCAACGCCGTGGTCCTCGTGATGGGCTGCGCGCTGATCATGTCGGGTGAGTTCACGCCCGGCGCGCTCATGGCGTTCCAGGGCTTTTTGGCCTCCTTCTTGGCGCCGTGCCAAAGCCTCATCGCGACGGCGCAGAGCCTGCAGGAGATGCGCACGAACATGGAGCGCATCGGGGACGTGATGGACTACCCGGTGGCGGTCGACCCCGAGCCGGGGGAGCGCTCGGTGCACGACGTCCGCGTGTCGGGCGGCGCGCCGAAGGCCCCCGGGGCATCGGAGGACGCGCGCGACCTTGCGCAGGATGGATCTGCTCCCGCATCCGCCGTGGCATCGGACGCGGAGGGGCTCTCCTTCGACAAGCTGTCCGGTTGCCTCACCATGGAGCACGTGACCTTCGGCTACTCGCGCCTCGCCGCCCCGCTCATCGAGGACTTCAGCCTGGACCTCAAGGCGGGCGGCAGCGTGGCGTTCGTCGGTCCCTCCGGCTGCGGCAAGTCGACGCTCGCCAAGCTCATCTCGGGCCTGTACGAACCGTGGGAGGGCGCGATCCTGTTCGACGGCAAGCCGCGCGAGGCGTATATGCGCGAAGTCCTGACCGGGTCGCTCGCCGTGGTCGACCAGGATATCGTGCTGTTCGAGGACACCATCGCCAACAACATCAAGATGTGGGACAGCTCGATCGAGGACTTCGAGATGATCATGGCGGCGCGCGACGCCCATATCCACGATGCGATCATGGAGCGCGACGGCGGCTACAGCTACAAGATCCTCGAGGGCGGCCGCGACTTCTCCGGCGGCCAGCGCCAGCGCCTGGAGATCGCGCGCGTGCTCGCGCAGGATCCGACCCTCATCATCATGGACGAGGCCACCAGCGCGCTCGACGCCAAGACCGAATACGAGGTCATGCGCTCGGTGCGCGACCGCGGCATCACGACCATCGTCGTGGCGCACCGCCTGTCGACGATTCGCGACTGCGACGAGATCATCGTGCTCGACCGCGGGCGCGTCGTCGAGCGCGGGACGCACGAGGAGCTGTACCGCGCGGGCGGGCTGTACACCACGCTGGTCACGAGCGAGTAGGGGGGCGAAGATGGGACTGTACGACGAGCAGATCAAGCAGCGCAAGCGCAACGACGAGAAGCGCTTCTCCGACTCCTTCGCCGACCTCGCCTCGGTCATCATGGGCGAGAAGGCCGCCGCCAAGACGCTGAACGAGCAGGAGAAGGCCACCAACGCCATCGGCGAGATCCTCAAGTTCTTCCATGCGCCCGCAGGCGAGCTGCCCGCGCATCCGGGCGGCATCGACGACCAGATCGAGTACCTGTGCCGGCCGTCGGGCATCATGCGGCGCACGGTCGAGCTCACAGACGGTTGGTATAGGAACGCCTCCGGTCCCTACCTCGGCTTTTTAGAGGACGGGTCGCCGGTGGCGCTCATCCCGCACGGGAACGCGGGCTACCGGTATTTCGACTGGGGCGAGCAGCGCGCGGTGGACGTCGACGCCGCAAGCGCGAAAAGACTGCAGCGCGAGGCCATCTGCTTCTACCGGCCCCTGCCGCTGCGCGAGCTCGGCGTGGCGGATCTGGCCCGCTTCGCCCTCGACTCGTTCACGCCCGCCGACTACGCCATGATCCTCGTGGCCACGGGCGTCTCGACGCTGCTCGGATTCGTCACGCCGGTCATCACGCAGTTCCTCTACGGCACCGTGATCCCCGTCGGCGCCTCGACGGCGCTGATGTCGACGCTCGTGCTGCTCGTGGGCATGGTGCTGTCCTCCTCGCTCATCAACATCGTTCGCAGCGCGGTGCTCGCGCGCATGCAGACGCGCCTTTCCGTCTCGATCGAGGCGGCGGTCATGGCGCGCGTCCTGTCGCTGCCCGCGTCGTTTTTCAAGCGCTACGGCTCCGGCGACCTCGCGAGCCGCGTGCAGGGCGTGCGCCAGGTCTGCACGGTGCTGTCCGACATGGTGCTGACGGTCGGCTTGAGCTCGGTGTTCTCGCTGGCGTACCTTGTCCAGGCCATCGGGTTCGCCCCGCAGCTCGTGCTGCCGTCGCTTGCCGTGACCTTGGTGAACATCGCGATCGTCGCGGTGTCGGGCCTCGTCAAGGCCTCCTTTGCGCGCCGTCAGCTGCAGTATTCGGCCAAGAACTCGAGCGTGGTGCTGGCGCTGATCGGCGGCATCCAGAAGATTCGCCTCTCCGGTGCCGAGCGGCGCGCCTTCGCCCATTGGGCTGACGGGTATCGCAAGCAGGCGAGCTGCCAGTACGGGCTGCCCAGGGTCGCCGTCGTCGGCCCGGCGCTCACGGCCGCCATCACGCTTGCGGGCAACATCGTGATCTACCATGTAGCTGCGACGGCGGGCATCGCGGTCGCCGACTACATGGCGTTCAGCTCGTCGTACGGCATGGTGTCGGGCGGCGTGGCCCAGCTCGCGTCGCTCGCGCTGGTGGTGGCGCAGGTCCAGCCGTTGCTTGAGATGGTCGAGCCGGTGCTCAAGGAGGTGCCCGAGGTGTCCGAGGGCAAGCGCGTGGTGACGCGCCTGTCCGGCTCCATCGAGCTGTCCCGGGTGAGCTTCCGCTACACCGAGGGCGGTCCCGACATCATCCACAACCTGTCGCTACGCATCCGTCCGGGCCAATACGTCGCGGTGGTCGGCGAGACCGGTTGCGGCAAGTCGACGCTCATGCGCCTGATGCTCGGATTCGAGAAGCCGCGCAAGGGCGCCATCTACTTCGACGGGCGCGATATCGACAAGATCGACCTGCGCTCCCTGCGCCGCCATATCGGCGTGGTGATGCAGGACGTCAAGCTGTTCCAGGGGGACATTTTCTCGAACATCGTTATCTCCGCACCCCAGCTGACGCTGGACGATGCGTGGGAGGCGGCCGAGATGGCGGGCATCGCCGACGATATCCGCGCCATGCCGATGGGGATGCACACCATCATCTCCGAGGGCAGTGGCGGCATCTCGGGCGGCCAGCGTCAGCGGCTCATGATCGCCCGCGCCATCGCGCCGAAGCCGAAGATCCTGTTTTTCGACGAGGCGACCAGCGCGCTGGACAACGTGACGCAAAAGATCGTGTCCGACTCGCTCGACAGCCTGCGCAGCACGCGCGTCGTCATCGCGCATCGCCTGTCGACGATCCGGCACTGCGACCGCATCCTGGTCATGCGGCAGGGCGGGATCGTGGCAGATGGCACCTACGACGAGCTGCTGGAGACCTGCCCGTACTTCGCCGACCTCGTGAGCAGGCAGCGCGTCGAGGCGTAGATGCGGGTTGCGCCCGTGCGGGGTTCGGCCCCGCCATGGGGCTTAGGGCTACTCGATCGTGAGGATGTCGATGAAGCCCGTCATCTCGAAGATCTCCATGATCTCGTCGTTCACGCCGGTGAGCGTGAGGCTCGTGCCGCGCGCGGCGCTCTGCTTCTGGGCGGCGAGCAGCACGCGCAGGCCCGCGGAGCTCACGTACTCGAGGCGGGAGAAGTCGAGCACCACGTCATGGGTGCCGTCGATGGCGGGAATCAGCTCCTCGTGCAGCTTCGGGCTCGTCGTGGTGTCGAGTCGCCCCTCGAGGGAAAACGTCAGGATACCGTCCTGTTCGGCGCGCGTAACGTTCATGTCTTCGGATCCTTTCGGTTGCGGCGCGGACGCGCCGTGAGCTCAAGTTCCCATTGTAGGCCACAGGGGACGGGTATGATGGGGCTGAAACGTTTTCGCATGAAAAGGGGGAGCCATGGATACACCGGTGCGGTTTCGCTTCGCCGAGCGCGAGGACACGCCGCTCGTGCTCGAATTCATCATCGAGCTTGCGCGCTATGAGAAGCTTGAAGACCAGGTGGTCGCCGATGTGGAGACGCTCGAGCGCGAGCTGTTCGACGAGGGCGGGGCGCAGGTTCTGATCGCCGAGGTCGATGGGCAGCCGGTCGGGTTCGCGCTGTTCTTCCACAACTTCTCGACGTTTCTGGGCAGGCGCGGCCTGTACCTCGAAGCCCTGTACGTGCGCCCCGCGTGGCGCGGCCGCGGGATCGGGCGCGCGCTGCTGGCGCGCCTGGCGCGCATCGCATGCGAGCGCGGGTGCGGCAGGCTCGAGTGGTGGTGCCTTGACTGGAACGAGTCGAGCATCGGGTTCTACCGGTCTTTGGGAGCCGAGGCCATGGACGAATGGACGGTCTATCGGATCGCGGGCGATACGCTCTGCCACCTCGCCCACGAGTCCGCCCCCGAGTAAGTGCAAACTAAAGGTACGTCCCCAATTTGCAAAAATGCAAATTGGGGACGTACCTTTAGTTTGCACTCGTGTGTCTACCAGGTGTTTGGGGAGAGGATGCCATGAAGATCACGGTACTGATGGAAAACGCCACGCCTTCGAGTCGGTTTGTGGCAAAGCACGGGCTGAGCCTGCTGTTGGAGGCCAACGGGGCGCGCGTGCTGTTCGATATGGGGCCCGACGGCAGCTTTCTCGACAACGCGCGGACGCTGGGCGTCGATGCCGTGCATGTCGACTGCGCCGTCATCTCGCACGGGCACTACGACCACGGAGGAGGTCTGCACGCGTATCTGGAAGCGAGCGAGGCCGCGCAGGTGGATGCGCCCATCTACGTGCGACGCGGTGCGTTCGCCGAGCACGTTTCGGGGACAGCCGATCACCATCACGATATCGGGCTCGACGCTTCGCTCGGCACGTGCCCGCGCCTGGTTCCGACCGATGATATGCGCCTGCTTGGACGCGGCATGATGCTGTTCTCGGGTGTCGAGGGCGCATGGCCGAGGCCCTCGTCGAACGGCCGGCTGCTCGAGCGGCGCGATGCGGGACTCGTGCCGGACCCCTTTGTCCACGAGCAGAGCTTGCTCGTCCATGAAGGCGATCGCTACCTGCTGATTTCGGGGTGCTCCCATGCGGGCATCTTGAACATCATGGACCGCGCCGAGGCGCTGGCGGGCGCGCCGATCGATACGGTGATCGCCGGCTTCCACCTTACGGCCCCGAGCGCGGGAGGCGTGCCGGATGCGTCGTCGGTGCGCGAGATGGCGCGCGAGCTTGCGCGCAGGCCGACGCGGTATGCGACGTTTCACTGCACGGGGCTCGATGCCTACAGCATCCTCCGCGATGAGCTGGGCGAGCGCATCCACTACCTCTACACCGGGTCGTCGGTCGAGCTATAGGGTGCGGTCGGCTGTCCGAGGCGGAGCCGGGCCATGCGCGCATCCCCAATCGCGGCTGATTCCGTGCATTCCGGCCGGGTGATACCGCCGGTGCTGCAGCCGAGGCCTTCCCGGGGAGGCGTCGGCCACATGCTGCAGCCCCGGGCGCGTTCCTCGGCCCGCACGCCTACATGATGCGGGTCGATTCGAGCGCGTGCTCGAGCTTCTCGTTCGCGCGGATGACCGGACGACGGGCGACGAGGCCCAGCAGCAGCGCGGGCACCAGGTACAGCGCGAGCAGTCCCAGCTCGATCCAAAAATCGGCGCCGTACATCCCGAACATGGCCGCCCTCATGGCCCCTTCGGCGTGCACGAACGGAAGCCAGGGGTAGATCGCTTGGAACGCCGCAGGCAGCATCTGGGGCGGGAACGTGCCGCCGGCGCCGGCGACCTGCAGGACCATGAGGACGACGGCGATCGCCTTGCCCGCATCGCCGAACGAGGTGGTGAGCGCGAAGATGATGTTGACGAACACAAGCGACGCGACGCACCCCGCAAACAGGAACAGGGCGGGATGGGCGCACTGGACGCCCAGATAGCACAGGTCGCCTCCGCAGATCAGAAGCGCCTGCGCGATGCCGGTCCCGGCGAACAGGGCGAGTCTGCCCAGATAGGACTGCGTGAGCGTGCAGCCGGTCTCGCGGAGGGCGGCCTCGCTGGGCGTCGCCTTCACGAGCGCGGCGAGCACGACGCCGCCGATCCAGATGGAGAGCGTCGTGTAGAACGGGGCCATCGCGGAACCGTTGTTCTCAACCGGGTACACGGCATGGCGCTCGACCGCGACGGGGGACGCGACGAACGCGCCGAGTTCGGCCGGCGAGGTCAAGAGGATGGAGCGCAGGCTGTCCATATCCGAGGATGCGAGGGCGTCCTCGATGCGCCCGGACAGCTGGTCGAGCGCGGATGCGCGGTCCTCGAGCTCGCCTGCCGCCGTATCGAGCGCCGTGCGGGCGTCGGCAAGCCCCGCGCCGGCGTCGCGCGCCGCGGCTCCTGCGGCGGACATGGTCGCAGAAAGGCTCTGCATCGTGGTGTCGACGCCGGCGACCGAGCTCTCGATGCTTGCGGCGACGTCGCTCAGCGTGCCGCGCAGCGAGTCGTTGTACGCGCCTTGCGCCGATGCGAGGCTCGCCCGGGCGTCGTCGACGAGCTGCGCGAGCTCGCTGCGCGCCACGTCGGCGTCGGTCAGGGAGCGCTCGATGTCCTGCGAGGTCTGCTGCAGGCCGCTCGACAGCTCCTCGAGCTCGGAGATCGCTTGCTGCACGCGCTCGTTTATGCCCTCGATGGTCACGCGGATCTCGTGGACGCGGCTGAATTCGACAGAGCCCACCTGGAAGCGGTCCTCGTAGCGTTTCACGAGCGTATCCTGCCCGTTCAGGCTGTCCGACAGCTTGCGCAGCGCATCGATGCGCGCCCGCACGCTCCCGTCGACCTCGCCGAGCGCCCCGGAGAGTTCGTTCGCCTGGCCGGAGGCGGTGTCGAAGGCCGCGTCGATGGCGGCGCCCACGTCGTCGAGACCCGAGGTGCTGCCGGCGAGCGCGCCGTCCACGGCGCCGACGGCGTCATCGATCGCGGCGTCCAGACCGCGCAGGCCGTCCGCGCTCTCGACGAGCGCATCCTCAAGCTCGCGGTTGGGGGCGCTCGCCGCGTCGAGCGTCACGACGCTGGTGTCGAGCAGCGCCTGCGAGGAGCCGGCGAGGGAGGAGAACGACCGGGCGATGCCGGCCGTCTCCCTGAGGGTCTGGGACGCGCCGCCGAGCGCTCCTTCGAGGTTGGCGGCGGCGCCGGCCAGCTGGTCGTCGTCCAAAAGACCGCTCAGCTCCTCGAGCGCGCCGGCGCCCACGTCGGTCACGGCCTCGGCGAACCCACTGTCGATGTCCTGCTGCACGGCGGCCGACGCCTTGTTCGTGACGATCTGGGCGATGGCGTTGGCCTTCTGGTTCTGATAGAACGGCACCTCGGCTTGGCGCGGATCGCTCGAAAGCCCGCTCAGCAGGCATGTCGAGAAGTCCTCCGGGATGATCACCGCGGCGTAGTAGGCGCCCGAGCGGACCCCCTCGATCGCCTCGTCATGCGTGGTGGGCGTGTAGCCGATCGACGTCGATTCGGTCAGCTCGGACACCACGCGGTCGCCGAGGTTGAGCTTGACAGGGACGAGCTCGCCCTCAAAGCCCGCATCGTCGTTGGCGACGGCGACCTTGAGGTTGCTTGTCTCGCCATAGGGGTCCCAGCTTCCGGCGATGTTGAACCATGCGTAGAACGAGGGGACCGTGATGATGCCGACCATGACGACGATGCTGATGGCGTTCGCGTAGGCGTGGCGCGCGTCGCGGCGGATGAATGCCCAGATGCGGTTCATGGAGCTTCACGACCTTTCCGAGTCGGAGGGGAAATGGCTGCCCGTGCCGGCGCGCCCATGCGCCGCTGCGTGCGCCGCCTCAACTGGTGCCGCCAGGCTGTGCAGGTACTCGATGACGATGAGGTAGGCGCACGAGCAGGCAAGCGAGACGATCCAGCAGATGAGCAGCGGGAGCTTCGCGGGCAGCACGAAAAGCGCGAGCAGCAGCACGGCGGGGACCCATCCGAGGGCGATGAGGCCGCGGTGCGCGAGGCGCGGGTAGGCCCGCTCGAATCTGCGGGCGCGGGCGGGATCGGCGAGCAGCACGCCCGCGCCGCCGAGATTCTCGGGCGCGCGGACTGCCTCGGTGGCGTCGGTGCGCTCGGCGATCATGAGGTCGGTTTGCGCCAGGCGCCGGTCGAACAGGGTGTTGATGCGCAGCAGCCGGCGTCGGGCACCGATGCCGACGATGAGCGCGGGTGCGCAGAACAACATGAGGACGGCGAGGTTCTGGACGTAGTACATGCCGTAGAAGCCGGCGACCGCCTCGCGCATGGCGTCGATGCCGTAGGTGAACGGCAGCCAGGGGTGCAGCGCTCGGAAGAACCCGGGCATCATTTCGATGGGGTAGGTGCCCGCCGCCCCCGGAATCTGCAGCACGACGAGCAGGACGCCGAGCGCCTTGCCGATATGCTTGAACGAGACGGCGAGCGCGTAGACGATGAGCACGTAGACGAGCGATGCGACCATGCCGGCGAACACGTACGCGACGGGCGAGACGCACTGGATTCCGAGGAGCACGTCGCCGGTGCAGCAGATGACCGCCTGGATTTGCCCGAGTGCGGCCAGAAGCAGCCAGCGTCCGAAGAACGCCTGGTAGGGGAGCACGGTCCCGATGCCCTCCGCGTCGACTTCGAGCTTGTAGATGGCGACCAGCACAAAGCCGCCGACCCACAGGGCGAGGTTCGTGTAGAACGGCGCCACGCCCGAGCCGTAGTTCTCGACCGGGAAGACCGCCTTGTCGACCATGGTCGCGGGCGACCCCATGAAGGAGCCGACGCGCGTGGGGTCGAGGTCGACGAGACGGGAGAGCTCGCTGGCCGCCTGCGCGCTGCCGAGCGCATCGAGGTCGTCGGCGAGGCCGCGCACCCGCGCGGACGTATCGCGGATGGTGCCGGACGTGTCGCGCGCGGTCGAGGCGGTCTGGTCGAGCAGCGTGTCGAGCTGGCCGAGCAGGGAGGAGGCCTGCTCGGTGAGTGGGCGGACGGATGCGAGCGCGCCGGACAGGCGGCCACCGGCGCTGGCGAACGCGTCGAGCGACGAGGTGAGCTCGGGCAGGGCGCCGCCGGAAAGCTGGGCCTGCAGGTCGGCGATGCGCTCGGTGCCGTCCTGCACGGCGCCCGCGACCGAGCCCGACAGGTCGCGCACGTCTCCTGCGGCCCGCTTGATGTCGTCGGAGATCTGCTGCAGGCGGTCGAGCTGGGCATTCTGTGCGTCGGAGAGCTCCACGAGCGCCTGGATCTGGACGTCGAGCTCCTTGACGATATCGGTCTGGATGGTCGTCTGCTCGCCGTCTTGCGGGGTGAGGGTCACGATGGTGGAGCGGACGGTCTCGAGCGAGGTCTTGAAGGTCTGGACCGTTCCGTCGAGCGCACGGATCCGCGCGATGGCGGCATCGACGGTGCTCTGTGCCCACGCGACGTCGCCGGCGAGCGCGCTCAGGTCGTAGGCGGAGGTCGAGGAGATGCGTGCGATGGTGCCCGTTCCGGTACCGAGGGCGTCCGAGAGCGTCGACGCCATCTCCCGCATGCCGCTCCGCGCGTCGCCCAGCGTGCCCAGCGAGGAGTCGAGGGTGCCGGCGAGCGCGTCGGAGGTGCCGGCGATTGAGACGAGCGAGGCGCGCGCGTCGGCGATTGCGTCGCGCGACGAGGACAGCGTGGCGTCGAGCCCGTCGATGTCGCGGGAGAGGCCGTCGAGGGAGCTCGCGGTGTCGCGCAGCGCGCTTGCGGCACCCGTCGTACCCCGGTCGATATCGGCGAGCGCGCCGGCTGCCGCCCCCTTGAGCTTTTCGGAGGCGACCTCGCCCACCACACGGACGAACTCGTTGGAGATCTGGTCCTCGAGGGTGGTCGCCCCGGTGTCGGTGACCTTGGGCGCGATGGCGTTTTCCTTCTCGTTGACGTAGTAGGCGATATGCGCCGGCTGCGCGTTCCCGTCGAGCACGCCCGCGAGCGTGGACGTGAAGTCGCGCGGGATGATGAAGGCGGCATAGGCATCTCCTGCCCGCACCTTGTCCGTCGCCTCCTCCTCGGTGTCCACGAACGTCCATCCGAGCTGGTCGTTTTCCTCCAAGCGCTCGCGCACCATCTCGCCCGCGTTCGTGGGTCCGCGGTCGGGGATGTCCGCGCCCGCGTCCTCGATCACGACCGCTACGGGCACGGTGCTCGTGTTCTCGTAGGGGTCCCAGTTGGCCAGGATGTTGATCCACGCGTACAGCGACGGGATGATGCATACGCCGAGGGCGATGACGACGGCGGCGGGGTTGCGCACGATGCGTTTGAGGTCGCGCGCGAAGATGCGAAAGACGGTTCTCATGGGTTCTCCTCGGCATCGCCTGGGCGATGCCCTCGACAGCACACTGCAGATACCCGTTTTCTTACCATGATTCCAATATTTTTGAGAAAAATTCAAAAAACTTAAGAGATGATACAATTTCGAGTGACCGAGGGAGATCACCGCGTCCGTCTCGGATGGCTCCGCGTTTTCCCCGATGAGGGCTTCGGCAGAGGGTGCAGGCATGAAGAAACAAGTCGAGAAGCGCGACGCTGCGGGAGCGGCCGGCGCCCAGGCGCGGACGCGCAAGAGCGCGGCGACGCGCGAGCGCATCATGGCGGCGGCGACCGAGCTCATGCTCGAGCACGGGGGCACCGGCTTTCAGATCGGTGAGGTGTCGGAGCGCTGCGGCATGTCCAAGGGGTCGCTGTACTATTACTTCGCCGACAAGGGCGCGCTCGTGCAGGCGATCTTCGACCGCTCGATGGACGGGCTCGTCGCCGACGTCGAGGCCGCGGTGGCGCACGCCCCGTCGGCGAGCGCGTCGATTTTGGGCTTGGTCGAGGCGGTGGCGCGCGCGGTCCGCCCGGGCAGCGCGCTCACGTTGGCGCTCGCCCATGGCATCTGGGACGTGGAGCACGAGGTCCTGCCGCACATCAAGGAGCATCTCGACCGCATCATCGCCGTGCTGGAGGCCCAGCTGGAGCGCGCCAAGGGGGAGGGGATCGTGCGCCCGGGTGCCAACAGCCACCTGGTGGCGGTCGCCATCATCGGCGCCTTCGCGATCACGGAGTACGCGGGCGAGGTCGTCGACGAAAACGACGATCCCGAGGCCTTCGTCCACGGTGTGCTCGACGTCGTCTTCCACGGCATCGGCGCGGACGGGCAGCACTGAGCTGCTCATTAGATGGTTATTGGTTTATAAGGTGGTAAGGTGAAAGCTTATGAAACGTTGTCTTTTAATTGCATTACTACCGCTCATAGCATTTGCTTTTATCGTGCTATCCAATAGGTTCCTTCCAAGTACTCGGATTGGATGCTACCCGATAACCATCGGCTGACGAGGGCAACCACCGCTAAAAGTCGTGACAGGTTGGGGAGTAAAGCAGCTTTCGCAATACAGCTCGCCATCAACAGCGGAAAGCATGGCAAAGGCTCTATAGCTTGCATGTTCATCGTCAATCGAGCGCGTCGAACGTCCGTTTTTGCGTCGAGTGCCCCGCGCGTGGCACGGTAAGATGTATTCACGTTCGCGATGGAGAGGGGGTCCCATGGCAGATATCGAGCGGGTGTACCGACAGATCGCGCAGATTGCCGAGAAGGAGGGCGCGCAGCGGGTCATCTTGTTTGGATCCCGCGCGCGAGGGACCAATCTGCCCAAAAGCGACATCGATATCGCCGTCGAGGGCTGTCCCCATCCAGAAGCGTTCGAGGATGCCGTGCAAAACGACCTCTGGTCGTTGCTCATGGTGGACGTCGTCAATCTCGATGAGACGGTTTCGCCTGCTCTGCGCGCAGAGATCGAGCGGGACGGAAGGGTGCTGTATGAAAAAGCTCGATAACTACCGCTCGGCGCTCAGGGTGCTCGAGCAGGCTCCTCTCCAGGATCGGACCAATGAGTTTGTGCAAAGCGGCATCATCGGCAAGTTTTCCCTTCAGTTCGAGTTCGGCTGGAAGCTGCTCAAGGCACTGCTGGTATACGAAGGGGATCAGGTCTCGGCGTCGGGCTCTCCCCGGGAGATCATCAAGCGTGCGTTTCGGTATTTCGACGGCATGGATGAAGAGGCATGGCTCTCCATGCTACGCGACCGAAACGACATGACACACATCTACGATGCGGTGCGCGCCTCAGCGCTCGTGGAGCGCATCGTTGATGACTACATCCCCGTTTTCCAGCGGCTTGAGGCATTCGTGCTCGAGCGCTATGCATCGGGCGAGCTCGACGAGCTGGCCTGAGGGGGCGTCTTCGCAGTTGCGCTGACGGTGCCGGATCATTGGCAGGTGCCGATTTTTATCGACGCCACCGAGGGCATGCCCAGAAGATGTACCCAGATAACGGGCCCAGAACTGGCAGAGAAGAGCTCAAAGGAGGCTCTCACTGCAAGTTCTGGGCCCACGTGGCGGGTGTTCAACACTTCGTGCCGCCGGGGCGCCGGCACCCTGCTATCCCTCGCGCACGGTGAAAAGATAGCCCACCGTGCCCGCATCGAAGGTCGCCTCAAAGAAGTACCGGTATCCGGGCTCGATCGTGAACACATATGCCCCATCAGACGCAGTGACTTGCACGTCCTCTCCGGGAAGGTTGATCGAGTTGGGGTCTGTAGCGCCCGCGATATCCGCTTCGCTCCAGCGGGTGACGCGGAGGTCGGAGGCGGGCACGTCAAAGGACACGGTGGCGTCGGTCGGACCGTCAACCTGCGCGTCGATAAGGTCGTCCGCCTTGGCCTGAACCGGGTCGGCAACGTCCGCCGTCACGGTCACTCCCTCGCCGTTCTCCTCGTAGCTCCAGGTGTAGCCGTTGGTTTGCGGCATGAGCGAGACGACGGCCTGCTCGGTCCGGTACTCGACGGTCGCCTGCGCCGGCTCGGCGGGGTCGCGCTCCACGTTCAGCTCGGAGATCATGTCCGCGTACGGCTCGAGGTTTTCGGGTGCACCCTCGTCGACGATCTCGACGTCGGTGATGCCGGGGTATTGGCCCGGATAGCTCTCCAACATGATGCCGTTGCCGGTGACGCGCACGACGTTGCCGCTGGCGAGTGCGTCCGCGGAGGTCTCGTTGCCGTCCGCATCGACGATGCGCGCGGTGTCGAGGCCCGGGTAGTAGGGCGATTCGGTGTCCCGGTCGATGAACAGGACGCTGCCGTTGTCGAGAACGACGGCCAGCGCGGTGCTGCTAAACGATTGGGCCACGTTATCACTTCCTCGGTCGATCGACGTGCTCCCCTCGGTCGGGAGCGACGGTTGGGCGGAGCAGCCCGCGGTAAGGGCAAGGCTGGCTGCAAGCGAGGCCGTGGCGAACAGGGTGAGGCACGGATGCGTCTTCATGGCCGGTCTCCTCTCAGTCGGGGCACATCGTATCATGCCCGTCGTCTCTTGTCTGCCGAGGAAGGAGTCGAGGGCGGATATGCCCGCCTCGAGGCGCTCCTGGTGATGTTGCATATGGTTGCCGGGCCCCATGACGATGCCGACGCCGCATCCATATTCGTGGCAGAGTTCCGCGCAGCGCTCCATGCGGGCCTGTACGCGCCGCATGATCGGGGCGCCCGAGCGCGGCTCCTTCTTGCCGAGCGAGAAGTACGCGTAGCGGCCCGCACCGTCGAAGGGGTGCCGCTCGAGGTCCTCAACCAGCCCTTCATACCACAGCGAGCCGGAGAGGCTCGCGCAGGCGACGAGGCACGCGTCGCGGCAAAACGCGTGGAAGGCGAACAGCCCGCCAAGGGAGTAGCCGCAGATGGCGAGCGCGCGGGGCCGGATGCCATGGCGCCGCTCGAGGGCGGGGACGACGGAATCGAGCAGCTCGCGGAGCG
Organism: Collinsella sp. An271; assembly: GCF_002159695.1. Lineage (NCBI taxonomy): Bacteria > Bacillati > Actinomycetota > Coriobacteriia > Coriobacteriales > Coriobacteriaceae > Collinsella > Collinsella sp. An271. The sequence goes on along the minus strand of NZ_NFJE01000002.1, from coordinate 269,650 downwards.
TGCGGTCGCCGTGCCCTCCGAACGGGGCGTCGCCATCGCGCAGGCCCGGTGCCGGCCACGGGGTGAGGTTGTCGCCCCATGCCGCGATCGGAATGCGCGCGACCGAGGCGCGCCTGCCTTGCGCGGCCTCGGTGATGCCGAAGGGATGCTCCGGCAGGTCGATGACGCAGATGAGGGGAGCGGTCGGCCCTTCGGCCCCTTGGAACACCTCGCATGTCTCAAGATCGATGCAGTCCATGATGTACACCTCCTCATCCAGTATACGAGGCACCCGGTCGTTTCGTTCCCGGCCCAAAAAGCACCAGCCCCTGCCCTTCGTGTGCGACAATGGTGAGCGCAGAAATCGGTTGGAGGAGGCGTGCATGAAGCAGGCGGTGGTGGGGCTTTTGGCCCATGTCGATGCGGGCAAGACGACCCTTGCCGAGGCGATGCTGTTCGCCGCGGGCGCCATCCGCACGCGTGGGCGCGTCGACCACGGCGACGCCCATCTGGACACCGACGCCATGGAGCGCGAGCGCGGCATCACGATCTTCTCCAAGCAGGCGCACTTCGACCACGACGGCACGCACTACATGCTGCTCGACGCGCCGGGCCACGTCGATTTCTCCGCCGAGGCGGAGCGCACACTGCAGGCGCTCGACTACGCGATTCTCGTCATCGGGGCAAACGACGGCGTGCAGGGCCATACCGAGACCATGTGGGATCTGCTGGAGCGCTACGGCGTGCCCACGGTCCTCTTCGTGAACAAGATCGACCTGGCCACGGCCGACACCGCGGCGCTCATGCATCAGGTGCGCACCCGGCTTTCGGCTTCGTGTCTGGACGGGGTCGCGCTCGCCTGCGCGGCGGGGGCGCGCGTGCCGGAGGGCTGCGCGACGGACCCGGGCGCTCTGGAAGATGCCGCGGCGACCGACGAGGCGGCGCTCGACGAATACCTCGAGACCGAAACCCTGGCGCGCACGACGGTGCGCCGTCTGGTGTCGGAGCGGCGCGTGTTTCCCGTGCTGTTCGGCTCCGCGCTCAAGGGCGAAGGCGTCGAGGAGCTGCTGTGCTGCCTCGATGCGCTGGTCGACGAGCGGGCCTGGCCCGACGAGTTCGCTGCGCGCGTGTACAAGGTGAGCCGTTCTCCCCGCGGCGAGCGGCTCGCATGGCTCAAGGTGACCGGCGGGACGCTGCGCGCCAAGATGTTCGTATCGGGCACCGAGCGCGGCGAGGCGTGGGAGGAGAAGATCGACCAGGTCCGCATCTACCAGGCCGAAACGTTCCAGACGGTCACCGAGGTCCCCGCCGGCCAGATCTGCGCGGTCACGGGACTCACGCACGTGGTCCCCGGCAGCGCGCTGGGCGCCGAGCCCGCGGGCATGGCGCCGCAGCTCGCACCGGTCCTGTCCTATCAGGTGCTTCCCGGATCCAACGACGTGCACACCGTCGTGCGCGCCCTGCGCGAGCTCGCCGACGAGGATCCGCTGCTGGGCGTGTCGTGGCAGGAGCACCTGCAGGAAGCGCATGTGCAGCTGATGGGCGCGGTCCAGCGCGAGGTCATCCAGCAGACGCTCTCCGAGCGTTTCGGGCTGGATGTCGAGTTCGGCCCGGGAGGCATCTTATATAAAGAGACCGTGACCGCGCCGGTCGAGGGCATTGGCCACTACGAGCCGCTGCGCCATTATGCCGAGGCGCACCTGCTGATCGAGTCGCTGCCGCGCGGCGCAGGCATCGAGGTAGGCACGAGGTGCTCGGAAGACGACCTCGACCGCAACTGGCAGCGCCTCATCCTCACGCATGTGCTGGAACGCGAGCATCTGGGGGTGCTCACCGGCTCGCCGATCGCCGACGTGCGCATCACGCTGCTCGCCGGCCGCGCGCACGCCAAGCATACCGAGGGCGGTGACTTCCGGCAGGCGACGTATCGCGCCATCCGGCACGCGCTGATGTGCGCACGGGAGCAGGGCGCCTGCATGCTGCTGGAGCCGTGGTATCGGTTCCGCCTGACGGTACCTGCCGACAAGGTGGGCCGCGCGCTCGCCGACGTGCAGCGCATGGGCGCCGAGTTCGATGCGCCGGAGATCGCGGGCGACACCGCGCAGCTTGTCGGCACGGTGCCCGCGTCCGAGATGCGCGAGTACGCGCTCGAAGTGAGCGGCTATACGGGCGGCATGGGACGCCTGGCGCTCGAATACGCAGGGTACCGGGCGTGCCATGATGCCGAGCGCGTGATCGAGGAGGCTGCCTACGATCCGGAGGCCGATCTGCCCAACACGCCCGACTCGGTGTTCTGCAGCCATGGCGCGGGATACACGGTCAAGTGGTTCGATGTGGCCGAGCACGCGCATGTCGAGGTGGATCCCGCGCGCCTGCGCCCCTGGCGCAAGGCGGACGCGGCGTTCTTCTCGCGCGGGTAGCGGGGGAGGCGGCGCGGGCTGTCGGCTGGTCTGTCGGGCGCGCTGGCCTGCCCGGATTTTGGCATGTATAAAGCGCTGATAAACCCGCAGGTAGCGAGCATTCTCATGCATAAAAATCAGGCCGAAGTAAAACCCATCAAGGACATAGGTTGAGTTTGGTGCGATTTTTGAGTGCCTTTTCACCCTATGCGCCGTACCCCTCGACAAAACCGCAGGATTCAACTGGGCTTTTGTCGAGAGGTATGGCGCATGTGGACAGAAGGCACTCAAAAATCGCACCAAACTCGTATACATGGTTTTTGGGCTGGACACCATGGCAGATGCTCGACGGATCTCATGCCGGCGATCGATACGGACTGAATCAACGATCGTTTCCCGAGGCGAGTGCACCCAGCTGAAAGACGCGGAGCTTTCGCAGGCGCCCCACCGCCCACTCCAGCCAACTAAAACATTTCCAGCACTTTTCCAAACCGTTAACGGACGGTTCGATGCTTTACTTAACCAGAGTGCTGGTTTATACCATTATCCACGGAGGGTGAGATATCTAGGAGGTACGGAAGATGGCAACCGAATCGAATCGTATGCCCATGATGGGCCGCAGGCAGTTTATCGGCAGCGCCCTTGCGGTGAGCGCCCTGACCGCGCTTGCCGGATGCAGCGGCGGCACCGGGTCCACGAGCGGGTCTGCGCCGACCGGCGATACGGGCAGCGCCTCGTCGGGCGACAACGTCATGAGCATCTACACGAGCGAGCCTGCGTTCATCGATCCGTACAACGCAAAGGAAGTCCAGGGCACCATGGTCGTGCTCGCGTGCTTCGACACGCTCGTCTCCTGGGACTGGGACACCAACACCGCGGTGCCCCTGGCCGCAGCCGAGCTTCCATCGCTTTCGGACGACAAGCTCACCTACACGTTCAAGCTGCGCGAGGGTATGACCTTCCACAACGGCGATCCCGTCGACGCCGCCTCGTTCAAGCGCGCATGGGAGCGCCTGGCCGACCCCACGATGTCCACGCCGTCCGATATCGGCTACCACCTGCAGCCGGTCGCGGGCTATCAGGACATGGTCGACGGCAACGCGACCGAGATGAGCGGCCTTGCCTGCCCCGACGACCTCACCTTCGAGGTGACGCTCACCGCGCCCATGGCTGACTTCCTGGCCGTCTGCTGCCACCCGGGCCTCTCGCCTGTGCCGCAGGCCGCCATCGACGACCCGGCGACCTTCCTCGAGCAGCCGATCGGCAACGGCCCGTTCATGCTCGACGAGCCCTGGCAGCACAACCAGTACATCTCCTGCTCCCGTTTCGAGGACTACTACGGCGACGCGCCCAAGCTCGACGGCGTGTACTTCGCCATCCACAGCCAGCCCGACACGGCGTTCAACGAGTTCGAAGCCGGCTCGCTCGATTTCGCCCAGATTCCGTCCGGCCGCATTCAGCAGACGATCGACGCGTACGGTCAATCGGATGACGGCTACACGGTCGAGCCGGGCAAGCAGGTGCTCGTGGGCAGCCAGGTCTCCACGTACTTCATCGCCCTCAACACGCAGGACGACCTGCTTTCTAACGTGGACCTGCGCCGCGCCGTGTCGCTCGCGATTAACCGCCAGAACATCGTCGACACGCTGTTCGAGGGGACGCGCGAGGTGGCCGACACCATCTTCCCGCGCGCCATCGACTCCGACGACGAGGACATCTGGCAGTACTGCACCTACGCTCCCGAGCAGGCCGCCCAGCTGCTCGACGCGGCCGGCTATCCGGCGGCCGACGACGGCAGCCGCGGGCTCACGCTCACGCTGAGCTACGACAGCGGGCGCGGCCACGAGGATATCATGAGCTCCATCCAGGCGGACCTCGAGGCCGTGGGCATCACGGTCACCCAGGACACGGCAGAGTGGGCGGTGCACCTCACCAAGATGAGCGAGGGCTCGTTCCAGATGGCGCGCAGCGGTTGGACGGCGGACTATCCGACCATGGACAACTTCCTGTACCCCAACTTCTACAGCACCGCGGCCGACAACTACCCGCACTACAACAACCCCGAGGTCGACGCGGCGATCGATGCCGCGCGCCAGATCGAGGACGAGGACGAGCGCAAGGCCGCTTATCGCAAGGTCTGCCATATGATCGGCGAGGACATGCCGCTCGTGCCGATCATGTACTACGCGCATAACTACGTGGGCTCCGAGCGCGTCCAGTCGTTCTACTACGACGCGCAGCAGCATCCCGACTTCAGGAATGCCGAGCTGGCGTAAGCGATTCGCCTTTCTCGTGCCGTCCCGCGATCCCGCCATCCTCCTTGTATCGTTGCGGACGGCGTCATGAACCTGCCCCTGGCCACCTTTCTCCAACGGCCAGGGGCATCGCTGTATCGAGTGGTCGGGCTCCTCCCCGATGGCGGACCCGATGGCGGGTATCGGAAAAACGAGGGACGGGTGCCATGGGCCTGCCGTTTGCCAGGGAGGCGGCAGGCGCATAGCACCCGTCCCGATTTGCTCGGCGGTCAGCCTACTTGAGCATCCAGATGAAGCTCCAGCTCGGTATGTCGACGGTGGTGACCTCGGCGGTCGTGCCGCTCATCAGGTCGGTGTAGGTCGCCGTCTCCGGCATCCAGACCGTCTTCGCGTCGTCGCTGAAGTTGAAGACCGCGTGCAGCTCGCGTCCGCTGGCGCGGCGCACGATCCACAGGATCGAGGTGTCGCTGTAGTCCTTGGTGCAGACCTCGGCCTCGGCACCGAAGATCGCCTCGGTGCGGCGGATATCCTCGAGCTGCGCGAGCGCGCTGAAGATGCGCTGCTGGATCGTGCCGGGCTTCTCGATGTTTTCCGTCAGCCCCCAGTCGAACGCGCCGCGATGGATGTAGCGGGAGTCGGCGGCCTTCTCGGGATCCTCCTTGTAGGAGTAGTCGTTCACCTGGCCGATCTCGTCGCCGCTGTAGATGATGGGCAGGCCGGACTGGGTGAACATGTAGGCGTGCAGCATGATGTCCTTGCGGATGGCCACGTCCATGGCCGCCTCGTCGCCCTCGAAGCCCGCCGCCTCGATACCGCACATGGACGCGGTGGTGCCGCAGAAGCGCGCGTCGCCCGTCACGGGGTCGGCGTTGTACAGCTCGCCGCGCGAGACGCTGCCGGGCGCGATGCCGCAGAAGTAGTCATTCAGGAACTGCTTGTGCGGCACCTCGGCCATGCCCCATGCGGACAGCGTGCCGTAGTCGAGGCCCCAGCCGATGTCGTCATGGCAGCGCAGGTAGTTCAGGAACGTGTACTCGCGCGGCAGGCCGAAGACGGCGTCGAGCTGGGAGCGCAGCAGGCGCGTGTCGCGGCAGGCCACGGTGTTCCAGGTCGTCGCCATGGTGGTGACGTTGTAGAGCATGTGGCATTCGGGCTTCTCGACCGTGCCGAAGTACGGCACGACCTCGACCGGCGCCATGACGACCTCTCCCAAAAGCACGATGCCCGGGCAGACGATCTCGCCGATCATGCGCATCATGCGCACGATGGTGTGGACCTGCTTGAGGTTGCGGCAGTTGGTGCCGAGCTGCTTCCAGATGTAGGGCACCGCGTCGATGCGGATGATGTCCATGCCCTGGTTCGCCAGGAACAGGAAGTTGTACATCATCTCGTTGAACACGCGCGGGTTGCGGTAGTTGAGGTCCCACTGGTAGGGGTAGAACTGCGTCATGACGCACTGGTCGAGCTCGGGCAGGTAGGTGAAGTGGCCGGGCGCGGTGGTGGGGAAGACCTGCGGGACGTCGCGGGTGTAGCGGTCGATGATGCCCTGGTCCTTCACGAAGAAGTAGCGGCTCATGTACTCGCCCTCGCCGGCGCGGGCGCGGCGGGCCCACTCGTGGTCCTCGGAGGTGTGGTTCATGACGAAGTCCATACACAGGCTGATGCCGCGCGCATGGCATTCGTCGGCGAGGTGGGCGAGGTCGTCCATGGTGCCGAGCTCGGGCTTCACGCGGCGGAAGTCGGAGACCGCGTATCCTCCGTCGGAGCGGCTCTTGTCCGCCGGCGTGTCGAGGAACGGCATCAGGTGGAGGTAGTTGACGTTGCACTGCTGGACGTAGTCGAGCTTCTCCTCGACGCCCTTGATGGTGCCGGCGAAGTTGTCGATGTACATCTGCATGCCGAGCATGTCGCTCGCGCGATACCAGGCGCCGGCAGCCTCGCGCTGGGCGTCGAGCTCCTTGAGCTTGGCGCCGCGCTCGTCGAAGAAGCGCTTCATCTGGTCGCAGAGCTCGGCGAACATGTCGCCGTTGTCGTAGAGCTCCATGTAGAGCCAGCGCAGCTCGTCGTGATGGCGGGCGAGGCGCTCGGCGAAGATTTTGTCCGCGGCCTCCTTCTGGGCCTTGGTCATGCGGGCGCCCGCCGGCTTTGCGGCTGCGGGGGATGTGGTCTTGGGCGCGGTCTTCTTCGCGGCGGCCTTCGGCTTGGGTGCGGCCTTGGCCTTGGGCGTCGCGGCGGTCGGCTTCTTGGCCGTTGATGCCGCGGAGCCGGCCCGTGCCGCCGTCTTCCTGGTCGCGGCGGTCTTCGTACCGGCCGCCTTGGACGTCGCCTTCTTCGCGGCCGACGGCTCCTTGCCCGCGGCGCTCGCGGAGCCGGATGCGGCGCGGGTGGCCGTCCTTTTCGCGGCGGGCTTGGCCTTCGGGGCTGCGGGGGTGTCGGTTACGACGGTTTCCTGCGATGCGGCAGGTTTAGGAGTCTCTGCCATGTGACGTGTTCCTTTCGCGGCGAAGCATGGGAAAATGAACGGGACAATTGTATGCTCTCGCGCGTCACCCGCATGCCGGACCGATGCAAATTAGCTCGATGAGCTGCAAGGATGTATATTTTCAACGGCATCCAGCAGGCATGAGGGAACATTATGTGTAATCGGTTTCACATATGGGCGAACCGTATCCGGCAGGACGGCGGGACGGGACGCGGCGAGGCGGAAAGGGGTTTCGCATGGCTATCGAGAAGGTCGCAATCGTCGGCAGGGGAGCGGTCGGGCTTCTGCACGGCACGGTCATCGCCGAGCATCTCGGCTGCGACGCCGTCGAGTTCGTGATGGATGACGAGCGCTTTGCGCGCAAGGGCGCCGACGCCGTCATGGTCAACGGGTCGCCCTGCCCGATCCGGACGATCCCGGCGAGCGCGGCGGTGCCGGTCGACCTGGTCATCCTGGCCGTCAAGGGGCCGGGGCTCGCGGGCGCCCTCGACACCATGGAGCCGCTGGTGGGCCCCGACACCAAGATCATGTCGCTGCTCAACGGCGTGATGAGCGAGGAGCGCGTGGCGGAGCGCTATGGCTGGCAGCGGACCGTGATCTCCATCACGCAGGGGATGGACGCCGTGTTCATCGGGGGAGAGCTCACGTTCTCGCATCCAGGCGAGATCCGCTTCGGCGCCGCCCCGGGCACCGAGCCGGGCGTGGTCGAGGACATCGACGGGTTCTTGGACCGCGCGGGCATTGTGCACGCGGTCGAGGAGGACATCCGCCACCGGATCTGGACGAAGCTCATGCTCAACGTGGGCGTGAACCAGACCTGCATGGTGTACGGCGGGACCTATGGCTCGGTGTGCGATGAGGACGGCGAGCAGTACCGCAGCCTGGTCGCCGCCATGCGCGAGGCGCGCGTCGTGGCGCGTGCCGAGGGCGTCGCGGTGACGGAGGACGACCTGACCCAGATGGTCGAACTGCTCCGGACCCTCGATCCGGAAGGCATGCCCTCCATGGCGCAGGACCGCATCAACAGGAAGCCGACGGAGGTCGAGGAGTTCTCGGGCACGATCATCCGCCTAGCCGAGCGCCACGGCGTGCTCGTGCCGCAGAACCGGTGGCTGTACGCCCAGATTCGCGCCATCGAGGCCGCCTGGTAAGCTCGGTCGGCTGCAGGAGGGGGTTCGTTGGGGACGGGTTCATTTCAACCCATGGCGGCGCTCCGCGCGCCGCCATGGGTTGAAATGAACCCGTCCCCAACGAACCCCCTGCCGGCTCACACCCGCATGCTCTGGTCGCGCACCGATATGAAGAGCTCCTGGCGCTGGTCGGCGCCCCCGCGGAACACGCCGGCCTCGATGGGGCAGTCGGAGAAGTCGCGCCCGTGCGCGAGCTCGATATAGTCGTCGTCGACGTCGCGGTCGTTGGTGGGGTCGATGCCGCGCCAGCGGGACCCGTCGTGCACCTCCACCCAGGCGTGTGTGGCCCCGTCGCCCACGATGAGGCCGTTGACGTAGCGGGCCGCCGCGCCCAGCGACCGCAGCGCAGCGATCAGGATGTGCGCGTAGTCCTGGCAGACCCCTCGACGCTGGGCGAACGCCTCGGAGGCGCTGGTGGTGGTGAACGTCGACCCCGGTTCGTAGGACATGGCAGCATGCAGCGCGCCCGAGATGCGCCGCACGCAGCCCCACAGGTCGCCCGCCACATCCGCTGAGTCCCGCCCGGCCGCGTCGCGCGCGAAGGCCGCGATGCCCTCGTCGCAGGCGGCGAGGACAGACGGCCGCCGGTACATGGGGTGCGCGTGCTCGCAGGGCTGGTCGGCGCGGTCGACCAGTACCCGACCGGCGGACAGAAACGAGAACTCGTCGTGCTCCGCCGCGATCCTCCCGGCGAGCACGGCGTTTCCGAACCCGTCGGTAAGCTCGAGCAGCCGCGTGTCGGGTGTCACCACGGTCTGGGTGCTCAAGACCGTCTGGCCGCCCGCGCTTTTCGGGCGGCACCGCAGCAGGAAGTCGTGCTCGCGCACGGGCTCGCTCAGATGGAGGGCGGTCTCGAACGAATAGCTGAGGATGCGCATACGCCTCACCCCGTCCTATGCGAAGATGCCGTTCGCGCACGCGATCATGCGCTCGAGGCCCTTGTCATCGACATTCTGGGGAAACGCCGGGTCGAAGGTCTGCGCCGCCAGCTCCTTGACCGCCTGGCGGCTGTAGGAGGCCCCGGTGCGGTCCAGCCTGCTGGCCAGGCGGTCGACCTCGTGCGGAATGCCGTCCAGCCGGTAGCGCAGGCGCGCGCACAGGTCGATGCGCTCTACGGTCATGCCGCATTTCACCAGGCAGCGCGCCGCGTCGTCCACCACGAAGTCGTCGATGCACCCCTTGAAGGCCATGATGTTGTCCTGGACCAGCTGCAGGTCGAGCAGGGGGCTGTCCGACGCGCTCGATGCCTCCAGCGCGTTGACCGCCATCTGGATGTAGCCGAGGCTCTCGGTTCCCAGCGCGTCGCGGCAGGCGATGGCGTTGTCGTAGGCGGCGTCCATGGAGCGCGCCACCGACGAGGGGTTGTCGCGGTTGAACAGGCACCGCTGGAAGAACTCCAGCGGCGTCTCGGTCTCGCAGTTGAATCCCAGGTCGACGAGCTGCCCTTTCCAGTCCCCGTCGATATCGTCGAGCGCCCGGTCCGCGACGCGGTCGTAGGCGGTCAGGATGAATCGCTGCGTGGTGAAGGCGCGTTCCAGGTAGCGCCCCAGCCACAGCAGGTGGTCTATGCGGTTCAGCGAGAGAGTACCCATGTGTCCTTGAAGCCTCCTCCTTGGCTTGAGTTGACGATGGCCGAGCCCTCCTGCCGCGCGTAGCGCGTGAGGCCGCTGGCCCAGACGGTGGTGGTGGGGCCGCTCAGCACGAAGGCGCGCAGGTCCGCCTTGCGGGGCACGACCTCGCCGCCGATGTAGGTGGGCAGGCAGGTGAAGTCGACCACCTCCTGCGCGATGAAGCGGCGCGGCTCTGAGCGGATGGCGCGCTTCATCGCCTCGAGCTCGTCGGCATCCAGGGTGGATCCGAAGACGACCCCGTAGCCTCCCGCCTCGGCGACGTCCTTGATGACGAGCGAGTCCGCATGGTCCAGCACGTAGGCCATGTCGTCGGGATAGAACGGCAGGTAGGTGGGAGCGTTTTGCAGGATGGGCCGCTCGCCCAGGTAATACTCGACCATCTTGGGGACGAAGTAGTACAGGCCCTTGTCGTCGGCCGCGCCGTTGCCCGGGGCGTTGACGATCGCCACGGACCCTGCGCGGTAGGCCGCCATGAGGTTGGGGACGCCGATGAGGCTGTCGGGGCGGAAGCACAGCGGGTCCAGGAACTCGTCGGACAGACGGCGGTACACGGCACCCACCCGGCGCATCGCCGCGGCGTCGCGGTAGTACAGCCTGCCGTCCTCGCAGAACAGCTCGTCGGGGGTCGCCAGCAGCGCATCGGCCTGCTCGGCCAGGTAGGCGTGCTCGAAGTACGCGGCGTTGTAGCGTCCCGGGGTCAGCACCACGTTGATGCCGCCGCGGTTCACGTGGTCCATGACCTCCTTCAGCCTGCGCCCGTAATCGCGGTTGTCCACCACGGGCACGCGCCGGAACGTGGTGTCGTCGCAGCGGCGGCACAGGCTGCGGGCGATGAGCGGGTAGGAGGCGCCCGACGGGATGCGCAGGTTGTCCTCGAGCACGTACCAGCTGCCATCGGTCCCCTCCACCAGGTCGATGCCCGAGATGTGGCTGTAGATGCCGCACGGGGGCGTCACGCCCTCGCATTGGGGGAGGTATCCCGAGCTCGCGAACGCGAAGTCCTCGGGCACCACGCCCTCGCGCACGATCTCCTTTGCGCCGTAGATGTCGCGCAGGTACGCGTTCAGGGCGTCCACGCGCTGGGCGAGGCCGCGCTCGAGCGTGGCCCAGGTGCGCGCGTCGATGATGCGCGGGATCGCGTCGAAGGGGAAGAGCCGCTCGTTGAAGGTCCCGTCTTTATAGATGCCGAACTTCACGCCGTAGCGCGCGAGCTGCTGGTTGATCTTGGGCGTGTGGGGGACGAGCCCGGTGTAGGGGGCGACGTCCGTGCGGCCGGCGGGGTCGTGTGCATCCATGGGGTCCTCTTCCGTAGCAAACCTGTCGAGCGGTCCGTCCGCTCGATTCCGAGTATCGGTGTCGTTTATTTCCGGAAGAAGAACGGGGCCGAGGTGGTCCAACGCGTTGCGATCCTGTTGCCATTCGGAAAACTGCGGGCCGGTGCGGGTGCAAATTCGGGGACGTACCTTCCGCGTGCATTTTTGCAAACTGGGGACGTACCTTCGGGGTGCATTTATGCAAATTCGGGGACACCCCTTCGGCGGTCCGTCGCCCCGCTATTGCTCCGAGCTCACGTAGCTCTCGTCGATGGTGATCTTGGCGACGGTGCGCGGGTAGTGGTCGCTTACGATCTGCTTCACGCGGCGGCGCAGCTGCTCCTCGGAGAGTTCGAGGTCGGCGGGGCGCACGCAGTCGAAGATCACGTTGGTGTGCGTGGGCCCGGGGACCGTGCGCAGGTCGTGGATGGTGATGCGCGGGTCGATGATCTTGACGGCCTGGTCGATCCAGTTGCGCATGTCGGTGACGGCGGGGTCGTCGGTCACGATGGGATCGTAGTGCAGCGTCACGATGAGGCCGTCGTCGTTCTTGAAGTCCTGCTCGATGTTGTCGATCAGATCGTGGCTCTCCATGGGGTCCGCCTCCACGGGCATCTCCACGTGCGCGCTCGCGAACTGGCGGCCGGGGCCGTAGTCGTGCACCATGAGGTCGTGGGTGCCGAGCACGCCGGGATAGCTCATGATCTTGGCGCGGATGTGCTCCACGAGCTCAGGCGAGGGCGCTTCGCCCAGCAGCGGGTTCACCGTGTCGCGCACAAGGCCGATGCCGCTCCAGATGATGAAGACGCCCACCGCGGCGCCCACGATGCCGTCGAGCTGGATGTCCGCATAATGCGCCACCACGGAGGAGAGCAGGACCGCCGCGGTCGAGATGACGTCGTTGCGCGAGTCCACGGCGGTCGCCTGCAGCGTCTCGGAGTCGATGCGGCGCCCGATGGAGCGGTTGAAAGCTGCCATCCACAGCTTGACGACGATGGAGAGCAGCAGGATGACCACGAGCACGCCGTTGAACTCGACCGGCGTGGGATGGACGATCTTGTCGACGGAGGAGCCGACCAGGTTGATGCCGATGGCGAGCACGAGCGCGGCGACCACGAGCCCGGCCAGGTACTCGTAGCGGCCGTGGCCATAGGGGTGCTCGGGGTCGGCGGGCCGGCTTGCGAGCTTGAAGCCCAGCAGGCTCACGATGTTGCTCGCCGCGTCGGACAGGTTGTTCACGGCGTCGGCGACGATGGAGACCGAGCCCGCGACAATGCCGATGGCGCCTTTCGCCACGCACAGGGCTACGTTGCACACGATGCCGACAATGCCCGCGAACTGGCCGTAGCTCGTGCGCACGGCGGCGTCGCCCGTGTTGTCGCAATCGCGCACAAAGCGGCGTACCAGCCAATCGATCATGATGCCGACCCCTTCCATCGTCCATACGAGACGACCCCGCCGGTCGGGCGGGGTCGTATAACAAATAGCAAATTGTAGAGCTTCGCGGGGCGAGATGCCAGCCGAACCCTTCCCGGGGGTACAAATTCGGGGACGTACCTTGAGCGTGCATTTTTGCAAATCGGGGACACCCCTTCGGTATGCACCGCATCCGGCACGGTTGCCGCGCGGGCCGTCCAGCGGGCACGTTCTTCATGAAAAAGTGCGACGCTCTTTTTCGCCTACCTGCGGAAACGTCGATTCGGGTCCCCTGCGTTCATGAAAAAGCGCCCAGCGCGCATCGGGGACGCCTCTTCCGCAGGCGCTTTTGCACGCGGAAGGTACGTCCCCAAATTTGCAAAAGTGCACGCGGAAGGTACGTCCCCCGATTTGCATTCTTAGCTGTCTAAGGAGTAGTAGCGGCCGAAGGCGTCTGCCGCGAGGATCGCGTCGCACACCATGTCCGGGGTGGCGGCGACGGGAAGGTTCCCCATGGTTTCGGTCGGCGCGCACGCGCTCTCGGCGACCGCCATGATGCGATCGCGGGAGATGTCCTCGACGCCCAGGTCCTCGAGCGTCACGGGCAGGCCGACCTCGAGGCAGAAGCCGAGCACGCGTTCGAGCATCTCGGTCGGGGCGTTTTCCAGCACGAGCTGCACGAGCGTGCCGAAGGCGACCTTCTCGCCATGCATCGCGTGGCCGGTCTCCGGCAGCAGGCCCATGCTGTTGCTGACGGCGTGCGCCGCCGCCAGGCCGCAGCCCTCGAAGCCGATGCCCGAAAGCAAGGTGTTCACCTCGATGACGCGCTCGACGGCCGGCGTGCAGCAGCCCGCCTCGAGCGCGACCTTGGCCTTCACGCCGTCCTCCATCAGGGTGTCGAAGCACAGGCGGGCGCAGGCGAGCGCGGTGCCCGTCGCCTTGCCGCCCGCGCAGGTGTTGGCATCGGAGTTGACGCAGGCCTTCGCCTCGAAGTACGTGGCGAGGGCGTCCCCCATGCCCGCGACGATGAGGCGCACGGGCGCGCCGGCGATCACCGTCGTGTCCATGAGCACGACGTCGGGGTTCGCCGGCAGGTACAGGTAGCGGTCGAGCGCGCCCGTATCGGAGTAGATGACCGACAGCGCGCTGCACGGCGCATCGGAGGACGCGGCGGTCGGGCAGACGACGACCGGCGCGCCGAGATAGTAGGCGACAGCCTTGGCGGTATCGAGCACCTTGCCGCCGCCGATGCCCGCCACGACGTCGCAGCCCGCCTCGCGCGCGACCGCGCAGAGCCGCTCGATCTCGCGCTCGGTGCATTCGCCTTCGAACCGCTCGAAGACGATCTCGGCGTCGACGTCGGCGAAGCCGCGCTCGATTTTGGCGCCCAAGCGCTCGATGCCGGTCGCCGTGGCGATGGCGAGCAGCTTGGATCCGAGCGGGGCCGCATGCGCGCCGAGCTCGCACAGGGCGTCGGGTCCTTGGATGTACTTGCCGGGGCTGGTATAGATGCGAGTCATGGATGCTCCCCTTATCTTTGAGAGGTTGATGCCACCTATTGTAGGGAAACACCGATCAAGGCGTTCGCTTGACGAGCCTGAGACGCCCGTGGAGGCGGGATTGCATATTCCTGGCTCGATACTGCATAAAAATCTGCTCATAATAAAACCCATAAGGGGCATAGGTTGAGTTTGTCATTGTTTTTCGGTGCCCTTTCTGCACATACGCCGCACCCTCCGGCATTTCCCCAGTTGAATCCTGCGGAAATGCAAACGGGTGCGGCGCATGTGGCGCGAGGGCACCGAAAAACAATGACAAACTCGTATTCACTCCTCCGAGAGGGTCCGGTCGGGCACGCGACCAGCCCCACGCCGCGCACCCGCAGGCGACAGACGACCGGCCGCCCGCCCCCGCGCGGGGCTCCCGCCCAACATCTAGGTCAAGACCCCAACTTGCGCCATTCTCGTGTTCGACATCGAACGCGTTGTGGATTCTTCGTTGGGCCGGCGCCCCACGCCAAAAAGGACAACCGCAGCTCACGCGCTCAGGCGCATTTTCGGACCCTCCCGTCTCTTCAGCAAAAGTTAAATGACTCGAAAAAAGCACATTGCGGCTGACCTGCCAAAACACAATATGTAGTAGGGGGTGCCCAGAAGTTCCCCTGTATGTTGTAAGGATGGATGACGTATAGTTGGTATCCGGCGCTGCTTGCCTCCTGCCTCGCGGGGGTGTCCCAGACTCGGCGGCACCGTTTTGCGGGGCGGATGGCGGGCGGTGCTGGAGAAGAGCCGGGCAATCGGATTCGCGCCGTCGGGTGCGAAAGGGCCGGTCGGCGCTCTCCGGGCACGAACATGACTATCGAAGGGCATCGATATGAAAATCATCAAGCGCAACGGTACCGAGGTCGCATTCGACATCGAGAAGATCTCGAACGCGATCCGCGGCGCCAACCGCGAGGTGAAAGAGCGCGAGCGCATGACGGAGCGCGAGATCGTCTTCGCGTCCCAGAACGTGGCGGAGGCATGCGAGAACGCCGGCCATACCGTGTCGGTCGAGGAGATCCAGGACCTCGTCGAGGACGAGATCATGGCGCTCGACCACTACGAGGTCGCCCGCCACTACATCATCTATCGCTACGTGCAGAGCCTGAAGCGCCAGAAGAACACCACCGACGACAAGATCTTGTCGCTCATCGAGTGCAACAACGAAGAGGTCAAGCAGGAGAACTCCAACAAGAACCCGACCGTGAACTCCGTGCAGCGCGACTACATGGCCGGCGAGGTCTCCAAGGACCTGACCCAGCGCGTGCTGCTGCCCTCCGACGTGGTCGACGCCCACAACGAGGGCCTCATCCACTTCCACGATTCCGACTACTTTGCGCAGCACATGCACAACTGCGACCTGGTGAATCTCGACGACATGCTGCAGAACGGCACGGTCATCTCCGGCACGCTCATCGAGCGCCCGCACAGCTTCTCGACCGCCTGCAACATCGCCACGCAGATCATCGCCCAGGTGGCCTCGTGCCAGTACGGCGGCCAGTCCATCTCGCTGACGCACCTGGCGCCGTTCGTCGACGTCTCGCGCCAGAAGATTCGCGGCCAGGTGCTGCGCGAGCTCGAGGAGCTCGGCGTGGACGCCTCCGAGGACAAGATCGCCTCCGTGGTCGAAGACCGCCTGCGCGACGAGATCCGCCGCGGCGTGCAGACCATCCAGTACCAGGTCGTGACCCTTATGACCACCAACGGCCAGGCACCGTTCGTCACGGTGTTCATGTACCTCAACGAGGCGCGCACGCCCGCCGAGAAGCACGATCTGGCCATGATCATCGAGGAGACCCTGCGCCAGCGCTACGAGGGCGTGAAGAACGAGGCTGGCGTGTGGATCACGCCCGCGTTCCCCAAGCTCATCTACGTGCTGGAGGAGGACAACATCCACGAGGACTCCCCGTACTTCTACCTGACGCAGCTCGCCGCCAAGTGCACCGCCAAGCGCATGGTGCCCGACTACATCTCCGAGAAGATGATGCGCAAGTACAAGCTGTCGAAGGGGGAGACCGAGGGCAACGGCGACTGCTACACCTGCATGGGCTGCCGCAGCTTCCTGACGCCCGACCGCTCCGGCAACGGGTTTGACAACGTGGCGCGCGCCAAGAACTACGAGCCGGGCAAGCCCAAGTACTACGGCCGCTTCAACCAGGGCGTCGTGACCATCAACCTGCCCGACGTCGCGCTGTCGTCCCACGGCGACGCGGACAAGTTCTGGGAGATCTTCGACGAGCGCCTGGAGCTCTGCCACAAGGCCCTCATGTGCCGTCACGAGCGCCTGAAGGGCACGCTGTCCGACGCGGCGCCGATCCTGTGGCAGTACGGCGCGCTCGCGCGCCTGGACAAGGGCGAGACCATCGACAAGCTGCTCTACGGCGGCTACTCCACGATCAGCCTGGGCTATGCGGGCCTGTACGAGTGCGTGAAGTTCATGACCGGTGCCTCCCACACCGACGAGCGCGGCAAGGACTTCGCCCTCAAGGTCATGCAGCACATGAACGACAAGTGCGCAGAGTGGAAGGCGGCGTCCGACATCGACTTCTCGCTGTACGGCACCCCGCTCGAGTCGACGACCTACAAGTTCGCCAAGTGCCTGCAGCGCCGCTTCGGCATCATCCCGGGCGTGACGGACAAGGGCTACATCACGAACTCCTACCACGTGCACGTTTCCGAGGAGATCGACGCGTTCGACAAGCTGAAGTTCGAAAGCGAGTTCCAGCAGCTGTCGCCCGGCGGCGCCATCTCCTACGTCGAGGTGCCCAACATGCAGGACAACCTCAAGGCCGTCATCCGCGTGATGCAGTACATCTACGACAACATCATGTACGCGGAGCTCAACACCAAGAGCGACTACTGCCAGGTGTGCGGCTACGACGGCGAGATCAAGATCGTGGAGGACGACGGCAAGCTGGTGTGGGAGTGCCCCAACTGCGGCAACCGCGACCAGGAGAAGCTCAACGTGGCGCGCCGCACCTGCGGCTACATCGGCACGCAGTTCTGGAACCAGGGCCGCACCGAGGAGATCCGCGACCGCGTGCTGCACCTGTAGTTCCGCGGTTCTACCGAACCGCGGAACTACTCGACGCTGCGCGGGCATCTGACGGGCGATCTGTCCCTCACTTGTCGGGCATGGCCTTAAGGCCTATGCCCTCCTCGTTCGGGTCACCTCGCCTCGTCAGATGCCCGCTCGCTGACTGAGTACTCTACCTAGAGGGCTGCTGTCGACATTGCATGATGGATCGTTGCTGGCACGGTGAGAAGTGGAGCACGCGTGAACTACGCCGAGATCAAGAACTTCGATATCGCCAACGGGGAGGGCGTGCGCACGACGCTGTTCGTCTCCGGATGCAGGCGCGGCTGCCCGGGGTGCTTCAACTCCGGCGCATGGAGCTTCGAGGCGGGCGAGCCGTTCACGCGCGAGGTGGAGGATGCGATCATCGAGAGCCTGGCGCCCGGCTACGTCGACGGGCTCACGATCCTGGGCGGTGAGCCCATGGAGCCCGAGAACCAGGCGGGGCTCGTCGAGTTCGTCGAGCGCGTCCGCGCGCGCTATCCGCGCGGCTGCGGCAAGACCATCTGGTGCTTCACGGGCGACACGCTCGACGAGCTCATGGAGGGCGGCCGCCATCGCACCGAGGTGACCGAGCGGCTGCTCGCCTGCATCGACATCCTGGTCGACGGGCCGTGGGTGCAGGAGCTCTACGACATCACGCTGCGGTTCCACGGGTCGTCCAACCAGCGGGTGATCGACCTCAACGCCACGCGCGAGGCCGCATCCGAGCTGGGCGTGCCACTGTCCGAGGCCGTGCGCCTCTGGCAGGACGAAGAGGTCTACAGCACGCACACGATGTAGGCGCGACCCGCCGCCGGGCCCGTCTCCAATGGCGGGTCCGGCAGCGGGCGTTGTGGTGGTACGATAACGCAGTCAGCGGCATGCGTTCGAAGGGATGTTCATGGTCGATCAAGAAAAGGTGCGCCAGGCGATCAGCCTGCTGCTCGAGGGCATCGGCGAGGACCCGACGCGCGAGGGGCTCATCGAGACGCCCGACCGCGTGGCGCGCATGTACGCCGAGCTCGCGGGCGGCATGGACCAGGACCCCGCGACGCATCTGGCCAAAACGTTCGCGGTCGAGGCGGACGACATGGTGATCGAGCG
This sequence comes from Collinsella sp. An271, assembly GCF_002159695.1. NCBI lineage: Bacteria > Bacillati > Actinomycetota > Coriobacteriia > Coriobacteriales > Coriobacteriaceae > Collinsella > Collinsella sp. An271. The sequence continues at coordinate 251,282 of NZ_NFJE01000002.1, read as the reverse complement.
CGACATCACGTTCTACTCCCTGTGCGAGCACCATCTGCTGCCGTTTTACGGGAAGGTCGCCATCGGCTACATACCCGACGGGCGGGTTGCGGGCCTCTCCAAGCTCGCGCGCACCGTCGAGGTCTTCGCGCGCCGCCTGCAGCTGCAGGAGCGCCTGTGCTCCCAGATCGCCGACGCCCTCATGGAGGATCTCGGATGCCGCGGCGCCATCGTGCTCATCGAGGCGGAGCACATGTGCATGACGATGCGCGGCGTGCAGAAGCCGGGCACCAGTACGGTCACCTGCGCCCGCCGCGGCGCGTTCGCGGAGGACCCGTCGCTCGAGGAGCGCTTCTTCCGCATGCTGGGGCGCTAGTGGAGCGCTGCGGAAAGGCCGTCTGCGCGGCCATGCCACGGGCGGATGCCATCTGGCGCCACCCGGTCTTTCAGGAACATCTCGCCCGCATGCAGGAGCTCGAGCACATGCGCGCTTTCTGCCGCCATGACCTCGCGCACCTGATGGACGTGGCGCGCATCATGTGGATCGGCGTGCTGGAGGAGGGCGCGGACCTGCCGCGCGACGTCGTCTACGCCACGGCGCTTTTGCACGACATCGGGCGCGCGGCGCAGTACGAGACGGGCGAGCCGCACGATGTCGCCGGGGTGCGCATCGCGCGCGAAATAATGGGTACGGTAGATGGCGACCGTGCATTCTCGCCTGCGGAGCAGGACCTCATCACAGATGCCATCGGCGCGCACCGCGTATCCGATGCGGCCGTCTCGCCGCTCGGCAGCCTGCTGTATCGGGCCGACAAGCTGTCGCGCCCCTGCTTCGCCTGCCCCGCACGCCCCGAATGCAACTGGCCGACAGAACAGCAGAACCTCGCCGTCCGCATCTGATGGGGGCAAAGGGCTGGACGCCCTTTTGACCCTCTCGCATGCGGGGCGGGGACGAAAGGGGAGATTGCCATGGGCAAGAAGCATCAAAAGCATCTGCCGGAAAACGCCACGCCGACCGAGGGCGCGGAGCTCGCGCGGCGCGAGGCCGGGCTACCCGCCACGAGGACGGCCATAGCCCGCTGGACGGCGGCCGACCTGTCCGGAGCCGATAAGATCCAGATCGACGGCCTGGAGGTCTTCGCCAACCACGGCGTGTATTCCGAGGAGCGCGCGCTCGGCCAGAAGTTCATCGTCTCGCTCACGCTCTACACGAGCCTGCGCGAGGCGGGGCGCACCGATGACCTGCGCGCGTCGATCGATTACGGCAAGGTGTGCCACGAGGTCGACGATTTCCTGCGCGACCATACGTTCAAGCTGATCGAGGCCGTGGCAGAAGGCTTGGCCGATCGCCTGCTCGCCCGCCACGACGCGCTCGTGGGCGTCCGCGTGCGCCTGGAGAAGCCCTGGGCCCCGATCGGCCTGCCGCTGCGCACCGTCGCGGTGGAGATCGTCCGCACGAGGTAGCGGCTTCCATCCCAGGCGTGACAACAAGGCGGGGAATCGTCAACCCGGGCGGTCAGGCGGCCGCCCGGGTTGACGATTCTTCTGTCGTGCTGTCACGCCCGCACGCAACGATGTCCGCACGCCGTGGTACTATCGTCGATATATCGACGAGAGGAGGCGGGCGATGGAGTACCGGGAAACGGAACGTATCGAGTTTAAACGCACAGTTACCGAACGTATCGTCAGGACGATCATCGCATTTGCAAACGGAACCGGTGGAGACATCTATATCGGTATCGACGATTTTGGCCGGGTGATCGGCGTCGACGATATCGACAGCGAGATGCTCAAGGTCTCGAACCTCGTGCATGATGCCATCTGCCCACCGCTCGCGCACCTCGTGCATATCGAGCCCGTCAAGCTCGAGGGCAAAGACACCGTGCTCGTGTCCGTCGAGGCGGGTGATGAGAAGCCCTACTACCTGGCTTCAAAGGGCCTGGTTCCGGCTGGCGTGTTCATCCGCCTGGGGCCTGCGACCGTGCCGATGGGCCGCCGGGACATCCGGCGCATGATCCGCGAAGCCGACGATGATTTTTTCGAGACGCGCCACGCAAGGGTGCAGGAGCTCACCTTCGACGAGGCCGGGCGCGTCTTCCGGGAGCACGGCGCCGAGTTCTCCCCGGAACGCTTTCGGGCGCTCGGTATGCTCGCCCGCGACGGGTTCTACTCGAATCTCGCCCTGCTCGTCTCCGACCAGAACCCCTTCACCCTGAAGTGCGCCGTCTTCAACGACGACGCCGGCACCGAGTTTTTGAACCGCATCGAGTGCGAGGGGTCGATCCTCGGCCAGTACGAGCGGGCGCTCGGCTTTTTGCGCCTCGCGAACAACCTCAGGTCGTATTTCCCGTCGAACACGAGGATCGATCAGCGCGACTATCCTGATGACGCGCTGCGCGAGGGCCTGCTCAACGCCATCATCCACCGCGATTACGATGAGAGCCTCTGCGTGCCCACGCTGGTGAAGATGTACCGCACGGAGCTTTCGTTCACCTCGTTCGGAGGCCTGTTCGGCATCACCGCGCAACAGGCCATCACGCGGGAGTCCTCGCCGCGAAACCCCCGGTTGCTGGCGCTGTTCGGCCGCTTGGGAGAAGTCGAGGCGTACGGGTCCGGCCTTCCCAAGATCTGGAAGCTGTATGAACACGAGGGGCTTGCAGCGCGTATCGAGGCAGAGGGCTCCTTCTTCACGCTCGTGCTGCCGAACGTCAACACGACGCGCAACCCGCACATGAGCCTGACGGCGAACAGCGGCCCCGATCTTCGCGGGGGCCAGGAGGCTTTCGACGAACTCGATGCGATGGGGGCTCTGCCCGTGCGCGTGAAGGCGGCATATGACCGGGCGCGTGCGGAGAGGTGCGCGCTCGATCGTGCACAAGAGGGAACTCGCGCGGCGGACGCGGCCGGACGGGAGGTCGCCGGCGCCCCGGCGGGCGTTCGGGTCACGCATATGGAACGCATCGGGGACAGCCCTGCGGATACGGGCCCGCGTCGTCTCGAGCGGTTCATGATAGCCTTCGCACTCGAACGAGGCGATTTCTCGCGCGAGGAAGCTCAGCGGGCGCTTGACGTCGGACGCGACACGGCGCTCAAGGTCATCAACGGTATGGTGGCCTCCGGAGCGCTGGTCAAGTCGGGGCGCGCCCGGGCGGTTCGCTATCGAGCTTCGGATGAGCTGCGGCAACAGGAAGCTGTCGGGTAGTGCGAGAGTCCCAGGATGCGGGCGGATACGGCGCCGACCCGCGCCCGCGCCCGTTCGTCTCGAATACCTTTACCGATGCTGACAGGGGCGAATGCGCTTTCTACAATGGTTCAAGATCTTCGACCGTTGACGTGAGGAGGCAGCACCATGCGCGATCCCTGCGACTCCGAGCGGGAGTCCATCGAGCCCCGCGAGCCTGCGGATTCGGCCTGGGACGCCTTCGCGCCGCGGCGCATGACGGAGCTTGCCGAGGAGTTCTCCTCATGCCGCCAGGTGTTCATCGCGCTCGGCAACGAGAGCCGCCAGCAGATCTTCATCGAGCGGCTGCGCCATTGGGGAGGCATGCGCGTGGGTGAGCTCACCGTGTGCGTCAACCTGTCGCGCCCGGCCGTCTCGCATCATCTCAAGGTGCTGCGCGAGGCGGGCCTCGTGGATATGTACGAGGTGGGAACCAGAAACTTCTATCACGTGAGCGCCGATCTGGCCCTGTGGGCGCGGATGGCGCGCCTGGCAGGCGACGCGGAGGGGTTCGTGAGACAGGTCGCGCGCCGCGCCGAGAGTGCGGGGGATGGCTGCGGCGGCAAGCGGGTCGAATAGGAATCCGGAGAAAGGGGAGAGGGTGCCATGGAAATCGATACGAGCTCTTTCGGGACGGTCGATGCGCTTGCGCGCTGGGACGATGCCCATCTGCTTGACGCCATGGAGGCGCGCCATTCGGTGCGCAGCTACCGAGATAAGAGAATCGATGCCGATGCGCTGCGGGAGCTCCAGTCCGTCATAGACGGCTGCAACGAGGCGGCAGGGCTGAGCTTCACGCTCGTCGCAGACGACCCGTCCGCGTTCGACGGCGCCCTCGCTCACTACGGGTCGTTTCGCGGGGTGCGCAACCACGTGGCGCTCATCGGGCGCAAGGGCCCGCGCCTGGATGAGACGGTCGGGTATTACGGGGAGCAGGTCGTGCTCGCCGCCCAGCTGCTGGGCCTCAACACCTGCTGGGTCGCCATGACCTACCGCAAACGGGGCGCCGCCCGCACGATGCCAGGCGAGGCGCGTCCGGCGATCCTCGCGCTCGGGTACGGCGAGACGTCCGGCGCGTCCCATAAGGTCAAGCCCGTGACGAGCCTGTGCCGTGTGCCGGGCGGACCTGCGGCCATGCCGGAATGGTTCGCAGCCGGCATGCGTGCCGCCCAGCTCGCCCCGACGGCCATGAACCAGCAGGCGTTCTCGTTCGAGCTCGTCGAGGGCGAGGTGCCCGGCGTGCGGGCGCGCTTGGGGCTGGGGCCGTGCGCAAAGATCGATCTGGGCATCGCTCGCTGCCATTTCGAGATCGGCGCGCGCTCTGTCGTCGCGCTGGCGGTGGGTAGCGGCGCGATAAGCCGAGGGGTCTGCCGCACGCGGCTCACGATCGGCGAAGCAGCGCGGAAGCCTCGCGATTCCTCGGGCAGTAGGTGTCGAGCAGCGCGTGGAAGCGCGCGTTGTGGCTCGGCTCGATGAGGTGCACGAGCTCGTGGGTGACGACCATCTCCAGGCAAAGCGGAGGATAGGCCGCCAGGCGCGCGTTGATACGGATGGCACGGGTCGCAGGCGTGCACGACCCCCAGCGGGTCTTCATGGACCGGATGCTCCAGCTGCTCGCATGCACGCCCATGGTCGCCTCGACGCGTTCGACCACCTCGGGCAGCGCGCGCTCGATCTCGCGCCGATACAGCTTGTCGACGAGGCGCCCGTACTCGTCGGGCGACATGCGGGCAGGCACGGACGGCCCGTCCTGCAGCATGGCTCTGAATGTCGAGGGGCGCGCTGCAGCGCCGTGGTGGATGCCCGCGTCATCGAGCGCGCGTTCCGTCGGCACCGGCGCTCCCCACAGCATGACGGTTTCGAGCTCTTCGGGGTGGAGCGGGGCGGAAATGACCTCGCGTCTGCGCCGCACGCGCTCGACGATCCACGCGCTCTTGCGGTCCAAGAACTCCTGCGCGGCGGCAACGCTCGTGCGCGCAGGGATGCTCATCGCCACGGAACCGTCCCCGCGTACGCGCAGGTTGAGGTTGCGCACGCGCTTGCGCGTGACGGTCACAGGGATGCGCTGTCCGGCGCCATCGACGTAGAGCGTGAAGGTTGAAGCCGAAAGGGCTGCTGTGCGTTTCATGCGGCACAGCATAGCACGCTCGCCTGCCCTGTGCGGACCCTGCCGTGAATTCTCCGTGACGCAGCGGCGGTTTGCCGTGGTCAGGCGCTTAGGCGCCCGCGGCGGCGAGAGGGCATGCGGGGTCGCGTCGCTATAATGGGTGCCCCTTGCACGCGCGGCGCCTCGTCGCCCGATCGGAAAGGACAGATGGCCATGATCAAGGTTGCGATCCTCTTCGGTGGCATCTCCACCGAGCACGATATCTCGCTCAAATCCGCCGACAACGTCATCGCGCAGCTGCCGCGCGACCGCTTCGAGCCGGTTCTCATCGGCATCGACCGCGACGGCGCGTGGTTCCACTATTCGGGCGATGTCGCGGATATTGTGACCGGCGCATGGGAGGACCACGACGTGAACCCCGTGGTGCTCATCCCCGGCTGCAGCGAGGACGCACGCGGCGGCTTCATGGAGCTTGTCGAAGGCGAGTTCGTGGAGCTGCCGGTCGATGTGGCGCTGCCCGTGCTCCATGGCCAGGGCGGCGAGGACGGCACGGTGCAGGGCACGCTCGAGGCGTGCGGCGTGCCGTATGTCGGCTGCGGCGTGCTCGCCTCCGCGGTATGCATGGACAAGGACGCGTCCCACCGTCTGGCGGCGGCCGCCGGCGTTCGCTCGCCCAAGTGCGAAGTGCTCTATCGCGGCGCCTCCGACGAGGCGTGTCATGCCGTCGTCGAGAAGTGCGGCGGCTACCCCGTGTTCGTGAAGCCCGCTCGCGGGGGCTCGTCCATCGGCGTCTCCAAGGCCTCCGATGACGCGGCCTACCGCGCCGCGCTCGATGCCGCGTTCGAGCTCGACGAGAAGGTCGCCGTCGAGGAGGCCATCACGGGCGTCGAGGTGGGGTGCGCCGTCATGGGCGACTCCATCCACGGCATCACGATGGGCGAGGTCGACGAGATCGTCATCACCGGGGACGGTTTCTTCCGTATCCATCTGGAGAAGGATCCCGGCGCCAACACCGAGCTGCGGTGTCCCGCCGACCTTCCCGCCGACGTCATGGCCCGCGTCCGCGAGGCGGGTCGCACGGTCTACGAGGCGCTCGGTTGCTCCGGGTTCGCGCGCGTGGACCTGTTCGTGACACCGGAGGGCGAGGTCGTCTTCAACGAGGTCAACTCCACGCCGGGAATGACCTATTACTCGCGCTTCCCGCAGATGATGCGCGTTGCGGGCCACGATCTGGGCGAGGTGCTCGCCGAGTTGATCGACGCCAAGCTGCACGGGTAGCGCCAAGGGCGCGTGCCTGCCGCTTATCTGTATAGCCCCAGGCGGCCGGAGCGCTCAGCGGCGCGGTGGGGTCGGGGTATAATGCCGGAAATTCCGGCATTATACCCCTGTTTTTATATATTGCATTTAATAGAATACTCTTGAATTGCTGCCTGAACGAAAAAGGGACTTTTGGGTACATGTTTTCCGGTTGGTTGAGTAGCCCACCTTCTGCATATGGCAACATATCTAAATCAGTATGTTATACATTATGCTGATGAGGGTCTACTCGGCGGACCGGAAAACATGTACCCAAAAGCTCCCTTTTCGTTTCGTGGCCGGTGCTCAGATGCCGGTATCTGGGCGATTCACGGTCCGCACTGCGCGAAATCCCGGCATGCGGCCGCTTACAGGCGCTGCGCCTGGTCTTTCAGTAGGTCGGACGCGGTTTTAACTGCGTTGTTCGCATGTTCGAGGAAGTTGCGGTACGAGTCCGTGAGGTCCCTGATCTCGTCGATGCTCATGCCGCCCGACGCCTGCTCGAGCTCCCTGTCCGCAAGGGCGTCGCGATCGCGTGCTGTGGAATCTGCCATGATCTCATCCTTTCATCGGGCGGGGCGCCGGGCCAGCAGGTGCCGACCGGCTGCTTGCGCGACCTGCCCCGGCTCCGGGCCGGGAGCTTTTCTAGGCCATGGTACCCGAATTTGTGTGCATATCTCGCTCGATGGCACGAATGCGCCGCGCGCGGCATGATTGCGGCGCATGGGGTATAGTGCCCACTGCATGTCTGCGCCCACAAGGGGCGAGACGGTATGACAGAAACGAGGATGCACATGTCCAACGACGGCAAGAAGGTCCGCGCGCACTACCGCGGTACGCTTGACGACGGCACGCAGTTCGATTCCAGCTACGATCGCGGCGAGCCGATCGAGTTCATCTGCGGCGCCCATCAGATGATCGCCGGTTTCGACGCGGCGGTGATGGATATGGAGGTGGGCGAGAAGAAGACCGTCCATATCCCGGCCGACCAGGCCTACGGTCAGCACCGCAAGGAGCTCGTCTTCAGGATTCCGGCCGATCAGGTGCCCAACATCGACCAGGTGCATGCGGGCGACCACGTCTACCTGTCCGGCCCCGCGGGCCAGCCGATCCCCGCGGTCGTGCTCGAGGTGAACGACGAGGGCGTCATGCTCGACGCGAACCACGAGATGGCAGGCAAGGACCTCAACTTCGAGATCGAGCTCGTCGAGGTGTTCGACTAGAGACGAGCCATCCGCATCGCGTCGCGCTTCATGCCGCTTTACCGCAAGCCCTGCACCGCTGTCCGGTGCAGGGCTATTTGTTTGCTATATCAAACTTTTTGAGGTAGTATGAGTTCACTATAACTAACTAACCGATCGAAAGGGTTGCGACATGCGGTTGCGCGAATCGGGCGAGGATTATCTCGAGGCCATCTTGGTGCTCCAGCAGGAGCGCGGAGCTGTTCGCGCCATCGACATCGCCGAGCATCTCGGGGTGACCAAGGCAAGCGTCTCCAAGGCCCTGTCGACGTTGGAGGGCAAGGGGTTCATCGAGGTCGTCAAGCGCGACGTCCGACTCACCGAGGCGGGGGCGCAGGTGGCGCACGAGATCCTGGAGCGGCACGTCTTCTTCCGCGACCTGCTTATCGCAGCCGGCGTCGAGCCGGAGCTCGCGGCCGAGGAGGCCTGTCACATGGAGCACTGCCTGTCCGAGGACAGCTTCCAAAAGCTCAAGGCGCATATGGCCTAGTAGTGTTATTAGGTGCAATGGGGGACGGGGCCGGCTCAACCCACGTCGGCGCAGCGCGCCGCCATGGGTTGAACCGGCCCCGTCCCCACATGACCCACGGGAGCGCGGAGCTCTAGACCCCCTTCACCCGCATGGCGCGCATCGCGTTCAGGATCGCGATGATCGCCACGCCGACGTCGCCGAACACCGCGAGCCACATGTTTGCCACGCCGATCGCCGCGAGCAGCAGGATCGCGATCTTCACCGCGAGCGCGAACACGATGTTCTGCCACACGATACGCATGGTCTTACGCGCGATGCGGATGGCGCGGGCGATCTTGGACGGCTTGTCGTCCATGAGGACCACGTCGGCGGCCTCGATGGCGGCGTCCGATCCCATGGCCCCCATGGCGATGCCCACGTCCGCGCGGGTGAGCACCGGCGCGTCGTTGATGCCGTCGCCCACGAACGCGAGCTTGGCGTCGCCGCGTTCGAAGCCGAGCAGATGCTCGACGGCGCTGACCTTGTCGGCGGGCAGGAGCTGGGCATGGACCTCGTCGAGCCCGAGCTTTTCGCCCACGGCCTCGGCGACGTCGCGCCGGTCTCCGGTGAGCATGACGCACTTGGTCACGCCGGCGGCATGCAGGTCGCGTATGGTCTGCTCGGCATCGTCTTTCACCACGTCGGCGATCACGATGTGGCCGATGTAGCGGCCGTCGACCGTGACGTGCAGAATGGTCCCGGTCAGGTCGCATTCGTGCCAGCGGGCGCCGTGCTCGGCCATGAGCTTGTCGTTGCCGACCATGACCACGTGCTCATCAACGTGCGCGGACACGCCGTGGCCCGACTCCTCCTTGACGTCGCGGATGCGCGCCTGGTCGATCTCGCCGGAGTACGCCTGGCGCACGGACACCGCGATGGGGTGATCGGAGAACGCCTCGGCATATGCGGCGTTGGAGAGCACGTAATCGGGGTCGACGCCCGCCTCGGGATGGATGGCGACCACGTTGAACGTGCCGTTCGTGAGCGTGCCCGTCTTGTCGAACACCACGGTATCGACCTTGGAGAGCAGCTCCAGGTAGTTCGAGCCCTTGACGAGGATGCCGAGCTTGGAAGCGCCGCCGATGCCGCCGAAAAACGACAGCGGCACGCTGATCACCAGGGCGCAGGGGCAGGAGACCACCAAAAACGTGAGGCCGCGCAGGATCCAATCGGACCAGGCGCCCATGCCGAGCACAGGCGGGATCACGGCGAGCAGCACGGCGGCGCCGGTGACGATCGGCGTGTACCAGCGGGCGAAGCGCGTGATGAAGTTCTCGGTCCGCGCCTTCTTCTCGCTCGCGTTCTCCACGAGCTCGAGGATGCGCGAGACGGTGGATTCTCCGAACGGCTTGGTCGTGCGGATGTGCAGCATGCCGGTCATGTTGATGCAGCCGGAGATGACGTCGGCGCCCGGCTCCACGTGGCGGGGGATGGACTCGCCGGTGAGCGCGGCGGTGTCGAGCTGGCTTACGCCCTCGGTGATGACGCCGTCGATCGGCACGCGCTCGCCGGGCTTGACGACGATGATGTCGCCGACCTGGACCTCATCGGGGTCGACCTCGACGAGCTGCCCGTCCTGCTCGATGTTGGCGTAGTCGGGGGCGATGTCCATCATGGCGCTGATGGACTTGCGGCTCTGGCCCACGGCATAGCTCTGGAACAGCTCGCCGACCTGGTAGAACAGCATGACCGCGGCGCCTTCCGCCATGTGCGGCTCGGCCTCGGGGAAAAACACCATGGCGAAGGCACCGATGGTCGCCACCGTCATGAGGAAGCTCTCGTCGAACGCCTGGCCGTGGCGGATGTTGCGCCATGCCTTCTGCAGGACGTCGTAGCCGGCGATGAGGTAGGGGATGAGGAAGAGCGCGAAGCTTGCGTACAGGTCGCCGGGCGCTCCGAAGATGGCGCCGAGCACGCCGAGCTCTTCGACGGCGTACACGACGATGAAGATGACGAGCGCGAGGACGATGCGGTTCCTCCAGCGCTTCTGTTTCTTGTTCATGGTTCGATCACCTGAATGGGTCTATACTTGCCGTGTCAACGGTATGAGATGTGCCGGTTGATTCGAGCCGCCCGCGCCTGCCCGCGCGGGCGGCTTTTTCGTATCCTCTAACGCAGGATCTCGCAGTCGGGTTCAAGATCGGCGGTGAGCTTGACCACGCGGTCGAGCACCTCGTCGAACCGGTCGTCGGCGGCGGTGAGGGTGAGCTTTTGCGTCATGAAGTTGACGCTTGCCTTCTCGACGCCGTCGAGCTTCGAGATGGCGTCCTCGAGCTTCTGGGCGCAGTTGGCGCAATCGATTTCGTCGAGCTTGAAGGACTTGCGCATGATGGTTCCTTTCGGTCGTTATTCGCAGATATGGCTCATGCCCTGGTTGAGCATGGTGTACACGTGGTCGTCGGCGAGCGAGTAGTTGATGTTGCGACCGTCGCGCCGGAATTTGACGAGGTGCGACTGCTTGAGGATGCGCAGCTGGTGCGACACGGCCGACTGGGACGTTTCCGTCGCAGCGGCGATGTCGGCCACGCACAGCTCGCGGCCCATGAGGGCGTAGAGGATCTTGATGCGCGTGGTGTCCGAGAACACCTTGAACAGGTCCGCGAGGTCGTACAGAAGCTCCTCGTCGGGAAGGTCCTCAGGCGAGCAGGTCGTGGCGAGCTCCGCGGGCTCATGGGCGGTGGCCGTCATGTCTCCGCCGTCCAATTGTTGCTGTCGCGCGCTCATTTTTGCCTCCTTTCTCATATGAACAGACATTCATATTTCTGTCAGCTCCGATTATATGAGCGCATGTTCATATGTCAAGGGTTTTTTCCAGATGATGGGTTGGCTGGGGACGGGTTCGTTTCAACCCATCGCGCACAAAAACGCGGGCCCTTGCCGGAATGCCATCCGGCAAGGGCCCGCGTTGCAAACGGATATGAAACGTCTCGCTTACGCCTTGAACATGGACTTGCGATTGAACTCTGCCTGCACGGTGCGCAGCATGAGGTCCGTGTCGTCGAGGCCGAGGTGCTGCTCGGCGGCGTCGGCGGCAAGCGTGCCGCGGCGACGTGCCCAGTTCTCCAGGCTCGCGGGCGCGCTCTCGCGCGGTAGGGTGCGAACCTCCTCGTCGATGGAGCGGCAGATCTGGCGCGTATCGATGGGCAGAATCTTGCCCGCGCGGCGCAGCTCGGCGTAACCGGGCAGATGCATCATGAACCACGAATCCTCGAACGCCGCGTTGTGTGCCATGAACGGATACTTCTTCATGAGCTTGATGAGCGCCTTGTGCAGCTCCTTGTCCTCGCGGAACGGCGTCTTGCCCTCGACGTCAGACCACGTGATGTGGTGGATGTCGGCCAAGGGGATGCCCGCTTCGCGGTACATCTCGGGCAGACCGCAGTAGTGGGCCTCGGCATCGTGGGGCACCGCGTCGCTCGTGAGCTCCATGATCTCCCAGCCCACGTTGATGATGTAGCCGCGCTCTGGCGCGCGGCCGGTGGTCTCGATATCGATGCCGAGCACGCAGCCCTTGATGGGCTTGCGGACCCATTCGACCGCGTAGGCGTCGCGGTCGCCGCGGACGGCGCGCGCCACGACGCCGGCGCCGCGGCCCTGCAGCTTGCCGATGCCCGCGCAGGTGTCGGCATCGGAAAGCGAGCGCGCGAGCAGCGGGGAGGACAGGTTGCGCAGGCGCGCCTCTCCGATCTGGTCGCACAGCTCGCGGTTGCGGTCGGCGAGCTCCAGGATCACGTCGAACGAGAACCCGGGCTCGTCGTTCACGCGCCACTCGTCGATGAGGGCCTTCATGGCCTCCTCGCCGCGCTGGCGCTCCGACTCCATGGCGTCGTAGTCGCCGTAGATGAACATGGGGATAAAGGGCTGCATCGAGTACTCGAGTGCCTGATTGACGTTCACGCTGCTCACCTCTCGTGTTCTTGTGAATAGTTTGCCATGTGCAACTAACGTGGATACAATACCGGAACTTGTGTTGATGCCGGAACATCCTCGGTCGTTTCACACACGGCGTACAAATGGGTACTAACCTTATCTGCCGGAAGACGATTATACGAAAGGGAGCTGCGCTCCATGGAACTTCTTCTTCATCTGCTTGAGCATGCGGTCGAGGACACCTTGCCGCTCGTGCCGTTCCTGCTGGTAACCTATCTGGCGCTCGAGGCGCTTGAGCACGCGGCGGGCGAGCGCGTCAACGCGGCCGTGCGTCGTGCGGGCGCGGCGGGCCCGGTGGTGGGAGCGCTGCTCGGCATCGTGCCACAGTGCGGGTTCTCCGCTATGGGTGCGACGCTGTACGCGGGACGCGTCATCACGCTCGGCACGCTCGTCGCGGTCTTCTTGTCGACGTCCGACGAGATGCTGCCGATGCTTCTGGCGGAGCGGACCGACGCCGACTCGCTTGCCTTCGTGCTGCTCGCCAAGGCGGCGGTCGCCGCGATCACCGGCCTGGGCATCGATCTCGGCCTGCGCGTGCTGCGCAGGAACGCACGCGCCCACGCCGCGCTGCGCCGTGCCGCGCGCGGCGCCGAGGCGGGGCGCGACCTGCTCGACGAGATGGCCGAAGCAGGCGAGGGCGCCTCGCACATCCATCGTCTGTGCGAGCACGACCACTGCGGGTGCGACGACGACGCCGACCATCACGACCATGCGCATGAGGGGCATGGGCACGACCATGGTCACGGCGCCCTGCGCTCGATCGTGCTGAGCGCCGTGTCCCACACCGTGCAGGTGACCGTCTTCATCTTCGTTGTGACGTTCGCGCTCATCGCGATTCTCGAGACGGTGGGAGAGGGGGCGCTCGCCTCGTTCGTCGCCGGCAACCAGGCGCTCGCGGTGTTCGCCTCGGCGCTTGTCGGTCTCGTCCCGAACTGCGCGGCAAGCGTGGTCATCACGCAGCTGTACTTGGAGGGCGTGCTCGGGTTCGGACCGCTCATGGCCGGCACGCTCGTATCGGCGGGCGTGGGCTTTTTGGTGCTGTTCCGCACGAACCACAACGCGCGCGAGAACGTCATCATCTTGGCCCTGCTGTACGTGATCGCGGTGGTCTGGGGCCTCGTGCTGATGGCAGCGGGGCTGTAGGGCAGGGCGGATGGATCCGTGCGGAGGCGCGAGGTCGCCTCGGAGCGTCCCAGCCGTGCGAACGGGTCCTCCGTTATCACCCGCTGATGGCAAAGTGGCTAGAAATTTCTATTTTGCTGTAAGAAACCCCGTGCCGATGTGCCTGGAGCCTGTGCTTCCGGTTCATCTCCCCTTGACGGGGCCCGATTCGGGACGAAAGGGCCTCTCATCCCGCCGTCAGAACCAGCCAATATAGCCAAACCGGCCGACTCGGACATCCGGATCAGAATCGACGAACAGCAAATTCGAAATATCTAGCCACTTTTGCGCAACGTGGTGCAACCGAGGGTGACGTAGCTCATGTTCGGTGCGATGGCGGATCGGCGCTGTCGTCTTCCGGAGCTGTCCGGCGGCACCTCATGCACGGGAGGGTGCCCCCATAGAGACCGCGCATCGACAGTGAGCCGTGCGATCAGCGCTTCACGAAGCCAGGAGCTGTGATAGGTTGCGAACGAACCGCTCGCGATCCTCGTCGGTAAACGCCGCCGGACCCCGCGTGCGCCCGCCGGCCCGTCGCACCTTCTTCTCTTCGTGGCGGATGAACAGGTCCATGTCGATCGTCGCCCTCGAGTACACGCGTCCGCGCGCCCCGATGGCCGCCGCTCCGCGCCCGAGCACCATGCTTGCCAGCCCGATATCCTGCGTGACGACCACGTCGTCAGGCTGCAGGCGCTCGATGATGGCGAAGTCCGCGCTGTCGGCACCAATCGACACGTCGACGATGTCGACCCAAAACCCGGGGCGATCAGCCGTGCGCCCGCGGGCATGCTCGGCGTCGCGCGGGTCGTCGCGCCTGATGTGCCGCGCAAGGTTCTGCGTGGTGTTGCCGACGATGATGACGGGAATATGGGCGCGTCGTGCGCAGGTGAGCGCCTCGCGCAGGACGGGACAGGCGTCAGCATCAATATAGAGCGTGCGGATGCGGGCCATGCGTCTCCTTGCTCGGTGTCTGCGCGCCACGGTCGCGGTGCGCATCGCTTTCGCTGAGGACATCGATTATCGCACATGCGCATCAAGGGGGGCACCGAACCGTGGGGCAGGCGAAGGGTACAGCAACCGGCGCCCCTCCCGAAAAGCGCCGCCTACCGCGCGTGCGCGACGATTGCGTCGCGCAGCCATGCGGCGCAGCCCTCGACGGAGCGGTCGTAGTAGCTGCGGAACCGATCGTCTGCCACGTAGCTCTCCGCCAGCCCGCGATGCGCTTCGGCGGAATAGGCGGGCCAGGTGTAGCCCAGCCAGGTGCGGTGCATGCTGCAGATCCGTTCGCCCGTCTCGCCCGCGGGATCGTCTCCCGCGTCGACTGCCCTCTCCAGCTCGGAGCGGATCTGCTCCTCCAGTGCGCGGAAATCCGCATATTCCTGCTTGCTCATCTTCAGCATCTTCCTGTTGCTCTCGTCGACCGCGTCGTCTCCATAGCGCTCGCGTACCTCGGCTCCGTAGCGCTTTTCGTTCTTATCCACGAGATCCCGTTTGAAACCTTCGAACTTCTCGATATCGGTCATGGACCCAGCTCCTTCCAAAGTTGTGAGCGTTCGCTCGACGGTGGCGATGAGGCGCGTCAGGCGGCATTGCTCGTCGCGCAGGCGATCAAGGTGGCGTGCGAGCAGCTCGGTGCGCTCTGCGGACGAAGTGCTCAGCAGCGGGCCGATGTCGCGCACCGCCACGCCGCAGCGGCGCAGCAGCAAGATTTCCTGCAGCCGATCGGCGTCCGCGCTGCAGTACAGCCGATAGCCGCGTTCGCTGCGGCCCGAGGGCGCAAGCAGCCCCACCTCTTCGTAAAAGCGCAGTGTGCGCGTGGTGATCCCCGCCATGCGCGCGAGCTCCCCGATGCGGTATCCGTTCATGGCCCCTCCTTCGAGCTCCACGATAGCGCTTTACGTAACGGTAAGGTCAAGACCGAATCGTCCCGTTTCAAGCGCGAAAGGATGGGCTGATAAGCTGGAGGGGAACATCGCGCATCGACGCGTTCGAAGCATGCTCGGTACGGGAGGGATTGCGATGAGAAGGCAGATGAGGCATCGCGTTACGGCAGCCCTGGGCGGGATTCTTCTGCTGTTCACGCTCGTCGCTGCCGTCCTCGTCGCGACGGGTGCGGTGAACATGACGTCCGCCGAGCGCCCGGAGCATTACATGGACATACTCTTCGTCGACGACGGACCGCATGTTGATCGCGACGGGGACGGCATTGAGGACGGCCAGGACATTCTCGAGGCGGCGCTCGCGTATGTTCGGACCCGGCCGCGTTATCGAAGCGCATATTACGCGAACGGATATCCGGATGACGGCTTCGGCGTGTGCACGGATGTCGTGGCGTTCGCGTTGCGCGATGCGGGCTATGACCTGCAGAGGCTCATCGCCGATGATATCGCGGCTGCCACGGAGGCGTATGACGTGGAGACGCCCGATGCCGCCATCGACTTCCGCAGGACGGGCAACCAGCTCGTGTACTTCGAGCGCCATGCTCAACGCCTCACGAACAATCCGGAGGATCTCTCCTCGTGGCAGCCCGGGGACATCGTGATGTTCGAGGGGCACGTGGGCATCGTCTCCGACTATCGTAACAGCCGCGGCACACCCTATGTGATCCACCACCAAAGCGCATTTCAGCTGCGCTACGAAGAGGACCTCCTGGAGTCCCGCCGCGGCGACATCGTGGGGCATTTCCGCATGGCCGGTTGACGGCATCCCCGCCATGCGCGCGTGTCTCCCGATGGCGGACACGTGTCGTCTTTCGCCCGCGTCTGCCGGCCGTTTGCCGCTATGCCAAAGGCTTTGGGCAGCGCGTTCGCTTCGCCTGTGCTGCAGTGGGGGTACACGGTAGGTAGCCGCACGGGCCGCGGCAAAGTGGAAGGATGCCGTCATGAACGTGAGCGAGCAGATCAGGCGCGGGCGCGAGGCGCTGGGGATGTCGCAGGCGGATCTGGCCGACGCCATCTGGGTTTCGCGCAACACCGTATCGAACTGGGAGACGGGCGCGACGACGCCGGATATCCAAAGTTTCATCCTCATGAGCGCCCTGTTCGGCGTCACGATCGACGAGATGGTGAAGGGCGATGCGAACGTGATGGCGCGGGCCATCGCGCGCGATCGGAATCGCCTGCTGGTGGTGGGGCCGGAATTGTCCGAATCGGGTGACCGCGAGATCGAATCCGAACGGGTTTCCACCGTGGAGGACGCCGGAGCACAGGATGCCGACGCGCCCATCACGCTCACCATGCCCGAGCCGCAGGGCAGCGTGGTGTTCGGCAACTACGAGCGCATCGAGGCCGTGCGCGCCGGCATGCCGGAGTTTCGCCTGGTGCGGACGTTCGCGCTGTTCAGCATGAGCAACTATCGCATCGAGAACGGTGCGGGAGAGGCCGTGGGCACCATCCATCGAGGCAGGGCGACCTTCGATCCGGTGTATCAGTTGCGCGTGCCGGGGTTCGAGCGCGTGCAGGTGAGGCGCGAATGGAAGCCGGGCGAGTTTCGAACCGTCTACACCATCGAGGGCGAGGGCGTGGGCGTCGAGGGCGCGGTGCTGGGCGACGAGTTCAGCATCTGGCGCCAGGGCGGACGTATCGCCACGGTGACGGCGCTGCGCTCGTCGGGCCGTCCGGTCTTTCGCATCGAGCTCGAGGACGATGACACCCGCCCGCTCGCATTCGGAGTCGCCATGATATTCCTGCTGCTGCGCGACTTCGACCGCAACTGGGTGCGCACGAGCGGGGAGTAGGGGGCACGGGCCGGGCGGATCCCGAGGTCCCGTATGCGTCCGGTAGGGAAACCGCACTGCATTACCGCAGGAACGAGGGGGTCAGTGTTTCCTGAAAATGAATTTGGTATCAAATTGGGAAGCACGAAAGGGAAGCGGCCATATTTGACAAGCCTGTGACCTGCGTTTTTTCCACACGATCGATTCCGGAGGCCTCGGAAGGGATATCCGATTCGCTCTTACGTGACCCTTATTGCCCAAGACTTGATACCAAATTCAAAACGAAGCGTCCGCAGGCCCTGGTTAAACCTTTTACCAAGGTGCGATTTCGCACGCGGGCGGATACAGCGACCTTCCCGAGCGCTCCGGGAGCCTAGAAGCGCGCTCGCGTGCGCCCGTGCGCCATTGGAGCACAAACGGCACGATGTCGCCCCCGTGAACCCGTGTCCAAAAGCGACCCCGTCCCAAAATGTACCACTACAATGGTGGCATGTTTGCATCGCGCGCACCGGGAGGCTCGTATGGGGACGGCCCCGCTTATCTTCAACATGCAACGGTTCTCGACCCATGATGGGCCGGGTATCCGCACCACGGTGTTCTTCAAGGGCTGTCCGCTGACGTGCGCATGGTGCCACAATCCCGAGTCGCAGGCGTTCGCGCCCGAGCTCATGGTGGACGAGGAGCGCTGCCGCGGCTGCGGCCTCTGCGCGCGGGCCTGCCCGCAGCACGCCATCGAGATCGACCCGGAGCGCGGCGTCGCCCGCACCGATCGTGCCCGCTGCACGGCGTGCGGGGCCTGCGCGGACGCGTGCCCGCAGGGGTTGCGCGAGATCACCGGCGAACCCGCGCCCCCGCCCGCCGAGCTTGCCCGCTGCCTGCTGCGCGACCGCATGTTCTATGAGAAATCGGGCGGCGGCGTCACGCTGTCGGGCGGGGAGTGCCTGGCACAGGACATCGATTACCTGGTCGAGCTTTGCCGCCTGCTGCGCGAGGAGGGCGTGCACGTGGCGGCGGACACGTGCGGCGCGGCGCCCCGCGCGCATCTGGAGCGGCTGCTGCCCTTCGTGAACCTCTGGCTCTATGACATCAAGGCTGCCGACGAGATGACCCATCGGGCGCTCACGGGCGCGCCGAACGGGGCCATCTTGGAGAATCTGGCCTACCTCGCGGAACACGGCGCGCATATCAACGTGCGCATGCCTATCGTCGAGCCCGTGAACAGCGGCGACGACGATATCATCGCTGCGGCGGAGGCCATCAAGTCGCATGCGGGGCTGTGCCCGGTGAGCCTGCTGCCGTATCATACAACGGGTAACGGAAAGTACGCGCGCCTGGGTCGCGCCGCGCCGGCTGGCGCGTTCGCGGTGCCCTCGGCGCAGACGATGGAGCACCTGCGCGACCTGCTGCGCGAGCGCGGCTTCTTGCAGGTGGAAATCGGGGGTTGATATGACAGGGAACACCGATACGGGGGAGGTCGCCATGGAGGCGGGCAAGCCGTCGGGCATCCAGCGGGCCGACGCATCTCCCACGCTCGACGCATCTCCCACGCTCGACGACCCGCGCTTCCAGGCGATCCGCGCCGCGCTCGCCGCGGTGCGCTCGCATACCGCGCCCACGCGGACCACGTCGCATGCCACGTGGAAGGACGACCGCGGCATGAACGAGCGCGTGAAGCGGCTGCGCCATCAGTCCGAGACCACCCAGCCCTACCTCGACATGGAGCGGGCGCTCATCGAGACGGCGACCTACCTGCGCTACGAGGGCACGGTCTCCATCCCTGAGCTGCGCGGCCTGGTGCTGCGGGACTACTTCGCGCACAAGAGCATCTCCATCGAGCCGGGCGAGCTCATCGTGGGCGAGAAGGGGCGCGGCCCGCAGGCGGCGCCCACCTTCCCCGAGCTGTGCTGCCACACGCTCGAGGATATGCACAACATGAACGACCGCGAGCAGGTCAACTTCACCGTCACCGAGGACGATCTGGCCGCACAGCGCGACATCGTGATCCCGTACTGGATGGGCCGCGCGAGCCGCGACGCCATCATGCGCGCGCAGGAGCCCGCCTGGCACGACGCCTACGAGGCGGGCATCTTCACCGAGTTCTACGAGCAGCGCGCCGGCGGGCACACCTGCCTGGGCTCCGAGCGCGGCGTGCGCGCGGGCTTCGGCGAGATCCGCGCCGACATCGAGGCCGCGCTGGCGGACCTCGACTACCTGGCCGACGAGCACGCCGTGGCCAAGCGCGACGAGCTCTCGGGCATGCTCATCGCGCTCGAGGGCGTGCAGACGCTGGCCATCCGCTACGCCGAGCTGGCGAGCGCCATGGCGGCCGACGAGCCCGATCCCGTGCGCGCCGCCGAGCTGTCGCAGATCGCCGAGAACTGCCGCGTCGTCGCGACCGAGCGCCCGCAGACGTTCTGGCAGTGGATCCAGCGCTACTGGTTCATCCACCTGGCCATCACGAGCGAGACGAACCCGTGGGACGCCTACACGCCCGGCCGCCTCGACCAGCATCTCATCGGCCACTATCGCGCCGACGTGGCATCCGGTGCGCTCGACCGCGACCGCGCGCTCGAGCTGCTGGAATGTCTGTGGGTGAAGTTCAACAACCAGCCCGCGCCGCCCAAGGTGGGCGTGACGCTCAAGGAGAGCGGCACGTACAGCGATTTCGCCAACATCAACACCGGCGGCATCACGCCCGATGGCGCCGACGGCGTGAACGAGGTGTCCTACCTCATCTTGGACTGCATGGACGAGATGATGTTCATCCAGCCGAACTCCAACGTGCAGATCTCGCGCAAGACGCCGCGCCGCTTCCTGCTGCGCGCCTGCGAGGTGGCGCGCGCCGGATGGGGCCAGCCGGCCTTCTACAGCACCGAGGAGATCGTCGACGAGCTGCTGGCGGCCGGCAAGAGCCTGGCCGATGCGCGCCGCGGCGGGGCGTCGGGCTGCGTGGAGACGGGCTGCTGGGGCTACGAGGCCTATCCGCTGACAGGCTACTTCAACCTGCCCAAGATCCTCGAGGTCACGCTGCATAACGGCGTGGACCCGCGCACGGGCAAGCTCATCGGCCTCACGACGGGCGACCCGCGCGGTTTTGCCAGCTACGACGAGCTGTTCGACGCCTACTGCGCCCAGATGCGCCACTTCATCGACATCAAGGTGCGCGGCTCCAACATCAACACGCAGCTGTGCGCACGGCTGAACCCGGTGCCGTTCATGTCTATCATGACCGAGGACTGCATCGCGCGCGGCCAGGACTACAACGCCGGCGGCGCGCGCTACAACACCACCTACCTGCAGGGCGTGGGTATCGGCTCCATCACCGACGCGCTGGCGTCGCTGCGCCTCAACGTGTTCGACGAGCACCGGGTGCCGATGGGCGAGATGATGGATGCGCTCGACGCGAACTTCGAGGGCGAGCGCTTCGCGGCGCTGCGCGGCATGGTGAGCCGCCGCACGCCCAAGTACGGCAACGACGACGATTACGCCGACGACATCATGCGCTCGGTGTTCGCGTGCTTCCGTGACTCGGTGACCGGGCGTCCCAACATGCGCCGCGGCGAGTGGCGCGTCGACATGCTGCCCACCACCTGCCATATCTATTTCGGCGAGGTCACGGGCGCGTCCCCGTCGGGACGCTTGGCGGGCGAGCCGGTCTCCGACGGCATCTCGCCGGAGCGCGGGGCGGACGTGAACGGACCGACCGCCGTGATCGCGTCGTGCGCCAAGATGGACCATGCCTCCACGGGAGGCACGCTGCTGAACCAGAAGTTCGCGCCGGCGGCCATCGAGGGCGAGCGCGGTCTGGAGAACCTGGCCGACCTCGTGCGCACCTACTTCGACATGGGCGGGCACCACATCCAGTTCAACATCATCGATCGTGCCACGCTGCTCGACGCGCGCGAGCATCCGGAGAACTACCGCGACCTCATCGTGCGCGTGGCGGGCTTCTCCGAGAAGTGGTGTAACCTGGGCCGCGAGCTGCAAGACGAGATCATCAACCGTACGGAGCAGGCGTTTTAGCTGCTTTGGGGAGACGCTGAACCATTCGTATCACGGGAAAGGACAAGCATCATGCATAAGGAATTGGCCCTCATCGGCTGCGGCAACATGGGCAGCGCGATCGTGAAGGGCATCGTGGGCGCGGGCCTCATCGACGCGGGCGACATCGTGGTTTCGGACGTGAGCGAGGCGGCGTCCACACGGCTGGCTGGCGAGCTGGGGTGCGCGGGCACCTGCGACAACGTCGAGGCGGTGCGCGACGCGGCCATGGTCATCATCGCGGTGAAGCCGCAGTATCTTGACGACGTGGTGCGTGGGTTCGCCGACGCCGTGGCGCCCGATGTGCTCGTGGTGTCCATCGCCGCCGGCGTGACGCTCGCGCGCCTGGAGGGCCTGTTGGGCTCCGAGCGCAAGATTGTGCGCGTGATGCCCAACCTGCCGGCGATGGTGCTTGCGGGCATGAGCTCGCTGACGCCGAACGCGCAGGTGAGCGCCGAGGAGTGCGCGCGCGTGCAGGAGCTGTTCGAAAGCTTCGGCCGCGCCGAGGTGGTGCCCGAGCACCTCATCGACGCCGTGATCGCCGCGTCCGGCAGCTCGCCTGCGTACGTATGCGTGTTCATCGAGGCCCTGGCGGATGCAGCCGTGGCCGAGGGCATGCCGCGCGCGCAGGCCTACACCTTCGCCGAGCAGGCGGTGCTGGGCACGGCGAAGTACCTGCTCGAGACCGGGGTGCATCCGGCGGTGCTGAAGGACATGGTGTCCTCGCCCGCGGGCACGACGATCGAGGCCGTATCCGCGCTCGAGTCCGGCGGCTTCCGCGCCGCGGTGATCGACGCCGCCCGCGCTGCGGCGGCGAAGAACCGTGCGATGTAGAGCCGCGGATTGTCGGATTGTAAGGCGGTGGGAACCCTGATGACCAGACATCTCTATCTTGTGCGGCACGGTGAGACGCTGTTCAACGTCAAGGGGCTGATTCAAGGCTGGTGCGACTCGCCCCTCACGGATCTCGGTTGGGAGCAGGCGCGTCGCGCCGGGGCGTACCTCGAGCGCGAGGGCGTCGTGTTCGATCACGCATACGCCTCGACGCTCACGCGGACGCAGCGAACGCTCGAATGCATCACCGGTATGCCCTATAGCTGCGAGGACGGTCTTCGCGAATGGTATTTCGGCACCTTCGAGGCGGAGCATTCCAACATTATGTTCCCCAAGCCCTGGGGCGACTTCTTCAAGCGCTTCGGCGGGGAGGGCCAGATGGAGGTCAGGAGGCGCATGGTCGAGACGCTGTCCGAGATCATGCGGCGGCCCGGTCACGAGTGCGTGCTCGCCGTGTCCTCCGGTTCGTCTTGTCGCGAGTTCCTCGCGCACGCGCTGGGCTATGAGGATAGCAGCAGGGTCGACCTGCCGGGCAACTGCTCCATCATGCTGTTTTCCTTCGATGGTTCGGCCTTTTCGCTCGATCGCATCGTGACGAGCGAGGAGCAGAAGGAGGGTTGAGGCCGTCCGGACGAAAAGAGCGCCCGCAGGACTCGCGAGAATCCTGCGGGCGCTGGCATTCTGAGGTGCCATGTCGCGCTCACGTCGGGATGGGTTGAAACGAACCCGTCCCCAAATGACCCATTAGGGGCGGGCGATGCGGTGGATGAACAGGCCGCTGCGGAGCTTGGGCTCGAACCAGGTCGACTTGGGCGGCATGAGCAGGCCCGCATCCGCCACGGCGAGCAGCTGGTCGATGGAGGTGGCGTACATCGAGAACGCCACGCCCTCGGCGCCCGCGCGGCGCTCGAGCTCGTCCACGCCCCGGATGCCGCCCACAAAGGAGATGCGGGGGTCGCTGCGCACATCGCCGATGCCCAGCACCGGGGCGAGCACGCGCTCCTGAAGCACGGTGACGTCGAGCGCGGAGACGGGGTCTCCGTCGGCGATCTGGGAGGCGAGCTTTTCGCCCAGGGCCAGCTGCCACCAGCGCCCATCGGTGAACATTCCGAACGTTCCCGCGGACGAGGGAACCACCGCCGTAGGCGCGGCGTCGACGGTGAAGCCCGCTTCGCGCACGCGCGCGAGCAGCTCGTCGACGGTCAGCCCCGCACGATCTGCCACCACGCGGTTGTACGGCAGGATCGTCAGCTGGCTCGCCGGGAACAGGACGGACAGGAAGAAGTTGAACGGCTCCTTGCCGGTCAGCGTGCCGGCGGCACGCGCCTCGTCGCGCATGGCCTGCGCGACCTTCACGGCCGATGCGGTGCGGTGGTGCCCGTCGGCGATGTAGGCGCACGGAACATGCTCGAACATGGCGTGGATCGCCTCGACGGCATCGGTGCGCGCGACCTCCCACACGATCTGCTCCACGCCCTCGTCGTCGGTGAAGCGATAGATCGGCGAGGACTCCTTCGCCGCGTTGATGATGATGTCGAGCACCGGCTGGTCGCGGTAGGTGAGAAAGATCGGGCCCGTCTGGCACCCGAGCGCGCGCATGTGCTCGATGCGGTCGCGCTCCTTGTCCTCGCGCGTGAGCTCATGGCGCTTGATAGTGCCGTCCTCGTATTCGTCGATCGAGCAGATGGCTACCACGCCCGTCTGCGCATGTCCGTCCATCCGCAGCTCGTAGATGTAGTAGGCGCGGTTCGAATCCGAGAGGTACGTCCCGTCCTCGATGCGCTGCTCGAGCACCTCGGATGCGCGGGCGTAGACCTCCGGGGCGTACATGTCCTGGTCTGGTGCGAACTGCGTCTCGGGACGATCGATGTTCAGGAAGGACAGGGGCCTCGTGCGCACGTATTCGGCCGCCTCCGCGCGGTCGAAGACGTCGTAGGGCAGGGCCGCGACGTCGGAGGCGTGCTCGGGGACGGGGCGGATGCAGGGGAAGGGGAGGACGCGCATGGGATGCCTTTCTGATCGTGGATCGGCCGGTCGAACCACAGCCATCATACCGCAGGGCACGCGCCGCGCGCCTCGTGCGCTGCGGGGCGTCCCATGATGTAACCAAAGGAAAGACGTTGGGTGTATTCTTATACACCTGTTGCACACCACGAGGGAATGCGAGCTCCACCTATGGGATTTATCGAGACGGCGCTGCAGATGGTCACGCTTGCCATCCCCATCCTGATCGGCTACGTGGCGCATAAGCTCGGCTTTCTGGGCGGGGATTTCGACAGCGCGCTGTCCAAGCTGGTGATCAACATCACGCTGCCGTGCATGATCCTGGTCTCGGTGTGCGGTCGCGAGCTGCCGCCGGCGACCGAGCTGCTGCAGCTGCTCGCCCTGTCCGCCGCGGGCTACGTCATGGCCGTCATCGTGGCGCTGATCGCCCCGAGGCTGATACGCGCGCCCGAATCCGGCGCATACAGTTTCGTCATCGCGTTCGGCAACGTGGGCTTCATCGGTTTCCCCGTGCTGAACGCCGTGCTTGGACCGGACGCTGTGCTCTATGCCGCCATCGCGAACATTCCCTGGTACATCCTGTCGAGCAGCATCGGCGTGCTCATGATCTCGGGCTTGCCGGAAGGCGGCCTTGCTAAGGCCCTGCGCGCGAGCGCGAAGCGGCTCGTCTCGCC
Organism: Collinsella sp. An271; assembly: GCF_002159695.1. NCBI lineage: Bacteria > Bacillati > Actinomycetota > Coriobacteriia > Coriobacteriales > Coriobacteriaceae > Collinsella > Collinsella sp. An271. The sequence goes on along the minus strand of NZ_NFJE01000002.1, from coordinate 226,569 downwards.
CATGCTCGTGGCGAGCCTGATCGTGCTGGCGTTCGCCCTCGTCGGCATCAACGATTTCGGCGTGGTCGGCGACGGCCTGTCCAACGTGGGCGCCTTCACGACGCCCGCGGCGCTGCTGATCTGCGGCTCGTCGCTGGCGAACTATTCGGCGCGCGAGATGCTGAGCAACTGGCGCGCCTACGTGGCGACCGCGCTGAGGCTGGTTGGCGTGCCGCTGCTGCTGTTCGCGACCCTGCGCGGGTTCGCCGCGACGCCGCTGATCCTGTCGGTCATCGTGCTCGGTCAGGCCATGCCGGTGGCGACGAACGGCATCCTGTACTGCCTCATGTACGGCATGGACGCCAAGCCGGTCATGCAAGGCATGTTCCTATCGGTGTTCGCCTCGATCCTCACGATCCCGCTCATGGCGCTCATTGTGTAGACGGATGCGAAGGCGCCCCGTCCCGCAGGCGGGAAGGGGCGCCTTCGCGTTTCTTATCACCAGAGCTCGCGGCGGGTCAGTTCGGTGAGCACGCGCTCAACGCGCTCGATGTCGGCGCGCGGCACGAATTCGTCCGGCTTGTGCGCGCGGGCGAGCGAACCCGGTCCGTAGCTCATGCAGTTGCGGTTGGCGCAGCGCCCCGCGATGACGGCGGTGTCGGTGTAGCCCGTGAAAAAGCCGACCTCGGCGGGCGCGCCGCAGGCCTCGGTGCTTGCAAGCAGGGCGGCGAGCAGCGGCGAGTCGGGGTCGCGCTCGACGGCGGGCCGGTCGCCGGTGATGACATAGGTGCCGTGGGTGCCCGGCACGGCGCCCTCGGCGGCGGCGCACGCCTCCTCCACGATGCGGCGCGCAGCCGCCGTGTCCGTTGGCGGTACGAGGCGCATGTCGATCGAGACCTGGCAGCGGTCGGGGACGACATAGGGCTGGTAGCCGCCCGAAATCATGCCGAACGTGACCGTCGAGGGGCCCAGCTCGCCGTGGGCGGGCAGGTCGGCGAACGCGCGGCGGATCGAGCACAGGGCCTCCGCCATGGCCGCGATGGCGTCCGCCCCCTGCCAGGGCTGGCTCGCGTGGGCAGTCATACCCTCCATCGTGAGCTCGAACCACGTGCGCCCCTTGTGCGCGACCTGGATCTGCCCGTCGGTGGGCTCGGTGTCGAGCACCCACTCGCCAGAGCCGACCCAGCCGGCCTCGATCGCGGCCTCGACGCCGCGCATCAGGTCCTCCTCGTCCACCGAGCAGATGAGCGAGAATCCGCGCCGGGGCAGCGCTTGCTTGCGCTCGACCTCGTCGAGCAGCGAGAACAGCGCCGACAGGGCGCATGCGAGCCCGCCTTTCATATCGCAGGCGCCGCGCCCGTACAGCCGCCCGTCGCGTACGACCGCGCCGAGCGGCGGCGTGTCGTCGCTCCACCCCTCGCCCAAGGTCACGGTGTCCATATGGCAGATGTAGACAAGCCGCTCCTCGTCGGTGGTGCCGGGCACGGTGACCATGAGGTCGCAGCGTCCGGGCAGCGCCTCGAGCTCCTCGATGTCCACGCACGCCGCGAGCTCGGGGGGCATCTGCGCCAGCCGGTGCTCGACCAGCTGCTTGATGGCCTGCTCGATCTCGCCCTCATATGCCCCGGGGTCGGAGCTGTCGATCCCCACGAGCTGCTGTGCGAGCTCCCAAGCGGAATACATGTCGACTCCTCGTATCGGTTGCTGGTGCTACTTGATGACGCGCACGCGGTAGACGGCGGGAATCCTCTTCAGCGCCTCGATCGTGCTGCTGTCGAGATGCTCGTCGGTGTCGAACATGGTGTAGGCGTTCTCGCCCGCGCTCTCGTTGACCATGCGCTGGACGTTGGCGTTGTCGTCCGCCAGGATTCGCGTGATTTGGCCGATCATGTTCGGCACGTTGGCGTGCAGGCAGGCGATGCGGCTCGCGGCGCGCGCCTTGCCCATGGAGCAGGCCGGATAGTTCACGGAGTGCGCGATGTTGCCGTTCTCCAGGTAGTCCTTGAGCTCGGAGATCGCCATGTCGGCGCAGTTGGCCTCGGCCTCGCCCGTGCCCGCGCCGGAATGCGTGGTGATAAACGTGTTGGGCATGAGCACGGTCTTCGGCGTGGCGAAGTCGGTGGCGAACCAGGACAGCTGCCCGCGATGCAGGGCAGTGTCCACGGCGTCCTCGTCCACGATGGTCTCGCGCGCGAAGTTGACGAGCACCGCGCCCGGGGCGAGCAGGTCGAGCTGCTCGGTGGAGATCATGCCGACGGTGTCGGCCTTGGACGGCACGTGGAGGGTGAGGTAGTCGCACCCGCGGCACAGGTCCTCGAGCGTGCCCACGCGCTGCACGTCCTGGGAGAGCGCCCACGCGTGCTCGACGGAGATAAACGGGTCGTAGCCGTACACGTTCATGCCGAGGCTCACGGCTGCGTTGGCGACCTTGGAGCCCACGTTACCCAGGCCGATGACGCCGATGCGCTTGCCCTTGAGCTCGTGGCCCACGAACGCCTTCTTCGCCTTCTCGGCGTTGACGAGGATGTCGGGGTCGCCGGCATTGTTCCTCACCCATTCCATGGACTGGACGATGCCGCGGCTGGACAGGATCATCATGGCGATGACGATCTCCTTCACGGCGTTGGCGTTGGCGCCGGGGGAGTTGAACACCACGACGCCGCGCTTGGCGTACTCCTCGACGGGGATGTTGTTGACGCCCGCCCCGCAGCGCGCGATGGCGCGGATGCCGTCGGGAAGCTCGTAGCCGTGCAGGTCGGTGGAGCGCATGAGGATGGCGTCGGCGTCCTCGGTGCGCTCGACGAACTCGTAGCCCTCGCCGAACTCGACGTTGCCGTCCTTGGTGATGTCATCGATGGTCTTGATGTAGCGCATGGAACGATCTCCTTTGTCGATCTTCGTTGTGTTGCCGTAACGGTCGAGAGGGGCCCGCGTGTCAGCGGGCTACGAAGATCGCGTCTGCGTGCGCCGGCTCTCTTCGAACTCGGTCATGTACGCGGCGAGCGCCTCGACCGACGCCATGTCGACGGCGTTGTAGATGCTCGCGCGCATGCCTCCCACGAGGCGGTGCCCCGCGATGCCCTCGATGCCGCGCTCGCGCGCGCCGGCGATGAAGGCGGCGTCGAGCTCAGGTGAGGCGGTCCTGAACGTCACGTTGGCGATCGAGCGCGAGGCGGGCTGGGCCGTGCCGTGGAACAGGTCGCTGCCGTCGAGCAGGTTGTAGAGCAGCTCCGCCTTGGCGCGGTTCCGCTGCTCCATGGCGGCGAGCCCGCCGGTGCGCTCGATCCAGGCAAAGACCTTGCCGCACAGGTAGATGCCGAACGTGTTGGGCGTGTTGAGCATGGAGCCCTTCGCCGCCTGGGTGCGCCAATCGAGATAGGTTGGGCAGATGGGCAGCGCCGGTCCGTCCTCGATCAGGTCCCGGCGCACGATGACGACGGTCACGCCCGCGGGGCCCGCGTTCTTCTGTGCGCCCGCGTAGACGACCCCGTAGCGCTCGATGTCGAGCGGCATCGAGAGGAAGCAGCTCGACACGTCGGCCACGAGCGGCACCTCGCCGGTGCTCGGGATTTCGTGGTACATCGTGCCGAAGATGGTGTTGTTCTGGCAGATGTGGATGTAGTCGAGGTCGCCGCATGCGACGCGCTCGGCGACGGGGGAGAGATCGGGGATGCGATCGAAGTTCGTGTCCTCGCTCGAGGCGAGCGCGACCGCCTCGCCGTAGCGGCGGGCCTCCTCCCATGCCTTCTTGGCGAAGTTGCCCGATACCACGTAGCCTGCCCGCCCGCGACGCATGAGGTTCAGCGGGATGGCGGCGAACTCGAGCGTCGCTCCGCCCTGCAGGAAGAGCACCTGATAGGTGTCGGGAATGCTCAGGATGCGTCTCAGGCAGGCCTCGGTCTCATCGTAGATGCGCTGGTATGCGGCCGAACGGTGGCTCATCTCCAGCACGGACATGCCGCATCCGCGGTAGTCGATCAGCTCGGACGCCGTCTGCTCGAGCACCTCGAGCGGAAGGGCGGCGGGGCCGGCGGAGAAGTTGTGCACGCGTGCCATATATACGCGACCTCCAGACCTGAGTCGATTGCAAAGTGCGCCTAACTCTAGCATAGCAAAGTATTTTATGCGTTTTCGTTAACCGGTGCGTAATCTCGCATGGGGGATTGGTGCCGGCTCGGATGTGGTAGCGGGAAACGTGTACAATAACGTTCAACTTGAAGTTTAAGGATTGCGAGGCAGGCCATGGCGACATATGTTACCTCCGATGCGCACGGCCATCTGCGCGCATTCGATGCGGCGCTCGAGCAGATCTCCCTTGGCGCCGACGACAGGCTCTACGTGCTCGGAGACATGGTCGACCGCGGACCCGATCCGGTGGGCGTACTGCGATTGGTCCGGAGCCTCCCCAACGCGCAGGTCCTGATGGGCAACCATGAGGACATGCTGCTCAACACGATCTCATCGGGAACCCAGCTCGATCTTCTGACCTGGGAGATGAACGGCGGCTCGTCCACGGCCGCCGGCCTCGATGCCTGCCCGCACGACGAGTACGTGGACATCATCCGCTGGATCTCGGAGCTGCCGCTGTTCGACGTGGTGAGCGTGGGCGAAAGGACGTATCTGCTCGCGCATGCCGGCATCGACGCGCTTGGCCTGCGCGGCTATCTGGCAACGGCCGGCTTCAGCGCGGGCACCGGATACGGCGACGTGCCGGAGGACGTGTGGCGCGCGGCGCTCGCCGAGCAGGATCCCGAGGACCTGCTGTGGACGCGCGGGGCCTTCTGGGGGGAGCCGACCGGCCTGGTCGGTCCCGACGGGCGCGGTCCCGTCGTCATCTCCGGGCACACGCCGACGGTGCTGCTGGCGCGCTACGCCGAGATGATGGGCGGACCGGTGCTCAACGAGGACGATCGGGCGAACATGGTCGAGGTCGGAGCCTGCTGGGACACGTTCGGCGTGGCCGACCGCATCGACATCGACTGCTCGGCCGCCGCGGGCGCGCCCCACGGGCGCGTGGGAATCATGCGCCTCGACGACCACGCCGTCTTCTACGGGACCATCGAAGAGGGCGCCTGACGCAGAAGGGGTCGCTGTATCCGCCCATGTGCAGAATCGCACCTTGATAAATGGTTTTACCAAGGTGCGCGGATGCCCTGTTTTGAATTTGGTATCAATTCTTGGGTAATAAGGACCGCTTCCCGGTGGATCGAGTGCCCCTCGCGGGACCGCTGGAATCTGCCGGACAAAGAAGCCGCAGGTCACAGGCTTGTCAGATATAGCCGTTTTCCTCTCTGTGCTTCCCGAATCGATACCAAATTCATTTTCAAAAAATAGTAACCCCCTCATTCCTGGAGTTTTGCGGTGCGGTTTGCCCACCGCGCGCATACGGGGCCCGGAATCCGCTCGTTGCGCGCCGTCGCCGCGCGACGGGCGCCCCTGGAAGGCCACGGGCCCGCATTCGCCAAAAAACCGGGGCCTCCCTAGGCGAAGGGGTCGGCTCGGCGCGTGATCTCCTTGCGGATTTGGGCGTATTGCCAGACCAGCAGGCAGAGCAGCAGCGCCATCACGGCGAGGTAGCTCGCCACGGCACCCGCGAGGCCGAACAGGTTCACGAGCGCGAGTGGCAGCGCGACCGACGCCGCGAACGCGATGAGGTACAGGCGGATCACGTCGCCCTGGCGCCTCAGCACGGTGATGATCGCATACAGGAAATCGATGACGGCCGTGACGCCGCCGGCGGCGACCATGCAGTAGGCGAGCGGGCGGAACTGCTCGAAGTCGACGCCGTACATGAAGCTCATGAGCGGGATGCCGATCGAGCCCAAAAAGATCCCGCACACGATCGAGATGATGACGACCACGCCCACGACGGCGCCGATGATGAGGTCGAATCGACGGCGCTTGCGCGGGTTCGACCAGATACTCGCCAGGCGCACGAGCTGCGGCTTGTAGATAAAGCCCGTCGCCAGCAGGATCCCCTGCGCCGGGAAGTACAGCGCGTTGAAGTAGAGCTGGTTCTCGTAGGCGATGGACCCCTCCATCACGAACTTAGGCATGCTCTCGATGAGGTTGAACATGAACAGGGCGCAAAACAGCGGGAAGCCCTGCGTGAACAGGCGCGCCACCTCCTTCATGCTCGCCGGACGCGACTTCTCGGTCTCGAGCAGGGCGAGCGGGACGGTGACGAGCACGAAGGTCGCGGCGGCGGCAATCGCCATGCCCACTGAGGCGATCTCCAGGCTGCGCGTCACGAACAGGAGCACGGAGAACGCCGCCACGATCGCGACGGAGCGCAGCGCCTGGCTGATGCCGGCGAGATAGAGCTTGTCGGCCTGCTGGAGCCTGCCCTCGTAGACGTCGGCGACACCGTCGAGCACCTTGTAGACGAACACGCCCGCGCAGATGGTCGTCATGGAGGCGTCGTAGTCGCGCAGGGCGCAGTACAGCGCGCCGACCGCAAGGGCGACGATGCCCGTCAGCCAGCGGTTGATCTGGTAGGAGGAAAACGAGTTCGCCTCCTCGATGTCCGAGACCTGGTAGTTGCGGATGCCGTAGTTCGACGCGATCATCAGCAGGGTGCCCACGACGAACGCCATGGAGAACATGCCGGCGCCCTCGACGCCGGCGAGCTGGGTCGCCACGACGGTGAGCAGCGGGAAGGTGAATCCCCAGACCGAGGTGCCGACGGTGTTCCACAGGTAGTCGCGCGTGGTGCTGCCCTCTTCGTACTGGGCCTCCTGCTCGGAGAGGGAGCCCTCGTAGACGGATTGCAGCAGGCGGTTCCACCAGCGGTTGACGAGACGGGCGATAGGACCGGTGCGATGCGGGCGCGACGGCGTGCGCGCCGGCGTCGCGGGCGGAACGGAGCTTGCGGGTACGGTGCGGTACTGCGGCTTGCCGACGGCGCGGGCGGCCGCGCGAGCTGCGCGTCGGGCGCGCAGGCGGTCGAGTAGTGAGAGAGCCATGAGCCTCCAGAAGAATCGATGTCCCCCACATGATACGTTGCCGTCGGCACCCGTGTGAGGGAAGGGGCCATATCTGCCGCTTCGTTCCATATTGGTACGGCGCCGCCGGGCGGCGCGGAATCGATCGGCGTCGCCGTGCCCTTCTTGGAAGACGCGCTGCCGTGACATAGACAGTTCGGCGCAGATAACCATGCGCCGGTTTCATAGCCACGGCGTGTTTTCATGACGGCTGTTGCGGTATGCTGATGGTGCTGATATCGAAATTATTTTCCATTCCGGTTTTTCATCGTGAAGGAGTCCCATGGATCTGCTCGCATTCATCCTGGCGCTCGCCCCGATCCTGTGGCTGGTGGTCGTCCTGCTCGTCTTCAGGCTTCCGGCGTGGAAGGCCTCCATCGGCTCGTTTCTCATCGCCTGCGCCCTCGCGTTCCTCATGTGGCATCTGCCCCTGCGCGAGGTGGCGACGGCGAGCCTCGAGGGCTTCTGCATGGCGCTCTGGCCGATCGTCTTGGTCATCATCGCCGCGGTCTTCGCCTACAACTTGTGCGTGAGCACGGGTGCGATGGATGTGATCGGCAGGATGATCTGCTCCATCTCGAGCGACCGCCGCATTCTCGCCCTGCTGATCGCTTGGTGCTTCGGCGGCTTCATGGAGGGCATGGCGGGCTTCGGCACCGCGGTCGCCATTCCCGCCGGCATGCTCGTGGGCCTCGGGTTCAGCCCCCTGTCGGCGGTGCTCGTCTGCCTGCTGGCCAACGGCGTGCCCACGCCCTACGGGTCCATCGGCATCCCGACGGTCTCGCTCGCGGGCCTCGTGGGGCTTGACCCCGCGCAGCTCGCCTTCACCGAGGCGATCCAGCTCGCCCCGTTCTTCATCGCGGCGCCCTTCCTGATCGTGCTCGTGGCGGGGTCGGGCAACACCCAGACCGCCTCGTTTGCCGTCCGCATGCGGGGCGTCGGCATCATCGCCCTCGTCTCGGGCGTGTCGTTCATCGTGCCCACGGCGGTCGTAGCCGCGCTGGTGGGGCCCGAGCTCTCGGTCGTGGTCGGCTCCATCTGCTCGTTGGCCTGTACGGCCCTGCTGGGCATGCGCGCCGAGCGGGCCGACGTGCTCGATGCGCGGTTCCATATGAAGGTCGACCGGTCACAGGCGGTCGGCATCCGCGAGGCGATCGTCGCCTGGTCCACCTTCATCTTGATCTTCGTGCTCCTCATGGGAACCTCGAAGCTCGTGGCGCCCCTCAACGCTTGGCTCGCGCAATTCAGCTCGACGGTCGTCGTGTACACCGGCGCGGACCCCGGCTCGCTGTCGTTTTCCTGGGTGAACACGCCCGGCGTGTGGATCATCGTCGCCGCGCTGGCGGGCGGGCGCATCCAGGGCGCGGGGGCGGGCCAGATGGCGCGGGTGTTCGCCGCCACGGTTCGGCAGATGATGCCGACGGTCGTCACCATGCTCGCGGTGCTCGGGTGTGCCAAGGTGATGGGCTACGCGGGCATGATCTCGTCCATCTCCGCGTTCTGCATCCAGATGACCGGGGGCCTCTATCCTCTGGTGGCGCCGTGGATTGGCATGGTGGGCGCCTTCGTGACCGGCTCGGGAACGAGCTCCGGCATGCTGTTCGGTCCCGTGCAGGCGCAGGCCGCCTCGGCGCTCGGGGCCGATCCGTACTGGATGGTCGCCCTAAACGAGCTCGGCGTCGCGGCGGGCAAGATGCTCTCGCCGCAGACCCTCGCCATCGGCCTCGCCTCGGTGCGCGTGGTGGGGAAGGACGCGGAGCTCCTGCGCTCGGTCCTGCCGTATGCGCTGGGCTTCTTGGTCGCGATGTCGCTGATCGCGATGGCGGGCACGATGCTGTAGGGGAGCGGTTGGCCTTCGGGCTGCCGACCAGTTCATTCCGAACCGCGTGCCCCGTGGTGCAACTCCGACGGTATCACCCGGCCGGAATGCACGGAATCGCCGCCGATTCCGTGCATTCCGGCCGGGTGATACCGTCACTGTTGCAGATGGAGGTGCACGGATCCGTCGCGGCGGGGAGCTTCCGGCGGGCAATCGAGCGCCCCGGCGAAATGAAATGCACCTTTATACCATTTCTCGGAGCCTCGTGCGACCCTCGAATAGGTATCCGGTACATTTGTGCCCCGTTGCTGTTCTTTCACCGATATCTCGCTATACGGGGAGTCACTTGTGCAGGTATTATGTAGCAAGTGCGCTGTCCTCTCGGGACAACGCCCCATCCAACGTGGGTTTATTTAGTAGGGCGCCTTGCGCCAAGCATCGCGCCGAGTATGAAAGGTTGCTGCTTATGATCGAGACCATACTGTTGGAATCGGGCATCGACTGCGACATCGATCGCGTGCACGTCGACTGGAGCCCTGCCAAGCTCATCGAGCACGCCATTTCTCACCACGAGGGCTACCTCACCTCGACCGGCTCCCTCTCGGTCAGCACGGGTGCCTTTACCGGCCGCTCCCCCGAGAACCGCTACATCGTCGACGCCGGGGCCGCCGAGAAGAACGTCAACTGGAACAGCCCCACGAACAAGCCGATCGACGACAAGACCTACAAGCGCGTCCGCAAGAACGTGACTCGCTACATGTCCCAGCGTCGCCACCTGTTCGTCATCCGCGGCTACGCCGGCGCCGACCGCCAGTACGCCCGCAAGGTCATGGTCGTGTGCGAGCGCGCGCATCAGGCCCTGTTCATCCAGAACATGCTCGTTCGTCCCACCAAGGATGAGCTCGAGGTCTTCGGTCGCCCCGAGATCCTGGTCTTCGCCGCGCCTTCCTACGTGTGCTCTCGCGACCGCGACGGCGTCGAGCCCGCGGCCGTCATCCTCGATATGAACAAGAAGAAGATCGTCGTGGCCGGCACCGGGTACTGCGGTGAGATCAAGAAGGCCGTCTTCACGATGATGAACTACCTGCTGCCCATCGAGGACGGCGTGCTGCCCATGCACTGCTCGGCGAACGTCGACCCCAACACCGGCAGGACCTGCATCCTGTTCGGCCTGTCCGGCACCGGCAAGACCACGCTGTCGGCCGACCCCGAGCGCCTGCTCATCGGCGACGACGAGCACGGCTGGAGCCCGCGCGGCGTGTTCAACATCGAGGGCGGCTGCTACGCCAAGACCATCGACCTCACGCGTGAGCGCGAACCGGACATCTTCGACGCCATCCGCTTCGGCTCGGTGTCCGAGAACGTCAAGCTCGACCGTCGCACCCGCGCCGCCATCTACTCCGACAGCTCTATCACCGAGAACGGCCGCGCCGCCTATCCGCTCGAGCACATCGAGCGCGTCGTCGAGTCCGGCACCGGTGAGATCCCGAGCGTCGTGCTGTTCCTGACCGCCGACGCCTACGGCGTGCTGCCCCCGATCTCCAAGCTCTCCCGCGAGCAGGCCATGTTCCACTTCCTGACCGGCTACACCGCCAAGGTCGCCGGCACGGAGCTGGGCGTCAAGGAGCCGCAGCCCACGTTCTCCGCGCTGTTCGGCGAGCCGTTCATGCCGCTCGACCACATGGTGTACGCCTACCTGCTGGGCGAGAAGATCGCGCAGAACAACACGCGCGTCTACCTCGTGAACACCGGTTGGACCGGCGGTCCCTACGGCGTCGGCCACCGCATCGCGCTGTTCCACACCCGCGCGCTCGTTAAGGCCGCGCAGACCGGTGAGCTGGACATCGCGGGCTATCGCCACAACGACCTGTTCGACGTCGAGGTGCCCATCGCCTGCCCCGGCGTTCCCACCGAGCTGCTCAACCCGCGCGACACCTGGGAGGATCCCGAGGCGTACGACCGCGAGGCCGAGGCGCTGGCGCAGAAGTTCAAGGACAACTTCAACACGCGCTATCCGGGCGTCGACCTCAAGGACCTCGCCAAGAAGAACCGCTAAGGCGCATCACCGCTCTTGCCTTCTTGCGAACCCGCCTGCCGCACTCGATCGCGGCGGGCGGGTTCGCCGTTTTTGGGCGCGGGCGACCGGATCGCCGCCGCCTGCCCGTCCCCTCCTTTGTCGCGTCTGTGAAGACCGGTTGACCCCGTTTGAACTGCGGGAATACATCGATAGAATGAATGTTGACGCGTTAACAAGTTATGGATGGAAGGAGGCCCCGTGGAGACGGAGCGATTCGAGGATTTCGTGGGCCTCATCACGCTAATCTCCAAAGAGATCCAGCGCATCAAGACGGTCGAGGCCTCCAAGCTGGGCCTCAAAGGGTCCGACATCATGTGCTTGTACTACCTGGGGCAGCATGAGGAGGGGCTGACCGGATCCGGGCTTGCGCGCGAGGCGGACGTCACGCGCGCCGCGGTCTCGCGCACGCTTGCCCATCTGGAGGAAGACGGTTTCGTCGAGGTCGCGGGCGAGCAGAAGACGGGGTCGCGCTACCGGGCTCCGGTGCGCCTGACCAAGCGCGGCCGCGAGGTCACCGATACGGTGGGCGAGATCATCCGCCGCGTCGTCGCGGAGGCGGGCGAGGAGCTTGGCGACATCCAGCGCATCCAGATGTACCGCTCGCTGAACCTCATCCTCGAACGGCTTAAGGGGATCTCGCGCGACTGATCGCGAAGGCTACTGCTCAGGGTTCCCCGTGCGCTGGCAGTTCGGGCAGATGCCGGTGAAGATGGTGCTGTGCCCCGTGACGGTGTAGCCGGTGCCGGTTGCGACGGCGTCGTCGGCCGACTCGTCATAGGGGAGCGTGGCGTCGATGACGGCTCCGCATTCGGTGCACACGACGTGCGCGTGCGCGTCGAGGCGCAGGTCAAAGCGGTCGCCACCGGGCGCCTTGACGCAGGTGATCGCATGGGTGTCTTCCAGAAGGCGCAGATTGCGGTAGACCGTGGCCCGGCTGATCTTGTCGTCCTGGCGACGGACGTCGAGGTAGATGTCCTCGGCGGTGGGGTGGTCGTTGCGAGAGCGCACCGCGTCGAGCACGAGCGTGCGCTGCTTGGTGTTCCTGCGCTGCACCGTCATGGCGCCCTCCTTTTCAACTGACCTCATGTGCATTTCAGCAAAAGAAAAAGCCCGAATCAAGGTATGGCGTCCGTCTCCATAAAATGACACCTGCTTTGGTGCTTTTTTGGATGGGTCCTGCGGGGACGGGTTCGTTTCGACCCGTCCCCCAAAAGGTGCCGCTAATCGACGTCGCCCTCCACGAAGCCCTCGTCGACATAGAGCGGCCCGTTGTCGGCGGCGCTCGTGGCGAGCTGGTCGCAGCGCTCGTTGAAGGTGTGGCCGGCGTGGCCCTTGACCCACACGAAGGTGACCTGGTGCTGCTGCTTCGCTGCGAGCAGGCGCCGCCACAGGTCGGGGTTCTTCACCGGCTTCTTCGCCGCGGTTTTCCAGCCGCGCTTCTGCCAGCCCTCGATCCAATGCTTGTTGAACGCGTTCACTACGTACTGCGAATCGGAGTGCAGCTCGACGGTGCAGGGGCGGTTGAGCACCTCGAGCGCGGCGATGACCGCCATGAGCTCCATGCGGTTGTTGGTGGTGCGCTCGTATCCGCGCGACAGTTCGAGCACGTGCACCTTGCCCGAAGGAGCGGTGTAGCGCAGCACGGCTCCGTATCCGCCGGGGCCGGGGTTGCCGCGTGCGGCGCCGTCGGTATAGATGGTGACGTTCAAGCGTTGGATCCTTTCTGAACGGACATCAAGCCGAACCATTATAGAGTGATGCCGGGCTCGTAGCGCGCCTCGAACGACGTCTCGTCCGCGATCACGGGAATCTCGCGCTTCTCCTCAAGCCAGATGCGGTTGGCGAACCGCCGGTAGTACGCGTGGAGCTCGTCAAGATGGACGATGACCTGTCTTGGAGTCCCCTGGATCTCCATCTCGACCGAGCCGTCGGACAGATTCATGACCCAGCCCGTCATGCCGTGCTCGCGCGCGAGCCCCATGTTGGTCCAGCGGAATCCCACGCCCTGCACCTCTCCGGTGAAGCGCAGGTAGAGTCGGATAGGGCGCTCCTCGTGCAGCGGATCGCCGATGCGGTCCTGCATGGTTTCGATGAGCTGCACCTCAAGGGGGCTTCGCACCGTGGGCGTCTTCGTATTGTCTGCCGAGCCCCATGCGCGAATGCGATCCAACAGTCCCATGTGCGGCCTCCATCTCCCGGACGTTTCATCCAGTGTAGCGGTTTCGAGGGGCAAGGGAGGTCTTTGGCCACAGGGGACAAGGTAATAGGGGATAATGGGGGAGAAAGACGACATGGAGGAGACGTACATGGAGCTATTGGTCTACCTAGGCATCCTGCTTGTGATAGCCGCCATCATATCGCTGGTGCTGTCGTTTCTGGGCACGGTGCTCGTCGGCGCGCTGCGCCTGCTGCCCGTCGTGTTCGTGGCGCTCGCCATCGCCGTGTTCGTCCGGTGGTATCGCGACCGTCACTGATCGGGGCCGCCTCCCCGATGACCCTTATCGAAGTTTACCTTGGCAAACGTTTTTCAATATGCAACAATCCCGATAACAATTAACGGGCTGCGACTATGTTGGGGAGTCATCATGGGAAAGACGGTTATTAAGTTCTGCAAGAAGTGCTCGGGCATCTCGCCGAAGGACCTCAAGGGGACCATCGACAAAAGCTACTGGAAAGAGGGCTGCGTGCACGCGTGCGTCAAGAAGAAGGACGCCGACTCCGGGCGCACGTTCGCGCGCATCGACGGCAAGCTCGTGGTCTGCTCTTCAAAAAAGGAGCTGATCAAGAAGATGAAAGACGCGGTCGCCTAGACGGTGCGTTTTGGCGCCGGGTCCGGCTTCCAGGAGGACGATGGGCTGTACAGGAGGACGAATGCAGTATCGTATCGACCCTAAAAGCGGCAACAGGATTTCGGCGCTGGGACTCGGCTGCATGCGCATCCCAGGGTTTGCCCTGGGCAAACCCGATGCCCGGGCGGCCGCCTCGATCATCTCGGCGGCGGTGGAGACAGGCATCAACTACCTGGACACCGCCTACCTGTATCCGGGCAACGAGGCCGTCGTGGGGGCGACGCTCGAGAAGCTCGGCATGCGCGACCGGGTGTTCCTGGCGACCAAGCTGCCCCATGCCTCCTGCAAGCGCGCAGACGACTTCGACCGCTTCTTCGACGAGCAGCTGCGCCGTCTTCGAACCGATCATATCGACTACTACCTCATGCACAACATCACGAGCCCGGGCCAGTGGGAACGGGTGCGCGGCCTGGGGATCGAGGGCTGGATAGCCGCCCAGAAGGAACGGGGGCGCATCCGTCAGATCGGATTCTCCTTCCACGGCAGCGCCGTCGACTTCCCGGTGGTACTCGACGCCTACGATTGGGATTTCTGCCAGATCCAGTACAACTACGCTAACGAGCATTATCAGGCGGGGACCGTGGGCCTCAAGGCCGCTGCCGGGCGGGGGATGGCCGTGTTCATCATGGAGCCGCTGCTCGGGGGCCGTCTGGCGACCAAGCTTCCGCGCGCGGCGCAGCGCGTCTTCGACGCGGCGTCCCATGGGCATCTGACGACGCCCGCCGCATGGGGGCTGTCGTGGGTGTGGAACCACCCCGAGGTGACCATGCTGCTTTCGGGGATGACGAGCGCCGAGCAGGTTGCCGACAACGCCCGGATCGCCTGCCACGCCCTGCCAGACAGCATGGAGAAGTCCGAGCTCGAGGTCGTCCAGGAGGCGCTCGGCCACATCGAGCAGGCCAATCGCATCCCGTGCACCGGTTGCAGCTACTGCATGCCCTGTCCGCACGGCGTCAACATCCCCGGTTGCTTCGCCGCATACAACGCGAGCTTCGCCCACAGCTGGTTCACGGGCGTGCAGCAGTATTTCACGGCGAGCGCCATCCGCACCGGCTCGCCGCGTCTTGCGAGCAACTGCGTGGGGTGCGGCGCCTGCACGCGCCATTGCCCCCAGCAGATCGACATCCCCGAACGCTTGCGCGACGTGCGCCGCAGGCTCCAGCCCGGACCGGTCGATTGGGTGCTCAGGGCCATGGCCGAACGCTAGTGAAACGTTGATCAATTCCGATCGGGAGTGCCCGCGTGGCCCCTGCCGCGACCTCTTCCGGGCGAAAGTGGCTAGATATTTCTATTTTGCTGTAGCTGAGCCTGGATGGAGGGGTCGGAAGCCCGCCGCCGGCACCGGTTTCTCCCCGGAAGCGCCTGTTTTGGGGGTTTGAGGGTTCGAAAACCAACTTCGTAACCAGTCAATAAGGTCAAGACAGCCTATCCAGACACCTCCGCCCCGCCCGGCTCACAGCAAAACAGAAATTTCTAGCCACTTTCCCGAGAAGGGCAGCATCCCCGGGGCCCTCTGACGCAACAGGGGGGACGGTGCCGTTGGCCAGCGCCTCCCTAAGGAAGCTGGCCCTCCCCGTCGTTGGGCATGCGCGCACTTGGGTATCATAGCCTCGTGAGTCGGACCGCTACGAAGGAGCGAACCCATGGCCAACGACCATGAAGACCTGTTCAGATTGCTTCGCATGATGGGGATGCCCGTGCCCGAGGACCGAGACGGCGACGACGCCATACCGGTGGACGCGGTGATCGGCGACGCGAACGATGCCGAGGGAGACGGCAAGAAGGGGACGTCGGCCTCGAGCAACTCAGGGGGCAAAAAGCGCCGCTCGTCGCGCGGGCCGCGAGGACATGCGGGAGGCGACCTGCTCGACCGCTTGGCGCAATGGAGCAAGCGGGCCCTGATCGTGGCCTGCATCGTGCTCGTCGTCGTGCTCGCCGCGAGCTACTGGTGGTTCCACCCTGCGCTTAACCTGCAGAGCCCGCAGGTCTGGAGCTGGATTCTGGGCATCGCCGCCGTCGCGGCCTTTGCGCTCAAGGTGCTCTCGATGCGCTCGACGAAGCACGAGGTGCTGCTGCGCCGCCTGATCATCGTGCCGATCGCCGTGATCGCGGCGTTCGTGGTGGGCGTCGTCGCCGGATTCCCGTTCATTCCGGGCAACGCGGAGCGCTACGCCACGGTGCTCGAGACGACCGACGGCGATTTCGCCGAGGACATCCAGGAGGTCGATTACGCGGACGTGCCGGTGATCGACCGCGCGTCGGCCATCCTGCTCGGCGCCCGCGCCATGGGCTCGATCCCCGAGTACGTGAGCCAGTTCGAGATCTCGGATGCCTACAGCCAGATCAACTACCAGGGCCGCCCGGTGCGCGTGAGCCCGCTGATCTACGCCGACCTGTTCAAATGGTTCTCGAACCGCGAGTCGGGCATCCCGGCCTACGTGCTGGTCGACATGGTGACCCAGGAGGCCGAGGTCGTCCGGCTGGACGAGCCCATCAAGTACAGCGAGTCCGAGCCGCTCGCGCGCAACGTCGACCGCTACGTGCAGCTCAAGTATCCGACCTACATGTTCGACCAGAAGTCGTTCGAGCTCGACGAGGACGGCACGCCCTGGTGGGTCTATCCCGTGCAGCGCCGCACCATCGGCCTGTTCGAGGGCACGACCATCCAGCGCGTGGTGCTCGTGAACGCCTGCACCGGAGAGACGGCGGACTACGCGGTCGAGGACGTCCCCACGTGGGTCGACCGCGCGTATCCGAGCGACCTCATCATCCAGCAGTACAACTGGAGCGGGGCCTACGTGAACGGCTGGCTCAACTCGTGGCTGGGCCAGCGCGACGTGGTGCGGACCACGCGCGGGACCGACGGCGAGCTGGGCTACAACTACCTGGCGCAGGGTGAGGACATCTACCTGTATTCCGGCGTGTCGAGCGTGACCGCCGACAGCTCGAACGTCGGGTTCATCCTCGTGAACCAGCGCACGGGCGAGTCCCACTTCTATCCCGTCGCGGGGGCGACCGAGGACTCCGCGATGGCGAGCGCCGAGGGCGAGCTCCAGAACCTGCGCTACCAGGCGACGTTCCCGCTGCTGCTCAACGTGGCCGGTCAGCCCACGTATTTCATGGCCATGAAGGACGATGCCGGCCTGGTGAAGATGTACGCGATGCTCAACGTGGAGCATTACCAGAATGTCGCTACGGGCTCGACGGTCGCCGCCTGCCAGGATAGCTATCTGCAGATGCTCGCTGCGGACGGAACGCTCTCCGATGAGCAGGCCGAGGCGTCGGGCGTGCAGCAGCGGGTCGAGGGCAAGATCGCGACGATCGCGCAGGCGGTCATCGACGGCAACTCCCATTTCTACGTAACGCTCGAGGGCTCCTCCGACATCTACGATTTTGCCCTGCCCGACCTGCTTTCCATCGTGCGCTACCGGGTGGGCGACCAGATCGCCTTTACCTGCACGGCCGAGGAGGCGCCGACCGCCGACGGATCGCAGGAGGATGAGGACGCGACGGCGGTCGCTGAAGACGCCGGCGCGGCGCTGGTGCGTCCCGTGACGGCCATCGAGCAATAGGCGCGTTTGTACCGCAAGACGGCCCGGCGGCTGATGCCGGGCCGCCTCGGAAGAAAGAAAGGTGGAGCCATGATCATCACGACCACACCCAACGTCGAGGGGTACCGCATCAGTGGGTATTACGGCATCGTGTTCGGCGAGGTCATCGCGGGCATCGACTTCATCAAGGATATCGGCGCGAGCCTGCGCAACCTGGTCGGCGGGCGCAGCAAGGGCTATGAGGACGAGCTGATCTCCGCGCGCGAGGAGGCGCTCGACGAGCTCGGCCGGCGCGCTTCCGAGCTCGGGGCCCACGCCGTGGTGGGCGTCGACCTCGACTACGAGGTGCTCGGCCAGGGCGGCATGCTCATGGTCACGGCGAGCGGCACCGCGGTGACGCTCGAGCGCGTGTCGTAGCTTTTCAATTGGCGGGGTTGGCCTCGTCCTGGAACGTCCCAGATCAGCGGTCTTTATCCAGGCGGTCGCGCAGGATAAGGACCGCACCGAGGTCCGGCTCATGGGCGGGGGCGACGAGCCGGCAGCAGGAGGGGAGCGCGTCGGAAAGCGGATTCAAGATGAGATCGCCCGCGTTGAAGGTGCCGCCGATATAGGCAACCGGGACCGCTGCCGGGCTGTCTGCAACGTCGCGGAACAGCCGGCGGACGATGGCGCCGACCATATCCGCCTCCTCGGCGGCCGCGCGTTCAAAGATGGCCCGGGCGCTCGCATCGTCTGCGCGCGCGGCCTCGCTTGCCAGACGGCTGAGCGCGGCCGTCTGCGTGCGGTCGGCGAGCAGGGTGCGGGCGCGTCCGATGATGTCGAAATCGTTCTCGAGGGCAAGTTCGCGACGCACCAGGTCGTACAGGGGTCCTCGGGCATCGCGGCCGTCGGCTTGCCGCGTGAAGGCGCGCAGCACCTCGCGACCCATCCAGCCGCCGCTGCCCTCGTCGCCGATCTCGAAATCCCAGCCGCCGCAGCGCACGGTGCGCCCTGCGCGCACGCCGAGCGCGATGGAGCCGGTGCCGGCGATCAGGGCGATGCCGTCGCGCATGTCGAGTCCGGCGGCCCAAGCCGCCTCGACATCGTTGACGAGCGCATAGGGCCGCCCCTGCGCGATATCGCGCGCGGCGTCCTTCGCGGCGCGGTCCGCCTCGGCATCTTCGCCGAACCCGCAGATGGAAAACCCGATGCCAAAGCGCGGGCCCAGATGCCCGGTCGCGATGGCGCGCTCGGTTCCCTCGGCGAGCACCGCGCGCATGCCCGTCAGGCCCGCCTGCGCATAGTGGCAGGTCGGCAGCACGATACGGTCGACCTGCCGAAGGCTTTCATCGTAGATGGAAAACGCGGTCTTGGTGCCGCCCCCGTCGATGCCGAGCCAGCGCATTTACGTGAGCGCGAACCAGATGGCCGCGATGATCACGATCACGACGATGACGGCGGCGATGGCGCCGATGAACTTCACGCGCGAGTCGCGCGTGCGCTCGCGGACGTTCGCCTCGGTTTCCGCGAGGGCCTGGACCTGCTGCATGAGCTCATCGTGCTCGGCGGTGTCGGCGGCAAGCGATGCGGCGATGCGGTCGGTGACGTCGGGGTTGTCGTGGATCTCGGCGGCCTTGGTGATGGTGTCGTCGGCGTCGGCGATCTCTGCCTGCGCCTCCTCCTGGGCCCGCTGCTGATCCCGGTAGGCGCGCTCCTGCTCGGAGATCTTGCTCTTGAGGGCCTTCTGGCGGTCGGCGGCCTCCTTGCGGGACGCCTCGAGCGCATCGCGCGCGTTGCCCGTCTCGTCGGCGATGCCGCGGAAGGAGTCCTTGGCCTCGGCGACGGGCCTCTCGGCCTCGGCAAGCGCGGACTTGGCGGCCAGAAGCGTCGCCTCGGCGTCCGCGGTCACGCGCGGCAGGTTCTCCTTGGCGCGGCGCAGCTCCTCGGTGGCGTCGGCGATCTCGGCGGAGAGCTGGTTGTCGCGCACGCTGTAGGCGGCGGAGTTCGCCGAGGGGTTGCGCTGCAGCTCGGCGTATTCCTCGCGGAGCGTGTTGAGGCGCGCGTTTGCCGCCTCGACCGCATGCTGGGCCGTCTCGATGTTCGTCGCCTTGGCCTCCTGCGCCTTCTCGACGGCGCGCTGCGCGTCGGAAAGGCGCCGCTTGAGGCGGTTGGCGGCGTCGCGGGCGGATTCCTCGCGGTTCTCGGCGGCCTCCAGGGCCGACTTGAGGCGCTTCTCGGTCGCCTCGTCGCTCGCGCGCATGTCATCGAGCTGCTTTTTGAGCATGTCGATGTTGTCCTGGATGGTTTTCTGGAGCGCCTGGGCGGCCTTGATCGATGCCGCGGCGCTCGACTTGCGCGTCGTCTGCTCTTGGATGATCTCGGGATAGCGCTCGGTGACGTCGCGACGGTGCTCGAGCTCGGCAGTCTGGTCGGTGATGCGGTGCTTGAGCTCCTCGAGCTGCTCGCGCGCCTCGGCGTGGGCGCGCTTGGCGTCGCTCATCTCACGCACGGCGCCGACGCCCTGCCTGATGAACGCGTTGACCGTGCTCGCGGCCTCCTTGGCGGCGACCGACGCGGCGCTTGCCGCCTCGGACGCGGCGCGCGCGAAATGCTCGCCACGGGAAGGGCCGTTCTGCTCGGGCTCGGTGGGGGCGGGGGAGGGTGCGGCGGAGACGGGCGGCATGCTGCCGGTGTTGCCCGCGCCTCCCTCGATGACCTCGAATCCCTCGGGCAGCGGCTCGGGGTCATCGCCGAAGTTCTCGTACTCCTCGCGCGTCAGGAAGCGCGGCATGCTGCCGTAGTACTCCGGCTCCGCGTCGTCGGCGGCGGCATGCGGGGCATCGGGCTCATCGCCGTCGGCCTCGTCCGCGCCGTCCTCATCGAGGTCGGCGGGCAGGTCGTCCTCGTCTTCTGCCGGGGTCTCGTCGTCTGCGGGCTCGCCTGCGTCAGGGGCGCTGTCCTCGGGGTCGTCGCCCTCGGCATCGTCCTCCTCGTCGCTGTCATCTTCGTCCTCGTCCTCGGCGAGGTAGAGCGGCTCTTCTGCTTTGGGCTTCTCGTCGACGGCGGCGTCCGTCTCGGCGGCCTCATCGTCGTCGACCGACGCGCCCTCCTGCGCCTCGTCGCTTGCCTGTATGTCTTCGTCCCAAACGCCGGGCTGTTTGGTTGTACGCTCGTCGCTCATGGTCGCTCCATCTCTCAAACGCGCCGCTATGGCAGCGCGCATATGTTTCACCGCACCATAATAAACCCTTGAGGGGACACGCGGGGATGGCGCGGCGCGCGTCTGCGAGCGTTTACGTCAAGTACAAAAACGGCGCGCGGATGTTGCGCGACCCGATTGACTTGGAGCGCGGTCCAGGTTCTACCATATGCGCAGGGCCGCGCCGTGCGCTGCGGTCTTTCGTGTTGTGCACGCGTACAGAGGGGAAAACAGATGCTGTACAAGGACTTTCAGGGCATGAAGCTGTCCGCGCTCGGCTTTGGCGCGATGCGCCTGCCGGTTGTCGACGGTGATGACACCAAGATCGATCAGGCCGCGGTCGACGAGATGGTCGACTATGCGTTGGAGCAGGGCGTCAACTACTTCGACACCGCGTGGGGCTATCATGGCGGCAATTCCGAGATCGCGATGGGTGCTGCGCTCGCCCGCCATCCGCGCGACTCCTTCTACCTCGCCACCAAGTTTCCCGGTTACGACCTGTCGAACATGGACAAGGTCGAGGAGATCTTCGAGAAGCAGCTCGAGAAGACCGGTGCGGGGTACTTCGATTTCTATCTCATCCACAACGTGTGCGAGATGAATATCGACGAGTACCTCAATCTCGACCACGGCATCGTCGCCTACCTGCTTAAGCAGAAGGAGGCCGGCCGCATCCGCCATCTGGGATTCTCCGCTCACGGCGCCATCCCGGTGATGGAGCGCTTCCTGGAGGCGTACGGCGAGCACATGGAGTTCTGCCAGATCCAGCTGAACTTCCTGGACTGGGAGTTCCAGGACGCCAAGGGCAAGGTCGAGCTGCTGAGCAAGTACAACCTGCCCGTGTGGGTCATGGAGCCGGTGCGCGGCGGCAAGCTTGCGCAGATCACCGATGAGGAGAGCGCGCGCCTGCACGAGCTGCGCCCCGACGAGTCCACGGTCGCGTGGGCGTTCCGCTTCATCCAGGGCATCCCCGAGGTCTGCGTGACGCTGTCCGGCATGTCCAACTTCGAGCAGCTGAAGGAGAACATCCAGACGTTCTCCGAGGATAAGCCGCTGAACGAGGAGGAGTCCGCGGCGCTGCAGGCGGTTGTGGACGAGATGCTCGGTCGCGGCACCGTGCCGTGCACCGCGTGCCACTACTGCACGAGCCACTGCCCGCAGGGGCTCGACATCCCCAAGCTGCTGGAGATGTACAACGAGGCCATCGTGACCGGCGGCAAGGGCGGGTTCATCCCCAGCATGTACGTGAACACGCTGCCCGAGGACAAGCGCCCGGACGCCTGCATCGGGTGCGGCAGCTGCGCGGCGGTCTGCCCGCAGCAGATTGACATCCCCGGTACGCTCGCGGACTTCGCGGCCAAGCTCGCTGGGTAGATGCGCGGTACGATCCGTGACTGAGGGCGCCCGTCGGCCATTTCGGTCGACGGGCGCTTTGTTTTGCGCGGCTGCATCCCATCCCTTTTCTGAACGATCTTCCGATTTCGTCGGCCGACCTAAAACTTTCCTCAATCTTCGCCTCGTAAGATGTGCTCAGGGTGGCCACCCGGATACACCTACCACCCGAGGAGGCATACGATGGGAATACGGATGAAGACGATGATGAGAACGCTGGCGGTCGCGAGCGCGTGCTGCGCCGTCGTCGGATCGGCAGCGGTGCTGGGCGAGCCTCGGACGGCGAGCGCCGATCCGGTCGAGCAGGGTGTCGTCATCACGTTGGGCGACGAGCTGAGCAGGCGAGACGGCATGATCACCTACGCTGTCGAGTCGTATCGGGCGCTTGACGGGACCGCTGAGCCGGGGGAGTTCGCGCCCGATCTGACGGTTACCGTGCCCGAGTCGATCGCGGAAGGCGGCGCATCGGGGTCCGAGGCGTAAGGAAGCGCCGGTCGATCCATTCCGTTCCGGGCCGTCCCGCTTTGCGTCAGACGGCCCGAATCGAGGAGATGAGTATGAGAATCCTGCTGGTAGAGGATGCGCGCCTGGTCGCCGAACCGCTCGTCCACGCACTCGGGCGAGCAGGATACGCGGTTGACGCGGCGTGCGACGGGGCGCGAGGGTTCGAACTCGCGCGCACGGGAGCCTATGACGCCATCGTGCTCGACATCATGCTTCCGCAGCTCGACGGCCTGTCGATGCTCGCGAAGCTGCGCCGTGAGCGCATCGACACGCCGGTCATCCTGCTGACGGCTCGCGGCGACGTGCGCGACCGCGTGCGCGGGCTCGACGCGGGTGCCGACGACTACCTGGCCAAGCCCTTCCATGTGGAGGAGCTGCTGGCGCGCATCCGCGCCGTGTTGCGCCGCCGTGGAGCGCCCGACTCGGCGTCAGCCATTCAAGAACTGGGCCTTTGCTACGTTCCCGAATCGCGCGAGCTACAGCATGAGGGCGTGTCGGTGGCGCTCACGCCCAAAGAGGGCCTGGTGCTCGAGGCGCTGATGCGCGCCGCCGGGCACACGGTCACGCGAGAGCGCCTTGAGCTTGCGGCGTGGGGGCCGGACGACGCGGCGTCGGACACCCGGCTGGACGTGCAGGTGTCGCTCGTGCGCGCGAAGCTGCGCGCGGTCGACGCGCCCGTGCGCATCCGGGCGGTGCGAGGCATGGGCTACGTGCTGGAAGAGGAGGGGGAGGGCCGTGAAAGATCATGAGCTCAAGCGTTTTCGTCGTCGCATCGTCGCTGCGGCAGCAGGGGCGCTCACGGTTTGCGTTGCGCTCTGCATGGCCGCCTTGTGCTATGTGGTGGTGGATGCGAATCTCAGCGGTTATCGCGCGAAGCTCGAGGACGCCTCGAACGCCCCGTTCTCGGGCGTTTCGGCGGATGGACTCGATGCCCGCGAGGTGACGCTGCCGTCTGGCGGGATCTACCCGTCGGAGACCGTTTGGAGAGTCCTGGTAAACGATGCGGGCGAGGTTCTGGAGGTGGCCCTGCCCGCGGCCGGCGATCAGTTCACGTGGACGCCCGACCCGGAGACGACGTTCACCTCGAAGGACTTATCCAAGCTCGTCGGCCTGCGTGACGAGAAGGGATCCGCGCCGTTCGAGTATGCCGGCTGCACGTGGCTGGGCACATGGCAGCCGGCGGGGGAGTCGGAGGACGGCATCACGGTGTCGCCCACCGGCGCGATCGAGGACGCGGAGGTCGCCACGGATGCCGCCGGTTCCGATGCGGGCGATCGGGTCTATACCTTCATCGATATCTCCTATCATTACGACTACCTGCGAGGAATCGCGTTTCGCTGCATCGCTGCGACCATAGTGCTGTCGGCGGCGTCCGCGGCAGTCCTTTGGATCGCCGCCGGCCATCTGCTGCGCCCCGTGTATGCGGCGCGCAAGCGGGAGCAAGAGTTCGTCATCTCGGCATCGCATGAGCTTAAGACACCGCTCATGGCGATGATGGCAAACTGCGACGTGCTGGAAGCCGAGGCCGCAGGCGACGGGCGCCTGGCTCCATGGATCGCGAACATCCGCTCCGCCGCCGACGGAATGGCGGACTGCGTGGCGACCCTGCTGAATGCGGCAGGTGAACGCTAGGAAACCACTGATTGATTCATTTCCCGCTGGCTATGGTATATGTAACATAGCCAGCGGGTTTCGTGGGGGATGTCAACGCGGTGCGCGCCCCGTCTCGGGCGCGGAAGCGATTCCCAGACGCTGCGGCGGACGGCTTCCCGGACATTTGGTATCAACTTACCGGTTATCTCGGGCTCCTGGCGCAGTTTTCGTGGCACGCGAACTGTCCTTCGGAAATGAAACCGCAGGTCGCGGCGGTATCGGGTTCTCTGTTATGCGCGCTATGGGCGTGATATTGATACCAAATTCATCTTGCTCGCCGTGGCATGGCGTGGCGGGAGGGCAACCGATCTGCGTTTTCCTGGGTTCGATGTGGAGACGGCTCCCGATTGCGCGCTGCGGCCAACCCGTTCGCTTTCATAGTAGAATGGCTGGTCGAAGCATCGCTGTAACAAGGAGGCCTCATGGACCAGAGCCTGTTCACCTACGATATCGTCGCTGAGGATCCCAAGACGCATGCGCGCGCGGGCATCCTGCACACGCCGCATGGCGATATCGAGACGCCCATCTTCATGCCGGTGGGCACCAAGGCCAACGTTAAGGGCATCCCCACCGAGACCGTGCGCGAGCTCGGTGCGCAGATTGTGCTCGCCAACACCTACCACCTGGCCATGCGCCCCGGTGAGGACCTGATCGATGAGCTCGGCGGCCTGCACACCTTCATGAACTGGCACGGGCCGATCCTGACCGATTCGGGCGGTTTCCAGGTGTTTTCCCATGGCGACGCCGTCAAGCTGACCGATGACGGCGTGCGCTTCATCGCAACCGACTACGACGGGTCGCATATCTTCTGGACGCCCGAGGACAACATGGCGATCGCCCAGAAGCTCGGATCCGACATCTGCATGCAGCTCGACCAGTGCCCGGGCTATCCGGCCACGCGCGCCTACGTCGAGCGCGCCGTGGAGCTCTCCAGCATGTGGGCGGAGCGCTGCTACGCCGCGCACACCCGTTCCGACCAGGCGCTTTTCGGCATCGTGCAGGGCGGCATGCATCTCGATTTGCGCCTGCGCTCCCTGCGCCATCTCGAGGAGTGCGGAGACTTCCCGGGCTACGGCATCGGCGGCTATTCGGTGGGCGAGGACCACGAGACGATGTTCGAGTCGCTGACGCCGCTCGCGTCCGAGTACATGCCCAAGCACAAGCCCCGTTACCTCATGGGCGTGGGCAATCCCACGACGCTGGTGCGCGGCGTCGGGATCGGCATCGACATGTTCGACTGCGTTCTGCCGACGCGCACCGGGCGCATGGGCACGGCGTTCTCTCACGAGGGCCGTCTGAACTTCCGCAACGCGCGCTTTGCCCGCGACGCGGGGCCCATCGACCCGCAGTGCACCTGCCCGGTGTGCACCGGCGGCTACAGCCGCGCGCTCATCCGCCACATGGTGACGCAAAAGGAGATGCTCGGCGGCATCCTGCTGTCGATGCACAACATCTATTTCCTGCTCGACCTCATGCGCCGTGCGCGCCAGGCCATCATCGACGGCCGCTATGCCGAGTTCCAGCAGGAGTGGATGGATAGCCCCGCCGCCCAAGATTACTGATCGATATCTCCCGAGAAAAAGGCCCCGCGTCGTCCTTCGCGGAAGGCGCGGCGGCGCGTTCGGGCGAGGGCGCCGCCGTGTGCGGAAATGAATCGATCGGCGTCTCGCTAGGAGAGCAGGCGTTCGCAGAAGAGCCGGTAGTCGGCCTCGTTTTGGTCTGCGTAGGCCTGCGAGAACTCCCAGAGCGCATCGTCGAAGGCGTTTCCGTCTCCCAGATACGCCGCGATGGCCACGCCGTCCCCGGTGCGCGCGTGCGCGTGCGCGAGCGCCCAGGCGCACAGGCGCGCCGTGCTGGCAAGGCCCTCCTCGCCGATCTTTTCGAGGTCGATCGAGCCTTTGCCGTTCCACAGCTGGCGCACGTAGTAGTCGCGCGTGCGGCCGCAGGGAAGCTCGATGCCCGTCCATCCGAGCAGGATGTCGCTGGTCGATTGGATGAGCTTCTGCCCCTGGACGACGCGCTCGCCATGGGACGAGAACGGGGCGGCGCGATAGAACCGCTCGACCACCGATGCCCCCGCCTCTTTGATCTGCAGAACCAGCGGATCGTCTCGGTCCTTGCCGTGCAGCAGCGCCACCCAGGCGCGGGTTCCCACGCTGCCCACGCCGACGACCTTGCGCGCGATGTCGTCGGGACGGTACCGGTTGACCAGGCAGCGCTTGTCATACGAAAGGTTATCGAGGTAGCCGGCGTACAGCGCTCCGATGCGGCGGGCCACCTCGGCGCTGTCGGCCCCTTCGAACCGGCCGAGGTCGTCGAGTGGGACGAGCTCGGGCGGCTCGCTGAGAAAGCGCATCGTCCCGTCCTCGCGGCAGCGAGCGAGCCTGTCGGCCGCCCGGACGTTGTCCTTTGCGCGCGCCTTCTCTATGGCGCGGCGGAGCGTCTTGCTCTGCTTGCCGTTGAGCTCCTCCTCAAACTGGCCGACGGTCTGCTCGACGTCGAGATGCGCGTACCAGATATCGAGCTCGCGCATCTCGGCGAAGCGCGCCATGTTCTTGCGGTACGCCTTGGCGCAGGCGCGCACGGCATCCTCTCGCTCCGACGGGTCGAAGCCTCGGTCGCGCCCGCAGATCTCGACGCTCGCGGCGAGGCGCTTGATATCCCATTCCCACGGGCCGGGAGCGGTCTCGTCGAAATCGTTGATGTCGAAGACCAGGTGCCTGGTGGGGCTCGAGAAGATCCCGAAGTTCGCGATGTGCGCGTCGCCCACGCACTGGACCTCGATGCCGGTGCTCGGCGTGCTCGCCAGGTCGTGCGCCATGATGATGGCGCTGCCGCGATAGAACGTGAAGGGGGAGGCCCCCATGCGCTCGTAGCGCAGCCCGATGAGTTCTTGGACGCGCTCGGAGGACTGCTCCTCGATCAGGTCGATGACCTCGTCGCGGTGCTCCTCGACAGTCCAGGCCCCGTGCGAGGAGCGGGGGCATGCCTCGCGCGCGGCGCGTCCGCGCTCGCGGCGGGTGAGGTCGTCTCCGCGCTGGCGGCGGTCGGGTGTCGTCTTGGGCATGACGGGCTCCTTTCTTCTGGGAGATACCGGTCGGCCCTGCGCGCCCGTCGGCGCCGTACCGGGCGCGCGGACACCTGGCCGATGGTCCCCTCGGCATCATTGTTGCACGTCGTCGTTGCAGCGTGATCGCGCTTTTCAATCATCTGTGGAGGGGTCCCATATTACGGCTCTCCATGCAAGGCGGTGTGCGAGCTGAGCTATACTCAACAAGCTATTGATTTGCAGATCTGAGGGAGGGGCCGGCATGGGTCGTCTCGGATATATCTTTCGCTGTATCGCCCATATGGATTACGGCGCGCTGTTCGATACGGTGAGCCGCGTGCACGAGAAGAGCCGCAAGAACCGCGCCTGGCTGTTCTTCGATATCGTCAAATGCGGCTTCAAGTTCGGCGCGGGCTATAAGGACTACGACCTGCTCGAGTTCTACAACATGGACGATGCCCACCGCGCGACCTTCGTGACGCGCGGCGTCAACAACACCATCGTGCGCATGCTGAACGACCCCGAGTACTACCACTGCATCGACGACAAGTTCGAGTTCTACACCAACTTCTCCGACTACCTGCACCGCGGGTGGCTGCACTTCTCGGCATGCCCCAAGGAGGACTTCATCGCCTTCATGGCCGATCGCGACCAGATCATGGCCAAGCCGAGCGACAAGTCCTGCGGCCAGGGCGTCGAGAAGCTCAAGAAGGCGGATTTCGATTCGCTTGACGCCATGTACGACTACCTGAAGCGCGCCGATATCGACCTGGTCGAGGACGTTGTCGTCCAGCATCCTGCCATGGCCGCCATCAATCCCGGCTCGGTGAACACCATCCGCGTCTATACCATCCTGGCCGACGGCGAGCCGCACGTGATCTACGCGTGCATCCGCATGGGCAACTCCGACCGACCGGTGGACAATATCAACGCGGGCGGCATGTATTCGGTGGTCGATCTGGAGACCGGCAAGATCGCCGGTCCCGCCTGCGACAAGAACTACCATGTCTACGAGCGCCATCCGCGTACGGGCACCCTGCTGACCGGCTACCAGATCCCGCTGTGGGACCAGGTCATGAGCCTGTGCCTCAAGGCGGCGACGCGCATCCCGCAGATGGGTTACGTGGGCTGGGACGTGGCCATCACCGAGGACGGCCCGCTGTTCATCGAGGCCAACAACCTGCCGGGACACGACGCCTTCCCGCAGATGCCCTCGCAGGCGCCCGACCATATCGGGTTCAAGCCCGAGTTCCAGAAGTACCTCAAGGGGCTGTAGGGAAACACCGAACAATTCGGGAGCAGATCGCCCCGATCAAAATGCAAATTGGGGGACGTACCTTCCGCGTGCATTTTTGCACGCGGAAGGTACGTCCCCCAATTTGCACCGCCCGCGGGGAGCGGCGCGCACTATTTCACGGGTGAACGGGGAATACTGCTGATAGGGTGCCCGTCCGGCACCTTCATCTGTTGAACCCGACGCAAGGAGCCTCCCCATGTCCGATGACGACATCCGCCCCGATTCCTCCCAAGCCGATTCTGCTTCCGGCGTTTCGCACGCCCCGCTCGGCAACACCTACCACAAGGGCCCGGTCATCCTTCGCGGGCAGATGATTCCGAGCGAGACCACGACCGGGAAGCTCCTGGCATCTGAGGAGTCCACGGACTGGCTCCACATGGACCCGTGGCGCGTCATGCGCATTCAGGCGGAATTCGTCGACGGATTCGGTGCCCTGGCTGAGCTGGGCCCTGCGGTCTCCGTGTTCGGTTCCGCGCGCACGCCGCGCACCGACCCCATGTACAAGGCGGCACGCCGGGCGGGAAAGCTCATCGCGGCCCGCGACGTCGCGGTGATCACAGGCGGCGGGCCGGGCATCATGGAGGCCGCCAACCGCGGGGCGGCGGTGGCGGGCGGCACGTCGGTCGGCTTGGGCATCGAGCTGCCTCACGAGCAGGAGCTCAACGCCTGGGTCAACTTGGGCATGACGTTTCGGTACTTCTTTGTGCGGAAGACCATGTTCGTGAAGTATTCCTCGGGCGCCATCGTGTTCCCCGGCGGATTCGGCACGCTCGACGAGCTCTTCGAATTGCTCACGCTCGTGCAGACCCATAAGGTCAAGCGGGTTCCGGTGGCTCTTGTGGGCACGCAGTACTGGCAGGGCCTGTTTGACTGGATCACCGGCACCGTGCTCGAAGAGGGCAACATCTCGCAGCTCGACCCCTCGCTCATGCAGATTACCGACGATGTCGAGCAGGCGGTCGAGGTTGCCGTGTCGGGTATTGCGCGATAGGGTATCGGGCCCTGCTTGACGTCAGGACCTCGGCTGTATCGGGCCGTCTGCGGCCTTGAGGACGCCCGTCGTGTCGAATGCGGGGGTGAAGCTTTCGCTCACGGCTCCGCCTTCCTGCCAGAAAACCGTGCTGAAGCCCAGGTCGTCGGCGTGGTCGAGCACCATCTTGTACTCCTCGTCCGTGACGGCGCGCGCCATGGCGCCGCCATCTGTGCGCATCCGCTCGTTGGGGGTGTATTGGTTCATGACCGAGATGGGCACATCGCCCGCAGCGTTCCATATGAGGTCGAGCACGCGGCATGAGTCGTCTGCGTGCCCCGGCAGCACGAGATGGCGCACGATGATGCCTTGCTGCATGATGCCGTCCTCGTTGTAGACGACGCCGCCGCGCGCGGCAACCTGCGTCGCCATGCACGCCAGGGCGCGTGTCGCCTGCTCGGGATAGTCCGGCACGTGGGAGAGCTCCCGGCCCAGCGAGGCGTCTGCGTACTTGAAGTCGGTAAGCCAGATGTCCACGATGCCGTCGAGTTCCCGTACCGCCTCGGTGCGCTCGTAGCCGCTCGTGTTGTATACGATGGGGATGTGGAGGCCCCGGGCGCGTGCGGCCTTGAGGGCACCGGGCAGCAGATGCGCAAAGTGCGTCGCGGTCACCAGGTTGATGTTGAGCGCGCCCAGGTCTTGCAGCTCGAGCATGATCTCCGCCAGCCGCGGCTCGGGCACGTCGATACCGAAATTGCCCGTCGAGATCTCGTGGTTTTGGCAGTAGATGCACTTGAGGGGGCATCCGCTGAAGAAGATGGTCCCCGAGCCCTTCTCACCCGATATCGGAGGCTCCTCCCATAGGTGGAGGGCGGCTCGGGCGAGCCTGAGGGTGGGTCCTGCGCCGCACACGCCGGTAGCACCGGCGGTGCGGTCCGCGCGGCATCGGCGGGGGCAGAGCTCGCATGAAGCGAGCGAGGCGGGGGCCAGCAGCGCGCGATCGGCGTTCGGGGCGGGGTTGTCCAGAGCGAGTTCCATCAGATGGGCGGGAAGCATGAGCCCGCCGCCGTAATCGAGCGTGAAGACGCCGTGGTCTGTAAAGCCGCAGGACGCGTAGAGGTCGACAGCCGGCTGATTGTGGGCGATGACGTCGAGGCGGATGGAGCGCATGCGCCGTGCGCACGCCGTGCGGATCGCGGCGTTGACGAGCACGGCGCCGATGCGGCGGCCTCGGGCGTCGGGATCGACGGCAAGCAGGTGGATGCAGGCGGTGCGGTCCGCGGGTTCCGCGATAAGCCAGGGGACCTGATCGTATTGGGGGTCTTGGCTCGTGTCGAGGACGAAGGCGCCGAGGACTGCGCCGCTTGCGTCCTCAGAATCGTCCACAGCGATAAAGAGGTCGCCCGCCTCGATGGCCGCGGACAGATCGCCGGCGGTCGGGTGGAACTCCATGTCCCAATGGGCGTCGTATGGGGAGGTGCGCATGGCGTGCACAACGCGTTCATACACATGGAGTACCGGTGTGCTGTCGGTTGGGGCGGCGGGGCGAACGATCATACGAAACACCTCTTCACATGAAAAAGCGCCGGTCAGGCGCTTAAAGAGCCTTGATACAGGCGTGTGCTTCCATCTTCCACCACACATCGATACAAGTCAAGACTGGTAATGCGAACGGCGTGCTTTATGATAAAGATGTCCCGCCCCACGCGGAGCAACTGGGTGAACCGTCGAGTTTATTTAGGGAGCCCACACAGTCGCGCCTAGTACAGGTATCCTTCGTTGTTAAGGACGCTGGAACGGACGATGAGGGCACCCACCTTGTAGAGGTGGGTTCATTTTCGTGAAGCGTGGGGCGGCCCATTTTTTGCCAAGTTTGTTGTTGACAGCGAAGATTTGCTTGCTATCATAAACACTTGTCTCGGGGACGTAGCTCAGCTGGGAGAGCGCTGCCGTCGCATGGCAGAGGCCGAGGGTTCGATTCCCTTCGTCTCCACCCTTGATTCGCCAAGAGCTCCTACGCAGGTAGGAGCTCTTTTTCGTTGCCGCCGCAGGGGAATCGAACCCCGTTCGGGGCGCGGAGCGTGTGAACGGCGGAGCCGTTCGCCGCGCAGCGCGCGAGGCCGCGCCAGCGGCCGAAGCGGATGCGGCCGCGCAGCGGACGCGGATTCCCTTCGTCTCCACCCTTGATTCGCCAAGAGCTCCTACCTGCGTAGGAGCTCTTTTTCGTTGCCGCCGCAGGGGAATCGAACCCTGCTCGGGGCGCGGAGCGTGTGAACGGCGGAGCCGCATCTCTGCGCAGCGCGCGAGGCCGCGTACGCGGCGGATTGATGGTACGCTATAGGAAACCAGCCTCATCCACGGTACGCTATAGGAACGCTTTCGGGTGAAAAACGTGCCTATACCGTACAGTCAACAAGGCAGCGTTCCTATAGCGTACTTTCGATTCGGACCGATCCATGGGGCGCGCGATGGGATGCGCGTGAAAAGTGCCCCCAGGGCGGGTCTCAATCGACATCGGCCATCCAAATCAGCGCGTCCCTACGCGAACACCTCTGATGGGAAACGGGTATACTTCTGCAGATATACCAGTCCCGGTTGTCCGGATGATATTGAATCGGAGGCCTGTCATGGCCGATCAGAATAGCACCCCGCTTACCGACGAGGAGCGCGCCGAGCTCGAGGCCCTGCGCGCGGAGAAGGCCGCCCGCGAGGAGGCCGAGCGCGCCCGCAAGGAGCGCGCCGAGCTCGAGGCCCTGCGCGCGGAGTCCAAGAAAGCGGAGCAGGCAGAGTCCGCCCCCGCCCCTCAGCTGAAGCGCCAGGCACCGGCCCTGCGCCCTGCCGACCACGAGCCCCGCACGTTCGGCCAGCGCATGGTCATGACGCCCGAGGAGACCGACGACGACGGCATCCCCAAGATGCCTCCCGCGCAGAAGATCATCATCCTCATCGTCATGGTGTGCTTCATCGGCGGCGGCATCTACATCTGGCTTTCCAATTCCGGCCTCATCTAGCAACAAAATAAGCCGCTGCGCGCCGGCAGCGTCCGCCACAAGGCGCACATGCGCGTTCATCACGGTAAAGGAGCAATCATGGCTTTGACAGATGCGTCGCGCCCGACCGATATCACGATGCTCACCGACCTGTATGAGTTGACGATGGCCCAGGGCTTTTGGGAGAACGGCAAGCAGGATGAGCAGGCGTGCTTCACGGCCTTCTACCGCGATCATCCGTTTGGGAGCGAATACGCGGTGATGTGCGGCTCGGCAGAGCTCGCTGACCTGGTGGAGAACTTCCGCTTTACCGATGAGGACATCAGCTACCTGGCGAGCCTGTCCGCACCTGCCGGCGGCAGCCTGTTCAGCCCCTCGTTCTTGAACTACCTGCGCGATTTCAGGCCCCATGTGGACATCGACGCGGTGCCCGAAGGCGAGCTGGTGTTTCCGCGCGAGCCCATGGTGCGCGTGAGCGGTTCCATGTTCGAGTGCCAGCTGCTCGAGACGGCGCTGCTCAACACGATCGGCTTCGAGACGCTCGTGGCCACCAAGACGGCGCGCGTCGTCGCGGCGGCCAAGGGAAGGCCGGTCGCGGAGTTCGGCCTGCGCCGCGCGCAGGGTCCCGACGGCGGCATGGCCGTCGCGCGCGCAAGCTACGTCGCGGGCTGCGCCTCGACCTCGAACGTGCTCGCGGGACGCAAGTACGGCATCCCCGTGTCGGGCACGCATGCGCACAGCTGGGTCATGACGTTCGATTCCGAGCTCGAGGCGTTCCGCGCCTTCGCGAGCTCGAGTCCCAAGAACTGCACGCTGCTGATCGATACCTATGATGTGCGCGAGGGCGTCGAGAACGCCATCGTCGTGGCGAAGGAGATGGAGGCGCGCGGCGAGCGCCTGGCGGGCATCCGCATCGATTCGGGCGACCTGGCCAAGCTCTCGGCCTATGTCCGCAACCGTTTCGACGAGGAGGGGCTCGACTACGTCAAGATCGTCGTGTCCAACGACCTGGACGAGTACACCATCCAGTCGCTGCTCAACCAGGGCGCGCCGGTCGACAGTTTCGGCGTGGGCACCAAGCTCGCGACCTGCTACGACCAGCCCGCGCTCGGCTGCGTCTACAAGCTCGCCGCGCATCGCGCCTCGGCCGATGACCCGTGGACGCCGGTGCTCAAGCTCTCCGAGCAGCCGTACAAGCGCACGATTCCCGGCATCCAGAAGGTCCGCCGCTATGTGGACGAGACGGGCAGCCCGGTGTGCGACATGATCTATGACGAGTCCTACATCGAGGGCGACGGCACGACGCTCGTGGCCGTGAACGATGCGGCACTCGTCACGAGCGTGCGCGACCTTTCGTACCATGAGCTGCTGCAGCCCGTGGTGCGCGACGGCGCCGCCGCGGCTCCCCGCGAGTCGATCGAAGCCGCCCGCGCGCGCTGCAAGGACGCGCTCGATGCGCTCGACCCCGTGTACAAGCGCTTCCTGTACCCGCAGTCCTACATGGTGGGCATGGAGCGCGGCCTTGCCCGCGTGCGCGACGAGCTGGTGCGCGAGCGCATGGCGGCGAGCAGCTCTGCTATCCCGTGGAAGCGCATCTAGGGAAACGCTGATCTATTCATTCCGCACCGGTCGGCCCCGTGGCGGGTGCCTGCGCGCTCAGGCTGCGCCGGCGCAGCTCCACTGCGTCTTCCTCGCCTTCGCCTGCATTCGCCTCGCCACGGAACCGACCGCCGCGAGAGCAATCGATCAGCGTTTCCCTGGCTGGACGAGGAGACGACGGGGCGGCTCTTGTCGACGAGGGCGGACATGCGCTTGTCCGCAAGACGGCGGGGGCCGCCCTTTTCCTGTGAACACTTAATCTCCGTGTCAACGAAAGGCATGTCATGACCTCTGATCGTAAGACCATGGTCGTCAAGATCGGTTCCTCCACGCTGGTGGGGGCCGATCGCGCGCTGCGTCGCGACTTCATCGCCGATCTTGCCCGGCAAGCCTCGGAGCTCGCCGACGCAGGCTGGAACCTCGTCGTGGTGAGTTCGGGCGCCATCGCGTGCGGCGCGCCGGTGCTCGGTTTTGCATCCAAGCCCACCGACATGCCGAGCCTGCAGGCCTGCGCCTCGGTGGGGCAGTGCGTGCTGTCGGCCGCCTACGACGAGGAGTTCCGCGCCCGCGGTCTGCTCACCTCGCTCGTGCTGCTCACGCGCCACGACACGGCGCGCCGCAACTCCTACCTGCACGCGCGCGACACGCTCACCCGGCTCGTCGAGCTCGGTGTCGTGCCGGTCGTGAACGAGAACGACACGGTCACGGTCGACGAGATCCGCTTCGGCGATAACGACACGCTCGCGGCGCTCGTGAGCTGCCTGGTCTCTGCCGACCTGTGCGTCACGCTGTCCGACATCGACGGGCTCTACACGGCCAACCCCATGGAGGACCCCACCGCCGCGTTCATCCCGCGTGTGGAGAAGATCGACGCCGGCATCATCGCGTCGGCGGGCGACTCCTCCACATCGGTGGGAACGGGCGGCATGATCACCAAGATCCGCAGCTGCCGCATCCTCATGACGGCGGGCATCGCAAGCGTCATCTGCTCGGGTTCCGAGCCCAACGTGCTCGTTCGACTCGCTGCGGGCGAGGCGGTCGGCACGCTGTTCGTGCCGCCGGTGGAGCGGCTGGACATCGCCCCGCGCAAGCTGTGGATCGCGCTGGGCGACTCGACGCATGGCAGCGTGACGGTCGACGCGGGCGCTGCGGATGCGCTCGTGCGCCGCGGGTCGTCGCTGCTGCCGGTGGGAATCACGCATGTCGAGGGGGCTTTCTCGGCGGGCGACACGCTCGACGTCCGCGACGAGCGCGGGCTCACCATCGCGCGCGGCCTCGCCCAGGCGGGCTCCGACGAGCTCAAACTCGCGGCCGGTCGGCACCAGGACGAGATCGCGTCAAACCGCCTGCTGGCGGCACTTGCCGGCAAACCGGCCATCCATCGCGACGAGATGATCGTC
The DNA here is from genome assembly GCF_002159695.1 of Collinsella sp. An271. Taxonomy (NCBI): domain Bacteria; kingdom Bacillati; phylum Actinomycetota; class Coriobacteriia; order Coriobacteriales; family Coriobacteriaceae; genus Collinsella; species Collinsella sp. An271. Next base: position 191,279 of record NZ_NFJE01000002.1, on the reverse strand, counting down.
TTCGCGTGATAGCAAAGGAGGCGGTCGGCGCGTCCGGGCGTCTGACATGAAAGCGCGGCGCCGCCCTCGACGTCTTCGGGATGTCGAGGGCGGCGCCGCGGCGTATTGGGGAAGGCTGCGGGCGGTCCTATCTCATGCGGCCGTGCAGATGCCCTGCGTCGCACGCCTCCTCGTACAGGTGGCGGAACACGCGGTCGCCGTGCAGGCCGTCGTGCTCGAACTCGTTGGTGACCCAAGGGTGCGCGTTGCCGACGCGCGACAGCGTGTCAAGCTGCAGGCCGGAGTCCACGTACATGTCGTCGAAATAGACCGCGGCGTGCAGCGGCACCTCGTTTTGGGCCAGGCGCACCGGGTTGTACACGGGATCGAACTCGATGTCCTCCATGAGCAGGCCGACGGCGTCGGCGAAGGGCTTGAGCTCGGGCATGTCCTCGAACATCCAGGGGAAGCACGCCTCGCCGGTGAACATCAGCGGCCGGGCGTCCGCATCGAATTCCGCGCGCTTGCCCTTCTCGGCGGCCGCGGCCCACCGGATGGGGGCGCAGGTCCCGTCCGCGTAGATGAGCTCCTGCAGCGTCCAGTACAGCGGGTTGACGCGCGTGGTCGTGCGGTCGAGCACGCCCATGAGGAAGCCGTCGGAAAGCACGGGCTCGCTGCCGACCGTGCCGTCGCCCTGCTCGAAGGCGGTGTCGAACAGCCAGTGCATGCGCTCGAAGCTCGGCTTCATGCCGAAGTCGCTGCCCAGAAGCTGCAGCCGCTCGACCGTGAGCGGGCTGCCGTCGGGAAGCGCCACATCGCCTGCGGCCACGATGTCGGCAACGGCGGCGACGCGCTCGACGTCGCCCGGATAGCGCTCGTAATACTGGCGCGTCTTGGCCGCCATGCGCGGGAACGTGTGGTCGTAGACCTCGGCGGCGCTGGCGGGAACATGCGGGATGCCGCCGCAGGTGAACGACGCCGCGATACCGGTGGGGTAGCTCGACAGGTACGCGAGCGTGATGAACCCGCCGTAGCTTTGGCCGAGCGTGGTCCAAGGTTTGCCGCCGAACTGCGTGAGGCGCAGGTACTCGAAGTCGCGCACGATGGACGGCGCGAGGAACCGCTTGAGGAAATCCGCCTGGGCGCGCGCCGGGTCGGCTCCGGAGGCCTGGGCGCGCCGCGCCAGCCCCGCCATGGTCTGCCCGCTCACCCGGGAGCTGCGGCCCGTGCCGCGCTGGTCGGGAAGGACGACGCGGTAGTGCTTGACCGCCTCCGCGATCCATCCGTCGCTGGTCGGGGAGAGCGGGCGAGGGCAGGAGCCGCCCGGTCCGCCCTGGAAAAATACGAGCAGGGGCAGGTCGTCGTTCACATGCTCAGGTGCGCACACGACGCGGTAGAACAGCTTGATGGATTCGGGGGCGCCGGGGATCTCCGCCGGAAACGCGCCGACGCGCATGGTCATGCCCATGGCGAGCAGGGCGGGTTCCAGCCCGCGCCAATCGAGCGGGACGTCGATGCTGTGGTCCTCGACATACAGGCCGGGGACGTAGTAGCTTGCAAGCTGGGCCATGCGGACTCCTTTTTGTTGTACGGACCGTTAACCGCGCGGGATGCGGCCGGCGAGAGGTTCTGACAGGGTAAACTGTACGGTATCGAGATCCATTGTAAGGCGATGAGCGCCGAACACACGCGATCGGAGGTGCCCTATGGCACAAGATATCAGGGAGTACGTCGAGCAGCTTGCGCGCGCCGCCAAGGAGGCCTCGCGCTCGCTCGGCTTTGCAGACAACGAGAGCCGTCAGGCCGCGGTGCGCGCCATGGCCGCTGAGCTGCGCAGCAGGGCGGATGAGATCCTGGCGGCGAACGCACGGGACATGGAGGCGGCGAAAGCGGCGGGGACGAACGCCGGCCTGCTCGACCGCCTGCTGCTCACGCCCGAGCGCATCGATGGCATGGCGTCGGGGCTCGAGAAGCTCGCGGAGCTGCCCGACCCGGTGGGACGCGTGCTTGAGCATCGCACCATCGACCAGGGGCTCGACCTGAAAAAGGTCAGCGTGCCGCTGGGGCTTGTCGCCATGGTGTACGAGGCGCGCCCCAACGTCACGGCGGATGCGGCGGGCATCTGCATCCGCACCGGAAACGCCTGCATCCTGCGCGGCGGCTCGCTCGCGCAGCATTCGTGCGCGTCCATCGCGCACGCGCTCGCCGACGCCGTCGAGGCGTGCGGCTTCGCGCGCGAGGCCGTGACGATCATCGAGACGACCGACCGCGAGGCGACCGGTGCGCTCATGAGCCTGCGCGGCATCGTCGACGTGCTCATTCCCCGCGGCGGGGCGGGGCTCATCCAGCGCTGCGTGCGCGAGTCGCTCGTCCCGGTCATCGAGACGGGCACGGGCAACTGCCATATCTACGTGCACGAGAGCGCCGATTTCGCCAAGGCGCGCCCCATCGTCATGAATGCCAAGACGCAGCGCGTGGGCGTGTGCAACGCGTGCGAGTCCCTGCTGGTGGACGAGTCGATCGCACACGCGTTTCTGCCCGATATGCTGGGCGGGCTGGCGGATGCCGGCGTGCTCATCCACGGCGACGAGACGGCGTGCGCGGTCTGCCGCGACCTCGGGCTTGTCGAGGGGGAGGGCTTCGTGCCGGCGACCGAGGACGACTGGGGCCGCGAGTACCTGGCGCTTGAGATCTCGGTCGCGTGCGTCAGCGGGCTTTCGGAGGCGATCGCCCATATCAACCGCTACGGCACCATGCACTCCGAGGCCATCGTCGCCGAGGACGAGGCCGCCTGCGAGCGCTTCCTGCGCGAGGTCGACGCGAGCTCGGTCTACGCCAACGCGAGCACGCGCTTCACCGACGGCGGGGAGTTCGGCCTGGGCGCCGAGATCGGCATCTCCACGCAGAAGCTGCACGCGCGCGGACCGTTTGCCGCCGAGGCGCTCACCACCTACAAGTACCTGGTCCGCGGCGCCGGCCAGGTCCGCCCGTAATCCGTTCATAAGGAATATGTGAGGCCGGAACGGCCGTTCATGTAAACATGAATGGCCGCTCCGGTCTTTTCCCAAGAAGAAGCAATCTTATATTTGCCCAGCTCAACGATGTAGACAGTGCTTTCATACGGCTTGACTACAGACACCTGCGCCTGCGATGACCCAAGATGCGGGTAGAGCGGGGTCGGGACTCGGCGGCCCCGCCTCGCCCCTTGAGGGCGACAGACGCGAAGGAGGTCATCATGGCGAGGATCTGGCGCAGGCTGAAAGAAGGTATGCGGGAGCACAGACATGTGGTTGCGGGAGGTGCTGCGACGGCGGTCTTTGCGATCGGGGCTATGTGGGCTATGGGTGGCGCCATACCCGCGACGGGGCAGGTGGCCACGGCTGCCGATCCCATAACGGAACTCTACCGCCAGCGTGCGGAGGATGAGCTCATGCGTCCAAGCGAACGCAATCTGTATCGCCAGCTTGCGGGTGCTGAGGTGACCCATGTCGATCAGGGGGTCTGGTATACGCTCGACACCGATGAGCTTGCGGCGCGCACCCCGGCTTGCGAGCCGGTTGGTTGGCGGGGGACGCTGAAGGTCCGCATGAACGGCATCGAGCTGTTCGACACCCATGAAGAGGCGGGGCTTACCGACGAGATGCTCCGCTTTGACATCAACGATTCCGCTGAGGCGCGAGACGGTAAGTACGGCCATGTTGCGTATGGGGTCGCAAAGCTCAATATGTCCATCGAGAATGTCGATGCGGACTTTTGGGTTGTAAGCGATCAATACGATTCGGATGCCTGCATGCTGATGAGCGAATGGCGCCTGACGCCTGTCAGGCAACAATCGGGAGTCAACTATGCCGCACGTGATGAGCCCGGTAATTGGCTTGCAGGCGAGTACAGCATCGGCGGGTATTTCACGGCAGGCTCCCCCGACGCTCCGCATGAGCACACGCGCGACGACGGTACGGGTGGCGAAGAGACCTATACCTGCAGCCAACCGTATATCGCTACGGGCGAGACGAAAGACGTGAGCGTGTATTACTGGGTTCCGCTCGAGGATATCGAGGCGGCCCGAGCGGGGGAGTGCGCATTCTCCGTTCACGTCGGCATGCTGGTCGATGATGAAGAACAGATAGGCGTACACAACAACACGATAGCGTTCGATATCGAGCTTTAAGTACGCGCCTTTGTTGGACGGCGACGTTGAGAGATGACTTGGGGGCGAGCGATATGAGAGGCATGCGGTTGATCACGGCCGTGACGGGCGCACTGCTATGCGCCTGGTGTTGCATACTGTTGCTCGTCCCCGTGGAGTCGATGGACATGCTCTCCGTCTCCCTTGCGACCCACCATTCATATAGTGCTGCGGGTCTTCTCGTTGCGGCGCTGGTGTCGATTCCACTCGGCCGTGCGCCCGTGCGCCCGCGTCGGCTGGCCCGCATCGCGCTTATGGTTTTCGGCATCTTGGCCACAGTCGGGATCGCGGTGGATGCCTGGGGCGCCGGTACAAGCTGGTATGGGTGGCCCGCAGGAACGCCTGCCGTCATGGAGGTGTTGCTGGGTGCGGGGAGGCTCCGACCTTGGACGCTCCCATATTGGTTTTTCACGTCTGCGTTGGGTCTTGGCATCGCCTGCGTCGGCTTTCTTTCGAAGGCGATGGAAGGGCGACGGCTCGCGTCGGGTGCGGCGTTCGGACCGCTGCGCGTGACGCTCGCTGTAACCGTCGCCTTGGGTGCGTTGCGCGCGCCCGCGCTCATGTGGTGCCTGCCGCATGCCACGTACCCAGCTGACGCCTCCGTTACGCTGCCGGGATTTACCCCGCTGACTTGGTCGGCGGGCGAGCCGATGGCAGCGGTGCTGGTGACGGCAGTCGGCCTGTTCGTCATCGGTTTTTGCGCCGTCCGCTCGTCTGCGGGCATTCCGGCCGAGCGCGCGGTGGAGGCTGCGGCGCTTGAGGTCGGTTCCGGTGCGCTCGGCATGCTGCTGTGGACTGCATGCTCGCAGCTCTGGATGCCTTTCGCCCCGGATTTTGTGGTGAGCAGCCGCATGTTCTGCGCGCTCGGTGTCGCCTTCATGACATATCTTATGACCGTGACGATCCTCGCGCCTCCTTCCCCTGAGGTTGAGTCTCAAGCGGATCACGGTTCTGATGAGGGCCCATCCGTATCCGTTGCCCCTCTGTTGGACGAGCGCCTGACTGAACGCGAGTCGACTTGTCTCGAGCTTGCACTCGCCGGCGAGAATTCGGCGCACGTGGCGGAAAAGCTCGGTATCAAGGCCTCAACCGTCCGCTCGTATCTGCAGCGTGCGTACCGAAAGCTCGAGGTTGATTCCCTTGAGCAGGCCCGCGATGTGCTGCCGGGGCACGCCGAGGATCGCCTGGTAGACTCCGTGGCTACGGTGCCGCCCACGCTCCCCTGTACGGCGGGCACTCTCGGGCGCGTTGTCACGGTGCTCCCGTGCGCGACACTGCCGCTCGGCTGCGCCCTATCCGGTTTGCCGATCGGTGAGTTTGGAGACTGGGGAGCCGGCCTTCCCTATATCGTGGCGCTTCTGACCGTCGCGTCGATTGGGTGCTGGAGCCGGATCGTATGCTCGGTAACGGGAGGTAGCTGCCGCCCTTGGTCATCGGTCTCGTTAGCGCCCATCGCTCGGATGGCGCTTGCGGCATGGGGGATACTCTGCGGCACGTTGCTGCATGCGCAACGCGCCGGGCTGCTCGGCGCATCTCCTTTGGCGCTTTTTCCTCACGATACCCTCGTCGGTGCGCTCTACGCGGGGCTCCTTGCGGCGGGTGGCATGCTTGCCCTGGGTGCTCTCGGCGCGTCCGCATCGCGACAGGATCCATATGGCGAAGGGCTGATCGTCGCCGTTCCGGCTGTCTGTGCGGCTGTGTGCCTCATCGTTTCCAGGGCGATGCCACACATCAGCGTATGCCTGGTCATCGTCGGCTGCGTGTCGGCTGCCGTGGCTGCTCTCCTGAATAAACGGGGCCATCACGGGGCGGCAGTCGGTGCGCCTAACGCGTGCGAAGCGCCGGATTTCTCGACTGCAGCTCCAGGGTTTTTCGCCGTGGGCGTCGTCATGGGGTGCGCTGCTGAGGAGATCTGGCGCGATATCAATAGGCGCAGTCATGATTTCTCGTTGCTTATGGCAATCGTTCTCATCGCTGCGATCGCGGTGGCGTTTCTGCTCGTGCGCGGTGTGTCGCGTCGAGCGGCGCGCAGGATTATCGCGGCTGTTCCTCTTCTTGCACTCGGGTTGTGGGGTTACAAGCTGACAGTTGCTGCCCTGCTGCTCTGCGGTATCGCTGTTGGTGTCGCCCTGCGCGAGCTCATGAGGATCGGGGCGGCGGACGACCGGGCGGTCTGGGCGATGGCGCTCGGGGCGGGAATCGGGGCATTCATCGGATTCAAAGCGGTCAACGCCTATGAGGATATGCTTGTCGATTCGTCGCTTGCGTATTATGCGTTGCCTGCGTATGCGCGCACGCAGCTTCCCCTGTTCGGCGGCATGGCGTCCGAGGGTGCGGTGTCGCTCGTGCTCAGCGGTGGGGTCTTTGTCTTCGGTGTCGCGTCTGTCGCGTGTCTTGCTCTGTTTTCGCGCAGATATCGGTTGGCGGTCGATGAGGTTCAGGCGCTTGTCGCGCTCGCCGACGTCGAGTTTGACGAGACCCGCGTGCGCAGCTATCTGACGGGTCGGGGGCTCTCCGCGCTTCAGGCCGACGTGGTCTTGCGTGTCGTGGGAGGGCAGACGTCTGGCCGTATCGCATCGGAGCTTCATTATGCGGTGGGTACCGTTAACACCGCGCGCGATGTTTCCTATAAGACCCTACGCGTCCATAACAGAGCTGAGCTGGCCGCCCTGCTCAAACGGGATGCGGGGCTGTAGCGGCGGCGCCGGCCAGGTCCGCCCGTAATCCGCATCGATTTCGAGGCTGCACGGCATGCCGTGCAGCCCTAGATCAACAAAGGGGGTCTGTTTTAGGTCGCCCCGTGTGATCAATTGGGGACGGAGTAAAAATGATCCGTGGGATCATTTTTACTCCGTCCCCAATTGATCAACGGCGTGTTTGCGCTGGTACATGTCGCAGGTGGGCATATAATCTGCCATGTGGTATCGTTACCATATTGGATACGGGAATTCCTGACACGGGAGGCAGATATGTACGACGTGACGGCGTTGGGCGAGGTCCTGATTGATTTCACCGAAGCCGGTGTTTCCGAGGGCGGGCAGCGCCTGTTCGAGCAGAATCCCGGCGGCGCGCCGGCCAACGTGCTCGTGGCGCTTCAACATCTGGGGCATCCCACCGCATTTATCGGCAAGGTGGGAACCGACATGCACGGTGCGTTCCTGCGCGAGGTCCTCGAGGGCGAGGGCATCGACTGCACGGGCCTGATCAGCGACCCGAACTTTTTCACCACCTTGGCCTTCGTCGCGTTGGCGCCCACCGGCGAGCGCACGTTCTCCTTCGCGCGCAAGCCGGGTGCAGACACGCAGCTCGCGCCTGCCGACCTCGCACGTGACGTGATCGCCGCCACCAAGGTCTTCCACGTGGGGTCGCTGTCGCTCACCGACGAGCCGGCGCGCTCGGCCACGCTTTCCGCCATCGACCTCGCGCGCGAGGCGGGCTGCACCGTGAGCTACGACCCCAACTACCGTGCGAACCTCTGGCCTTCCGCCGAGGCGGCCTCCAAGCAGATGCGCAGCATCGTCCCCAGTGTGGACCTCATGAAAATCTCCGACGAGGAGTGCGAGCTCATGACCGGCGTCGCGGACCCGGCCGAGGCGGCGCGCTTGCTCGTCGCCCAGGGCGTCAAGGTCGTCGTCGTGACGCTTGGCGGATCGGGCGCGCTCGTGTGCTGCGCCGAGGGCGTCCGCGAGGTGCCCGGCTTCCCGGCCGAGGTCGTCGACACGACGGGTGCCGGCGACTCGTTCTGGGGCGGCTTCCTCGCGGCCTTCGTCGAGAGCGGCCTTGCCCCCGACGCCGTGACGCTCGACGACGCGGCTGCCTTCGCCCGCATGGGCAACGCCGTGGCGTCCCTGTGCGTGCGCGGCCGCGGCGGCATCCCGTCCATGCCCGCGCGCGCCGATGTCGAGGCGCTGCTGGGCGCGTAGGCGCAGCGGTCGGACAGACAACGCGAGGGGCCGTTCGGGAAGCACTCCCGAACGGCCCCTCGTCATCTTACAATGCGCTCATCCTGCCGGCGCCGCCTACGCCTCCGCCCCGAAGGTGTCGCGGTCGGGCGCGAAGGACTGCATGGCCTCGATGGTCCGGGCGAACAGCTCATCGAGCTCCCACCCGAGCATGTCGGCGCCCTCGCGGATGATGTCGCGGTTCACGCCCGCGGCGAAGCGCTTGTCCTTGAATTTCTTCTTGAGCGACTTCACGTTGAAGTCCATGACGCTCTTCGAGGGGCGCATGACCACGGCCGCACCGATAAGCCCGGTCAGCTCCTCGCAGGCGAACAGGATCTTCTCCATCGTGGTCGCGGGGCGGGGGAGGTCGGGGTTGAAGTCGCACACGTGCGTCTGGATGGCGTGCACGAGCTCAGGCGTGCCGCCCGCTGCCTCGATAAGCGGCGCCGCGTAGAGGGTGTGCTTATCGGGCTCGTCGGCGTGCTCCTCCCAGTCGAGATCGTGCAGCAGGCCGACGATGCCCCAGAACTCCTCGTTGTCCGGGTCGAATTCGCGGGCGAAGTAGCGCAGCACGCCCTCCACCGTCTCGCCGTGCTCGATGTGGAAGGGGTCGTGGTTGTGCTCGCACAGCAGGGCGTGCGCCTGCTCGCGGGTCATGCCGGCGCGAAGCGTCTCGGCCATGGTTCCTCCTATCAGCTGAACGGCCCGTCCGAGGGGTCGCGGATTTCGTACAGGGCCGAGTATAGCGCGACGGCGACGTCTCCGGCTCGCTGCGAAGCAACGTGCCGTGACCGAAACATCCGCGCTGCGCGGCTGGCCGAACAAAACGAACCCGCCTGCCGTCGGCAAGGCCTGAGGCGGGCGGGTGGCGCAATCGGATGGGGGGCGGAGCGGCCGTTTCGCCGAGCGACTAGTTGTCCGAGATCTCCCCGGCGGCGACGGCGGCGGCGTGCAGGCGGGACTCGGCGTCCTCCTCGCTCACGTCGAGCGCGACGGCGAACTCCTCGATGGAGCGGCGCCGGGCCTCCTTCAGGACGCGCATATAGTAGCTGCTGGGCTTTTTGGAGCGCTCCTCGGCGTCGCGGATGCGGCGGCGCATGGTCTTCGCCACGCGGAGGGTCTCCGGTGCGCCGAGTTTAAGCTGCTGCTTGAAATAGCTCTCCTCAAGCGAGCTGTTGCGCTCCGTGTAAGGGTCGCATTCGAGCGCCTCGTAGTCCTCGATCAGCGCCTCGGCCTGCTCGCGGGGGATGCAGCGGTGCAGACGGTCGAGTTGAGACAGGGGATACATCAAGCGGGTCTTGGCGTGGCCTGCCTTGGCTTCCAGAACGATCATGGGCGAGGGGGCGTCCTCGTAACCGAGGACCGTGCAGACGCCCTGCCCGGGGTGGATAATGTGCTCTCCGATGCTGAACATGCTTCCTCCAACTGATAGGCTTACACAGGGTATTCGTGACACGGCCCCTAGAATACCACGTTTACCAGCGGTTTTGCTGTGTGATGACACAAAAACTCTAAATAGTAACACAAGTGGGGCGTCCATATGCGCAAGTTTCCAGATTATCGGCGAACGAGACTGACACTCCGGCCAAAATGACACGGCAAGCGGGCGATATCGAAGGGCGCCGGCGCGATCCTCGGCGGGAGTTGTGAGACATATCTCATGTTTCCCCTGAACAAAAGGGGAGTGTGATAGAGTGGGAACGTTTTATGCCCTATCGGGCCGCCGGCACGTCGCGGCGGCACAAATATAAGAGGAGGATCCATGCCCGAGAAGATCGAAGAGCTGGTGCGCGCCGCCCTCGCGCAGGCGATGGCGGCAGGCGATGTCCCCGCTTTCGAGTTGGATGACTGCGGCATCGAGCGACCGGCGGACACGACTCACGGCGAGTGGACCTCCACCATGGCCCTGCGTTCCGCGAAGCTCGCGCACTGCGCCCCGCGCAAGATCGCCGACGCGGTGGCCGCGCACATGCCCGCGGACCCCGCAATCGAGAAGGTCGAGGTCGCCGGCCCCGGTTTCATCAACTTCTACCTCTCCTGCGCCGCCAAGAACGCCGTGCTGGGCGAGGCGCGCGCCCAGGGGATGGACTTCGCCCGCTCCAACGTGGGCGAGGGCATGAAGACCCAGGTCGAGTTCGTCTCCGCAAACCCCGTGGGCCCCATGCACGTGGGCCACGGCCGCTGGGCGGCACTCGGCGATTCGCTCTGCCGCGTGCTCGAGCACGCCGGCTACGACGTTCAGCGCGAGTTCTACGTGAACGACCACGGCAGCCAGATGGACGTGTTCGGCCGCTCGCTGTCCGTCCGCTACCTGCAGCTCGTCAATATCATGCGCGAGCGCGGCGTGGCGCTCGACGAGGCCCACGCGCTGCTCGAGGCCGACCGCGTGGCCTACGTGGACGACGAGGAGGGCACCGCGCCCGACACCCACCCGTTCATGGACGCGTTCAACGAGGCCCTGGGCGGCAACGCGTACGGCGGCGGCTACATCATCGACGAGGCCGCGCACATCGTCGAGACCGATGGCGACCGCTGGGTGGACGCCGACGAGGGCGAGCGCGTGCTGACGTTCCGCGAGCAGGGCTACGCCCGCATGCTCGACGACATCCGCACCACCTGCGAGGATGCGCGCTGCACCTTCGACGTGTGGTTCTCCGAGCGCACGCTCTACAAGAAGGGTGACGACGGCCTGTCGCCGGTCGACCGCGCCTTCAAGAAGCTCGACGAGATGGGCTACCTCTATAAGAAGGACGACGCGCTGTGGTTCCGCTCCACCGACCTGGGCGACGACAAGGACCGCGTGCTCGTGAAGGCCAACGGCGAGTACACCTATTTCGCCTCCGACGTGGCGTACCACTGGAACAAGTTCGAGCGCGTCGACCACGTGATCGATATCTGGGGCGCCGACCACCACGGATACATCAACCGCGTGCGCTGCGTGTGCGACGCCCTGGGTTTCCCGGGCCGTTTCGAGGTCCTGCTCGGCCAGCTCGTGAACCTGCTGCGCTCCGGCAAGCCGGTGCGCATGTCCAAGCGCCGCGGCACCATGATCACGTTCCGCGAGCTGCTCGATGAGGTCGGCGCCGACGCCGCCCGCTACACGCTCATTTCCCGTTCCAGCAACCAGATGATCGATTTCGACATCGATGCGGTGAAGGAGAAGAGCCAGGACAACCCGGTCTACTACGTCCAGTACGCTCACGCCCGCGTCTGCTCGATCCTGCGCCGTGCGGCCGAGGTGTCGGTCGAGGAGGCCGAAGAGCTCGGCATGGAGGCCGTGGCCGCCCGCGCCATCGGCGACGACGTCCGCTACGAGCTGCTGACCGATCCGACCGAGCTCGCGCTCTCCCGCAAGATCTCCGAGCTCACGGACCTGATCGCCGGCTGCGCCCGCGATCGCGCCCCGTTCCGCCTGACGCATTTCGCCGAGGAGCTGGCGGGCGATTTCCACAGCTTCTACGCTGCGTGTCAGGTCCTCCCCAGCGAGGGGCACCCGGTCGATCCCGAGCTGTCCCGCGCCCGCCTGGCCGCGTGCGACGCCGTTCGCTCCGTGCTCGCGCTCGTGCTGTCGCTCGTGGGCGTTTCCGCCCCGCAGGCGATGTAACGCGTTTTTCCCTGAAGAGGGCCCCGCTGGTCGGGGCCCTCTTTTCTGTTGACGGGTGCCCGCGCCCGCATTGCCTCCGCTACGACCTGCCCGTCTTTTCCCGTATCCGACGCGCATCCGGGCCCGTGCAGCGAAAAAAGCTCGCAATCGGTGCATGCTCGGATACCCATTTGTCCGGTTGTATCTGCGCGCTCGGCGAATTGTGATATAGTGACCTTGCTTTATATGGCATATCCTGTTTTTAATCCCATTACTGCTGCTTGGGAGCAGAGGTAGGCAGCGCGTTTTGCATGTTGTTCGCAAAATGTTCGTTTATGTTTTCTAGTTCCAACCTAGGGTTCGTGCCGCACATGCGCGGCAGCAAATAAAGGAGGTATTGGAATGAAGTTCTTCATTGACACCGCTGATCTTGACGAGATCGCCGAGGCGAAAAGCTGGGGTTGCCTTGCCGGCGTGACCACCAACCCGTCGCTGTACGCGCGCACCGGTGGCAAGCTGGCGGACTTCGAGCCCCACATGCTCAAGATCGCAGAGCTGTGCGAGGGGCTTCCCGTTTCCGCTGAGTCCACGGCGACCACGGCCGAGGGCATGATCGAGGAGGGCCGTCGCCTTGCGGGCCTCGCCCCCAACATCGTCGTCAAGCTTCCGGTGTGCGAGGCCGGTCTCGCCGCTTGCCGCGCGCTTGCCGATGAGGGCGTGCGCATCAACATGACGCTCGTCTTCTCCGCTCCCCAGGCCCTGCTCGCCGCCAACGCCGGCGCCCGCTACATCTCCCCGTTCGTCGGCCGTTTCGACGACATCGCCGAGGACGGCATCTCCCAGCTCGCCGACGTCGTGGCGTGCATCAAGAACTACGACTGGACCGGCAAGAACGTCGACGATCAGGTTGAGATCATCACCGCGTCGGTGCGCACCCCCAACCACGTGACGCAGGCCGCCCTGCTCGGTGCCGACATCGCGACGGTCCCGTTCGCGGCGCTCAAGAAGTGCGTCAAGCATCCTCTGACCGATCAGGGTCTCGCTTCCTTCGAGGCCGACTGGAAGAAAGTAGTTGAGCAGGCATAGTGGCAGACGAGCAGAACGAAACACTGTCGATTGAGTTTTCCGCTTCGTCGGATGCCGGGGCGGCTTCCGCTCCGGCTCCGGCGGAGCCCGTGCGCGAGCAGGCGAGTGCGCCTGCCGAGTCCGCACCGGCTGCGGGGGCGAGCGCTCCCGAGACGGGGGCTTCCGATCAGGAGGCGCCCAAGCCGAAGCGCCGCGGCCGCAAGCCCAAGGCGGCGGCAGACGATGTGCCGGCCACCGAGGAGGCTCCCAAGCCCCGTCGCGGCCGCCCGCGCAAGAAGGTCGAGCAGCCGGAGGAGGCTGCGGCCGAGGTGAGCCCGGAAGTCGCCCAGGCGCGAGCGCTCGCCCAGGTGTCGCAGGCGCAGGTGGTCCGTCGTCAGCGCCAGGAGGAGGATGCCGCGGCCGAGATCCTCGCGCCGGACGGTGACTCCGCATCCGAGCCCGCGCCCAAGCCGCGCCGGGGCCGTCCGCGCAAGAAGGCGGCAGCCGAGCCGGCATCCGCCGAGGCGGCGGTGCCCGAGGGTCTGACGCCCGAGATGCTCGCGTCCATTCCCACCGTCGATCCCGCCCTGCGTCCGCACCGGCGCGGCCGCAAGCCCAAGGCCTACATCGAGGCCGAGCGGGCCGCGGCGGCCGCCGCGGCAGCGCTTCTTGCCCAGAGCCAGGCGGCCGCGGCAGGGGAGGTCGCAGCCGATGCGCCCGCTTCCGACGCGCGTGCGGAAAAGCCCCAGAGCGAGACCTCGCCGTCCGAGGCCCCCGAGGCGACGGAGCAGCAGGATGTCCGTCCGGGTCGCGGCCGTCGTTCCAAGGCCGCCAAGCAGCAGGCGGACGAAAAGGCCGAGCAGAAGGACAAGGGTTCCGACAAGGCTTCTGAGCAGGCAGAGGACGCCCAGGAAGCCTCCCAGCAAGCGGAAGGCGCCCGCGATCGCCGCCATGCGTCGCGTCACGGCGAGCACGCCGACCGCCAAAACCGCAACGACCGTCGGAACAATCGCGCTGAGCGCAACAACCGCAACAACAAGCGCAACGGGCGCTTCAACAACGCCCCGGTCGAGCCGAGCCTCTCGCGCGACGACCTGTCCGCCATGAAGGTGGGCGAGCTGCGCGACAAGGCGCGCGAGCTCGATATCGACACCGCGGGTAAGAAGAAGGCCGAGCTGGTCGAAGAGGTCTACCTCGCGGCAGCGCGCGCCGAGGGCTTCCGCGACATCGAGGGCATTCTCGACATCACTAACGACGGCTTCGGCTATATCCGCGCCCACGGCTACATGCCCAGCCGCGACGACGCCTTCGTGCCCGCGAACCTCATCCGCGCCGCACGCCTGCGCGCAGGCGACCTGGTCGCCGGAACGCTGCGCCCCTCGCGCGCGAACGACAAGTTCCCGGGGCTCGCGAAGATCCGCACGATCAACGGCGTCGATCCCGAGGAAATCCGCACGCGCCCCAAGTTCTCCGAGCTCACGCCCATCTATCCGAACGAACGGCTCAAGATGGAGCACGGGCGCGATTCCATCACGGGGCGTGCGATCGACATCGTGAGTCCGATCGGCAAGGGCCAGCGCGGCCTGATCGTGTCGCCGCCCAAGGCCGGCAAGACCACCGTTCTCAAGCACATCTGCCAGTCAATCGCTATCAACAACCCCGAGGTGCACCTCATCTGCCTGCTGGTGGACGAGCGCCCCGAGGAAGTGACGGACATGCAGCGCTCCATCAAGGGCGACGTGGTCGCCTCGACGTTCGACATGCCCGCTGACAACCACACGCGCGTGTCCGAGCTCGTCATCGAGCGCGCCAAGCGCATCGTGGAGATGGGCGGCGACGTCGTGGTGGTGCTCGACTCCATCACGCGCCTGGCACGCGCCTACAACCTCGCTGCGCCCGCCTCGGGCCGCATCCTGTCGGGCGGCGTCGATTCCGCGGCGCTGTATCCGCCCAAGCGCTTCCTGGGCGCCGCGCGCAACATCGAGAACGGCGGCTCGCTGACCATTCTCGCGTCCGCCCTCATCGACACCGGCTCGAAGATGGACGAGGTTATCTTCGAGGAGTTCAAGGGCACCGGCAACATGGAGCTCAAGCTGGATCGCGATCTGGCCGACCGCCGCATCTTCCCGGCCATCGACCCCGTCGCCTCCGGCACGCGTAACGAGGACCTGCTGATCGACGAGAACATGCGCCCCTTCGTGTGGGGCATCCGTCGCGTGCTCGCCAATATGAACAACACTGAGCGCGCCGCCGCGTCGTTCATCAAGGGTCTCAAGGGCACGAATTCCAACGAGGAGTTCCTGATCCGCACGGCCAAGAAGGCCGCAGACCATCCCGAGGCGCTGTAGCTTTCGATTTGATTTCCCCGTCCGGCATGCGAGACGCAATAAACACGCCGGACGGGGCGCCTTGCGCCTATCGTTTTGGAACCGTGGTCAATTGAGTCATCGAACCGGGATGGCGCGGCGCGATGTGCCGTATTTAAAGCTGCCATAACAATCAAAACGAACAGAACGGAAGCGCTTGAAGCCCGCATGGGGCGCCAACGTGTCCGCAAAAGCGCCTGAGAGGACCAAAATCCTCTTCTAGACCGCCAGATTTCCCGGTTCGATGGGTATTTTGACCACTGTCGACGTTGTATACCTTTGGTGGCGCCGATTATCCTTCGAGGGATGGACCGCGTCTACAGCACGCCGATCAAGCGCTCGATCGCCACGGCGGCGGGGTAGGGCGCGACGTGCGAGAGCGCGTAGAGCGCCTTCATGTCCGCAGAGGGGATGCACAGGCTCCGCCCGGCGCGTGCGGCCCGCAGCGCCTTGTGCGCCACGCGGGAGACGTTCTCGAACCCGATGCGGCACATCTTGCGCGCGGCGCGGGTATCTCCCGGGGCGTCCAGGAACTCGGTGTTCATGAATTTGGGGCACACGGCGCTCACATGGATGTTGGTGCCGGAAAGTTCCACGTCCAGGGACCGGGACACGTCGAGGATGAACCGCTTGGCCGCCGAGTAGACCGAAAGCCGCGGCTGGGGGATAAAGGCGGCGACGCTCGCGACGTTGATGATGCGCGACCCCTCGCGCATGAACGGCAGGGTGCGGTAGATGAGCTCGATGGGCGCCCGCACGAGCAGCGAGAGCATGCGGTCGGTGTCCTCTCGCGGTATGGAGGCGAGGTCGCCGAACGAGCCGGTGCCGGCGTTGTTGACGAGGAGGGCGACGCGCGCGGCGGGCGTTTCCGACAGCGCGGATTCCAGCAGCTCGTGGGAATCGGGGTCGGTGAGGTCCAGGCAGAAAGGACGGACGACCTTGGAGCAGGTGCGCACCAGGGCATCGAGCCGCTCGGCGCGGCGCGCAACGGCCCAGATCTCATCGACATGCGGGAACTCGCCGGCATCGATCAGGCGGACGAATTCCCTGCCGAGTCCCGAGGAGGCCCCGGTCACAATGGCGATAGTCGGCATATGAGCTCCTTTGCGGCGAATCGTCGGTACGGGGGAACGCGGATCGGATTGCTGCGCGCCGTGCTGTCCGGAACGGACGCGACCGCATAACGCGTGGATGAGGCGCCGCCTGGCACGAAAGCAATTGACCGGCGTTTCCCTAGAGACGTTGTTCCCCAAAGCCGGTCGCGCATGCCAGTCGTCCCCATCTTTTCCCTAAACGGCGCGGACTGAGCGTGCGGTTGAAAAAAGGTGTGCGTTGAACAGGCATTATTTGCATTTGCAAAGGCGTTATCGCATAATAGCGCATAACGGTCGCGACGGTAAACGCAGATGAATTGAACTACTATCCGCCGCTTTGGGGCTCTTGCCTCCTAGCTGCACAAATCAACGTTTCCGGCGAACGCACGGCGATGCGATGGGTGTGCTCGTCGCATTTCCTGTTGGTAGGGATGCATCGAAAGGATTTGGCTATGGAGAGACCCCTGCATGCGCATCGCGCGCTGACTGCCGGGCTGTCGGTAGGCGCTGGTTTGGCTGTCTCTGCCGCGATCTATGCGGCGACCATTCCCTTCGAAGAGGTCCATGCGATGGTCGAGGGGGCTGTCGTCCCCTTTGCGGTCGGCTCCGTTGCCGGCGTGGGCATCTATGCCATCGGGGTGAGCATCGCAGACGCCCGTGTCCGCGCCCGCCTTCAGCGCGAGCAGGACGCTGCGGACGCCAAGGCCGACGAGAAGGCCGGCGTCAAGGAGAAGGGGGGCCTGTTCTCCCACAGCCGCAATGCCACGCCGAAGGGCGTGCCCGTGATCGCGCGTGCGCAAAACGCCTTGACCGAGGCGGAGGCGTGGGCGGATATCGATTCGCTGCTCGACGGAAGCTCGCCGGTCAGCTGCGACCCCGCTCGTTCCAAGGACATCTACGAGATCGCGCTGGAGGAGATGGCCCGCACGGCATCCGCCTCCACCGCATCTCCGTCGGCATCGGGCGCCCCGGTGCCCCCCGACATGACTGCGACCAGTGCGTTCGTGCTGTCTCAGATGCAGGCGGCCATGGCGACGCAGGCCCAGGCCGTGGTGCCTCCCGTGCCCGTCCGTGCGGCGGCGGATGCCTCTGCGGCCCCGGTCGTACGCCAGGTTTCCGAGGTGCCTGCGGTTGAGCCTCAGCAGCAGGTCGCGAAGTCCCAGGCCGAACCTGCGGCCGCGCCCGCCTCTGCGGTCCAGCAGACCGAGATCACCAGCGTGCTGCCCGAGCTGTCTCAGGATGACTTCCTGGCTTCGGCGTCCGCTGCGGAAGAGGAACCCGCGGTCGTCGAGGTTCCCGTGGCCGACTACAGCGGCCATGAGGACATGTGGGCAGAGGCGCTCGCCATCCTGGAGGAGAAGCCGGAGCCCATCGAGCAGAAGCCGCCGCGCGGTGCTCATTTCCGCAAGATCGAGAACACCGATCCGGTCAACCCGCTGCGCATGAGCGCGGTTGCGGAGGGTGCGAACGAGACGGTCCGCCATACGCGCATCAACGAGATCCTGGAAGAAGAGCTCGAGAAGGTCCCGTCGCAGAGCATGCGCAGCACGAGCAGGGAATACCTGCGGGTCATCCAGGGCGGCACCATGTCCATGCCGCGACTTTCGGCAGAGGCGTAATCGGTTTGCGGCGCGCTTTGGCTTCCATCCGCTCATACGTTTCGGTGCCGTGGCTTATCGCCATGGTGGCGATGATCGCCCTCATCTGGGGAAACTCGTTGGTTCCCGGAGAGGGGAGCTCATCGATCAGCACCGCTGTCATGGAGGCGGTGCGCAGCTTCCTCGACGCCATCTCGCTGCCGAGCGCATGGGTCACGAACTTCTTCGTACGCAAGACGGCGCATTTCACGGAGTACGCGGTCCTGGGCATCCTGACATCGCAGGCGCTCGATCCGCGCGGGAGCCGGCTGCGCTGCCGCTGGCTGCTGATCGCGGCGCTGCTCGTGCTCGTGCCCTCGCTGGACGAGACGATCCAGCTGTCGGTGGCGGGGCGGTCCGGGATGGTGACCGACGTGATGCTCGACTGCTGCGGAGCTGCTTTTGGTGTGGCGGTTCGGTGTGCCGTGCTGCGCGCTGCGGGCTCACGACGTGCCATATCATGACCTCATCCAGGCCTCATCCAGCGCGTTTGCCTTCGCGTAAACTTTTTTGAAAAAAGTGCTTGCGCAGATGCCGGTGTGCGTGCATAATAATCAAGCGCTTTGCAAGAGGAGCAGCACATGGTGGGTGTAGCTCAGTTGGCTAGAGCGACGGGTTGTGGTCCCGTAGGTCGAGGGTTCGAGTCCCTTTACCCACCCCATCCGCTCTCTTGTTAAGCAGGCATTCATGGACCGTTAGCTCAGCTGGCTAGAGCAGGGGACTCTTAATCCCAAGGTCCAGGGTTCGAATCCCTGACGGTCCACCATCAATGCCCTTGCACATATAATGGACCGTTAGCTCAGCTGGCTAGAGCAGGGGACTCTTAATCCCAAGGTCCAGGGTTCGAATCCCTGACGGTCCACCCATTGCATCCAGAAGCTCCGACAAGGAGCTTTTTTCATATCCGTCCACCGTCCAGGGGATTCGAACCGGGAGGTCGCGAGACTGAGCAAACGCGCGAGCGTTTGCCAGCGAGCGTGCGAGGGCGCAGCGCGCCCGAAGCTGCGGACGCCGAAGGCGGCCGCGAATCCCTGACGGTCCACCCCTTTGATTTACAAGCTCCTACAAGGAGCTTTTTTCATGTCCGGTCAGCTCTCGGGGGATTCGAACCGGGAGGTCGCGAGACTGAGCAAACGCGCGAGCGTTTGCCAGCGAGCGTGCGAGGGGCCCGGCAGGGCCCCGAAGCTGCGGACGCCGAGTGGAGGCTGCGCTGCGGAAAATTGCTGAAAAATCGACGTTGTAGATGGATTGATCTGACGCACGCGGAAAAGCGCACCCGCTGCGAGGTCGTCACCTGCGGAAACATCGGTCCCGCGGGTGCCGTTTCGCGCGGGTCTGGATTTCAGGCGTCTACAACGTCGATTTTTCAGCAAAACGTGCGCATCGAACCTCCACTGAGGCCCTGCGGATAATCTATGGAGGCGGCTTGTCTTTCCGGCAAGAGCGCACCAGGAAGGGCCGATGGCACAAGGCGGACCCCGCCTCCTGTTTCGGGATGCGCCCCGTTCCGTACGGCTTGATCACTTGGTGCGTTCCTGGCCGCTGTCGTCGGCGCGGTAGTGGGATCCGAGGCTTTCCGTGCGGGTGCGCATGGCTTCGAGCATCGATCGTGCGAGGGAGAGCTGCGAACGCAGGCGGATGGCGCGGGCAACCGCCGGCTCATCGTGTTCTGCAGGCGCGGCAAAGAGCTCCATATCCGTGCGGATCGCGTCGATGTCGGCGAGTGCCCGGGCAAGGCCGGCGTCCGTCCGGTTGATCATGGCGTGTTCGCTCATGGTTCGCCGCATGCGGTCGGTGAGGTCGCGCGCCGCCTTCTCGGTTATGCCCGCAGACGGCATGGCGGGAGCCTGCCCGCATAACGGGGTGGGAACGCGTGCCGCCCATGCGGCTGCCGCGCGACCCGCCCGCCTCCCGAATACGAGGCCGTTGGCGCTCGAGAGGCCGCCGATGCGATCCGCCCCGTGCATGCCGCCGGTGACCTCGCCGGCGGCGAAAAGGCCGGGCAGCCCGGTGAACCCGTCTGCATCGATCCTGATGCCGCCGTTCGCCGCGTGTGCGTACATGGCGATACGGAGTTCCGCATCGGGTGCGATGCCCTGTTCATGCTCAAGCCAGTCGCAAAACACCTGCACGAATTCCGGCACGTCTTCTGCGGGGAAGCGGTAGCACACGGCGAGGCCGTCCGCCCCGGCCCGGTCGATCGCAAGATCGATGGCACAAGACGGCAGACGGCAGGTGAAGGGGCCGTAGGCGGCGCGCATCTCAAGCAGTCTCGCGTCGGGCTGCGGCTCCATGAGGGCGAAGCGGAAGCTCTTCTCGTTGAACACGATGCCCCGCTTGGGCGCCACAAGGCCCGGCATCATCTGCATGAACTCGATGTTTATGAGCGAGCACCCGTGGGCGAGTGCGATCCCGTGCGTGGAGCTCAGCACGTCGCGCGAGGTGAGGCTGCGCTCGAACAGGCCGCCGGTGCCGCCTGCCGCGAGCACCACGGCGTGCGCGGCGATCGTGACGAAGCGCTTCGCGGTGCGGTCGAACAGCACGGCTCCGGCAACGCCCCGACTCCCGCACGCATCCGCCTCGATGAGGTTCATGAGCTCGCAGCGCTCGAGGATCCGGACGCCGAGCCCATCGAGGGCGCGGGCGAATGCGCGCTGCGTGCTCTCGCGGGTGAGGCCGCGCCACAGGCGGTTCTTATGGTCGAAGCAGGGGATGAAGGCGGCCTCGTGTGCGGACGTTTCGCTCGCGGGCCGCTTGAGCGCGACGCCGAGCTCCTCGAGCCAGGCCATCGATGGGCGGATGCCGGCGACAAGCGTCTCCACGAGAGCGCGGTCGGCGACGCCGCCTCCCACACGGCAGATGGTCTCGACCAGGTCCTCGGCGTCCTTATCGTCTTCCGGTCCGATAAGGCCGAGCCCCCAGGTACCGGGGAAGAAGCTCGAACCCGAAAAGAGCCTGCCGGCGCATGCGATCGTCACGCGCGCTCCGGCACGCGCGGCCTCGATGGCGGCACAGCATCCCGCGATGCCCGATCCGATGACGAGCACGTCGGTGCCGTCGGCGTGGTTGAGGTCGATGTCGTTGCGCATCGCGGAGGTCCTTCCGATCGGTAGCGATACCGGCGGACTCTATTGTGCCCGAATTGCCGCGGTCGATGCGGGTCAACCCTGCTGCCGCGTCGGGAGGTTTGCGACCGCGGCGTCCAGGCGGGCGGGAGCAGCGCTCGCCGCGGAGGCAATCGACCGGTGACTTCCCTGGTGCTTGGCGAAATCCAACCGGTCGCGTCAAATTCACCGCCCTTCGACGAATTCGCCGCGTCAGTTTCGCGCTAAAATGGATACGCATGTCAGTGCTCAAAAGGTGTTCCGTTTCGCCGCGGATCTTTTGGGATTGATCACGAAAGAGAGGAGAGGCATGCAGTACACAGCAGAAGTGGAGAACATGTGCCCGGTTGCCAAGGGCGCATACCACGGCCCCGCACCCATCCCCGAGGAGGGTCAGTGGATTCAGGCCAAGGAGATTTCCGACATCTCTGGCCTTACGCACGGTGTTGGTTGGTGCGCTCCCCAGCAGGGCGCTTCCAAGCTGACGCTTAACGTCAAGAACGGCATCATCGAGGAGTGCCTCGTCGAGACCCTCGGTTGCTCCGGCATGACCCACTCCGCGGCTATGGCTTCCGAGATCCTTCCCGGCAAGACCATCCTCGAGGCCCTGAACACCGACCTCGTGTGCGACGCCATCAACGTCGCCATGCGTGAGATCTTCCTGCAGATCGTGTACGGTCGCAGCCAGACCGCGTTCTCCGAGGGCGGCCTGCCCGTCGGTGCCTCCCTTGACGACCTCGGCAAGGGCCTGCGCTCCCAGGTCGGTACCATGTTCGGCACCAAGGCCAAGGGCGCTCGCTATCTCGAGCTCTCCCAGGGCTACGTCACCCGCATGGCTCTGAACGACAAGAACGAGATCATCGCGTTCGAGTTCCTGAACCTCGGCAAGTTCACCGATGCCCTCAAGAAGGGTGCCACCCCCGAGGACGCCATCGCTGGCGCCATGGGTCACTATGGTCAGTGGGAGGCCGCTGCCAAGTACATCGATCCTCGTACCGACGAGGAGACCCACACCGTCGAGTCCGTGTTCCCGGTTCACGAGTAGAAAGGGAGGGAAAGAATAATGGCTGTTAGCTTCGAAGGTTACGAGCGCCGCATCGACAAGATCAATGCATGCCTCGCCGAGAACGGCATCTCCTCCCTCGAGGAGGCTCTGCAGATCTGCCAGGACAAGGGTATCGATCCTCGCGAGATCGTCGCAGACGTCCAGTCCATCGCGTTCGAGAACGCCAAGTGGGCCTACACCCTCGGCTGCGCTCTCGCCATCAAGAAGGGCGCCAAGAGCGCTTCTGAGGCCGCCGCTATCATCGGCGAGGGCCTGCAGGCCTTCTGCGTGCCCGGCTCCGTCGCCGAGGACCGCAAGGTCGGTCTGGGCCACGGCAACCTGGGCGCCATGCTGCTCGGCGACGACACCGAGTGCTTCGCGTTCCTGGCCGGCCACGAGTCCTTTGCTGCCGCTGAGGGCGCCATCGGCATCGCTATGAACGCCAACAAGGCCCGCAAGAAGCCGCTGCGCGTTATCCTGAACGGCCTCGGCAAGGATGCCGCCCAGATCATCGCCCGCATCAACGGCTTCACCTATGTGAAGACCCAGTTCGACTACTTCACCGGCGAGCTCAAGGTCGTCGAGACCATCCCGTATTCCGACGGTCCTCGCTCCGAGGTCAACTGCTACGGTGCCGACGATGTCCGCGAGGGCGTTGCCATCATGTGGCACGAGAACGTCGACATCTCGATCACCGGTAACTCCACCAACCCCACGCGCTTCCAGCACCCCGTTGCGGGCACCTACAAGAAGGAGCGCCTGGCCGACGGTAAGAAGTACTTCTCCGTGGCCTCCGGTGGCGGCACCGGTCGTACCCTGCATCCGGACAACATGGCTGCCGGCCCTGCCTCTTACGGCATGACCGACACCATGGGTCGTATGCACTCCGACGCCCAGTTCGCCGGCTCCTCCTCGGTGCCTGCGCACGTCGACATGATGGGTCTCATCGGCATGGGCAACAACCCCATGGTCGGTGCCACCGTCGCCTGCGCCGTCGCTGTGAACGCCGCTCTCAACGAGTAGGCTTCTCCGACATATCGAATTGTCGCGCTAGCACCGCCCGGGCATTCGCCCGGGCGGTGTTTTTTATCGTTGCATGGCAGGTCGGAAGATCGCGCTATGGTCAAAAACTGCATTTCCATTGCAATCCGATGCACGTGAAGCCATCTGTGGTCAATCGGTGCGCTCCCATTGCAATTGCATGGAGCTGCTTTTGAAGGGCGCAATATTAAATATTGCAATATGCGGTTGATTTCTCCCTGCTTTGCCGTGGCGGCGTATTTCGAGAGGCCAACATGCAAGGACAACAATATTGCATATTAATCTGCGCCAGATCTGTTCCTGGAATTGCAATGGGAACGCACCGATTGACCACGTACAGCTTCATGTCTGTAAGTTTGCAATGGGAGTGATGGATTTGACCATGGCAAAGCCCTCTGGAGGGGTCCCAACGGCCGCGCATTGAGTTGTCGTCGTGCGGGAAACGCGCTGTCGCCATGTATCGCCAGCGCAAGAGCTCAGCCCTGCTGTGCCGAGGGCGGTGGGCCTAATGCCGTTTGTCCAACTATGTTCCTCGTACCATTGGCGCGTTCTGCCCGGAGACTAGCATTACAGTATCGTGAACGATACGAATCAGGGAGGTTTACCATGAAGGTAACCAAGGGCGGTACCGTATCCAAGCTTCTCGCCGGGGTCGAGATCCCCGAGATGTTCCATGCGCGTCAGACGTTCCCGCGTCAGTCCATCGCGCCGGAGGACATTCCCGGTATCGTCGAGGAGCAGATTGCCCAGCCGCAGTTCTCCGAGAAGATCAAGCCGGGCATGAACATCGCCATTACCGCTGGTAGCCGTGGTATTCGCAACGTTGACATCATCACCAAGGCCGTCGTGGACGCGGTCAAGTGTCGCGGCGCCAACCCGTTTATCGTACCTGCTATGGGTAGTCACGGCGGCGCCACCGCCGAGGGCCAGAAGGAGATGCTCGCCGGCTTCGGCATCACCGAGGAGGCCATGGGCTGCCCCATCAAGAGCTCCATGGAGGTCGTCGAGCTTGGGTATTCCAGCCTCGGCAAGCGCGTGGTGCTCGACAAGAACGCCTACGAGTCCGACGGCATCATCGTCTCCTGCCGCCTGAAGCCCCACAACGCGTTCCGCGGCACCCATGAGTCCGGTCCCTGCAAGATGATGACCGTCGGCCTCGGCAAGCAGGTGGGCGCCCAGACCGTCCATTCCGACGGCATGGGCAAGATCGGCCAGAACATCCCGACCATGGCGGCCGTGGTGCTCGAGAAGGCGCCTATCCTGTTCGCCATTCCGTGCATCGAGAACGCCTACGACGAGACGGCCATGATCGAGGCGATTCTGCCCGAGAACATCCTCGAGCGCGAGGCGGAGCTGCTCGAGGTCGCCAAGGCCAACATGCCGTCGCTCATCGTGGGCGAGGGCGACGTGCTCGTGGTCGATGAGATCGGCAAGAACTATTCCGGCACGGGCGTCGACCCCAACATCACCGGCACGTTCTCGACCGACTTCGCGCACGGCGGCATCCAGGTCCAGCGCACGGCGTTTCTGAACCTTTCCGAGATCAGCCACGGCAACGCGCTGGGTGTCGGCCTGGCGAGCGCCATCACCTCCAAGATCTTCGACGTGATGGACATCGAGGCCATGTATCCCAACTGCCTGACCTCGACGGTGCTCAAGAGCGCGTGCATTCCGTGCGTGGTCGCCACCGACAAGGAGGCCATCCAGCTGTGCATCCGCACCTGCAACGGCATCGAGGGCAAGCCGGTCCGCATGGTGCGCATCGCCAACAGCCTGCACATCGGGCAGATCATGCTGTCTGCCGCCTACTACGAGGACGTCAAGGCGGGCAAGTATCCCGGCGTGGAGGCGCTCGACGAGCCCGCGCCGCTCGAGTTCGACGCCGACGACAACGTCGTGACGCCGGTGGTCATGTAGCAAAACGTGTTGCAGCTTGCATGCGGGGCCGTCTTCGGACGGCCCTTTTTCATGGGCGGGGACATCGCGGAGGGGGCCGCTTATCGCGGAGTGCGCCCGTGGGTAGAATGAGGCTATCCGAGCCGGGGAGGAGCCATGAAGCGCATCCTCATCATCGCCGCCGTCGTGACCGCCGCATCGCTTGCCTACATCGTGCTGTACTGGATGGTGCTCGCTGACTGGGCCGCCATGCATTACCGGACATTTCCGGCGGCGCTGCATTCACTGGTCGCATGGCCTGCGTTTTGCTATTCGTCGGCGCTGCTCGTGGGATCGCTGTTCAACAACGTGGGGGAGAGCAAGCGCGTCATTCGTCTCGTGAAGGTGGTCAACATCGCGGCGCTTGCGTTGCATGTTCTCATGTGGGCAACGGTGCTGCTGTTTCCGTCGTCGACGATAAGCGGGCTGTTTCTAGCGCCCATGCTCTATATGGGCGACTTCACGACCCCCTGGGTCGCCACGTTGCTCGGTGCCGTCATGGGGTTCGTGCTCTAGTGCGCGTTCATCGGTTGCCGCCAGGTTGCCACAGATGGAGAGGGGATGCAGAGGACCCCTTGGTCCATTATGGCTGCGTTATGTTTGGTAATGAAAGGCGGAAAAGGTATTTCGGATGGGCTGTAAGAGCGACGGGCATGGGGTAATACGAGATATACTTTGAATCGTTAGGAGGTGCATCATGTTTTACGACTATGCTGAGCTTGAGGACGGGACACAGGTAGCTTATTCCAACGTTTTGGACGACGGAGTCGTCGAGGTCTCGATCGAGCGCCCTATTGAGCTGGGCTTCGATAGCGCCCGTTGTGCGCTCCCGGCGTTCGAGTGGTCGGATATCGAGGGCTTTACCGATGATGACATGGCGTATCTCGATACGTTTGTCCACAACAACGCGCCGCTCATCCTTCGGCTTGCGCGGGAAGCTTCTAAGAATTATGCCTAGGTTGTTTCTTTTCCAGGGGTTTGCCATTTTCTTCTGGACAGGCGAGAACGGTGAGCCTATTCACGTACATGTCGCTAAGGGACGCCCGTCGCCGAATGCCACGAAGATTTGGCTCACGCGAAACGGCGGCTGCGTACTCGCGAGCAACGGAAGCAGATTGACCAAGCGCGAACTCGCCGATGTCATGGATTTCATCATGGTTAATTACGGGTACATCTGCCGACGTTGGCGTGAGTATTTTCATGGCGATATTTCGTTTTATAAGTAATCTACGAGCTGTGCATATGGGGCTTCTGCCCTGCCAAAAAAGGGACTGTCTCTATTGTCTCTGAGATAGACATCTTTTACAGGACATGAAAAAGGCAGGTCACGGGCTTGATTGCTCGGGACCTGCCGATAATTCTATATCAGGGTAAAGAACGGGCAAAGAATTCTCCGGCGCTACGCCGCGGAGCCCACGACCTCGAGTGCGGGGCGGGGCGCGCCCATCGAGTCGAGGACCTTCCGCGCCTCGATGAGCTTGACGAGCGAATCGGCCTCGGCCGCCGGGATCACGTCTCCGAAGGTGGCGATGACGGCATCGAGGGCGCCCTTGGCGTCCTCGACCGCGCGCGACACCTCATCCACGGGCTCGACCTCGTAGACGGCGTCGACGAGCTGCATGGCGGCCCGGCGCGTGTCGAGGTTAGCATGTGTATAGATGCCGAGGGTCAGGGTCGGGTCGGTGTGCCCGGCGAGGCGCTGCATGACGGCGGGGTGGACGCCGCGGCCGGCGAGGATCGACAGGAAGGTGTGCCTCAGCTCGTGCAGGGTGAGGCCGTCCACCCCGAGGCGCTCACGGTTCTTCGACCACCAGGAGCTGAGCGCGGCGGCGCTCGCGCGCTTGCCGAGGTAGTTCTCGATCACGGGATCGTCCTCACCGGTTGCACCGGCCGCCTGATACCGTGCGCGCAGGGCGTGCGCGGCGAAATCGGAGAGCGGCAGGGTGCGGCGCCCGGCCTCGGTCTTGGTCTTCACGAGATGCCTATGCGAGTTGTAGGACCTCTTGATCTCGACCGTGCCCTGGGCGAAGTCGATATCTCCCCAAGAGAGGCCGACGATCTCTGCCCGCCTGAGGCCGAGCGAGGCCGCGAGCAAGACGGCGCAGTCCATGCTCCGGGCGGGGTCGAGTCTGGAGATGAAGTCCTGGAGCTCCGCCTCGCTGAGGGCGCGCTTCTCCTTCGTGTCGCGCCGGGGAGTCTCGATCTCGTCGCAGGGATTCTTCGCGATGAGGCCATGCTTCACCGCATGGCCCATCAGGAGGTCAACGAAGGCATGGATGTTGCCGACCGTCGTGCCGGAGAGCTCTTTTCCCGAGAGCGACTTGCCGTGGCGCAGGTCGAGGTAGGCCTGGGCGAGCACGGCGGCGTCGATTTCCTGCACGGGAAGGTCGCCGATGAGGTGGCAGATCTGCCTCGCGTGTATCCGGTCGGCGTCGATGGTCTGCTCTGCGAAGGCGCCGGAGGCCTCGCGCTCGTCGCAGAACCGCTTGGCGTACTCGGCGAGGGTCTTGTCGCTCTTCTCCACGCGCTTCGAGCAGGCGAGCTCGGCCTTGAACCTCTCGTGCTCCCCCCGCGCCTCGGTGAGGGTCATATTCTCGACCGTCTTGCTGCGCTGAGGGTAGACCTTCCTCTTCCTGTCGTACGGGAGGAAGGCGACGAGCCGCCACTTCCGGCACTTGCTGTTGTCCTTGTCCTCCAGGCGGTAGATCCCGGGGTACCCGCTCTTGAGGACGACCTTCTTCGGTGACTTCTCACCCGACTTCTCGTCTTTCCCGCCGTGTGCCTTCTTTGCCATAATTGAACCGTCCCTTCTTGTGTGCTGCTTGATCGGACGCTCGGGCCCGCGCGGGATGGCCGTCCCGCGCGGGCCGCTTTCTGGCTACCCGGCGGCGTGCTCGCCGTCGTAGATGGACATGAGGCGCTCCAGGACCTCCCCGTCCTCGCGCTCGAGGTCGGCGACCGACTCGGCGCGCAGGCGCTCGATCTCCTCCGCGATGTCCTCCTTCTCGACATCGCCGGTGGATACCGCGGCGTCGAGGCGCGCCAGCGCGCCGCGGTAAGACGCCTCCGTCTCGCGCTCGCGGCGCTCAGCCAGCCTGCCCTCCGCGTAGGCGCGGAAGCCCTCGCGGCCGCCGGGGCCGTCGAACAGGCCGCGTGAGTTCTCGTAGTCCTCGATATAGGCCTCGTACAGGCCGAGCGCGTGGGCGCGCAGCGTCAGGTTCGCGCCGGTCTTTCGCTGGGCGTCGGCCGCGGCGAGCGTCTCGAGGAAGCTGTCGACGAGTGAGCGCGACTCGGGGCTGAGCGCGTCGTAGGCGGCCTGGACGGGCCCCTGCGAAGCCGCGGGCGCCCGCCTGCCCAGCACCTCGTCGACAGAGCAGCCGAGGAGGTCGGCGAGCGCGCACGCCGACTTGGTGGGAATGCCGGCCGGGTCCCTCTCGTACCTGTTGTACGTCACCGCGCTCACCCCGAGCGCGGCGGCGAGCGCGGCCCCACTGCGGTACCCAGCCCGCACCCTCAGTCTCTCCAGCGATGTCTCCATGCGGTCCTCCTCTCCGAGTTGTGGACGCCTTGTGGAGACGCCCTACGGGACGATATGTCACCTCTCGTACCATTATAGAACAGAATATGACTTGTTATACCGACAATAGCACTAAATCGGTCATAATTTGACTCACCTTAAAATTAGACATAAATAAATATGATACGCTATCTCCCGAAACGAACCGATTCGGCTCGATAGGTGAACGACCGGAAGGAGACGGCACATGAAGGCAGAGAACGCGACGGCAAGGTACGACCAGATCCCGCTTTTCCTGACGCCCGAGGAG
Source organism: Collinsella sp. An271 (assembly GCF_002159695.1). Taxonomy (NCBI): domain Bacteria; kingdom Bacillati; phylum Actinomycetota; class Coriobacteriia; order Coriobacteriales; family Coriobacteriaceae; genus Collinsella; species Collinsella sp. An271. Next base: position 162,473 of record NZ_NFJE01000002.1, on the reverse strand, counting down.
GTGGCGGACCTCGTCGGCGGCAATGCGGCGGTGATTCGCCGCGCCGCGCGTGCGGGCAAGATTCCCGCGGACAAGGTGAGCGGCAAGTGGGTCATATGCCGCGATACCATCTTCGCCAACGCGTACGGGGCGCTCGCGGCCCAGGAGGCGTGAGATGGGCAGGGACTATTCCTCCGTGCCCGCTGAGCTGCGGGCGGAGAGGCGCTGGGTGTGCTGGAGGCGCGAGACCAGGGGCGGCAAGACGACGAAATTGCCGGTGGACGCGCGGACCGGGCGCATGGCCAAGAGCACGGACCCGTCTACATGGGCGTCGTTTGAGGAGGCATTGGCCGCGGTCGGCAGATGGCGCTGCGACGGTATCGGTTTCGTTTTCTGTCCTGATCGCGCTTATACGGGTCTTGATTTGGACCATGTGCTGACCGACGGGATGCTTGACCCTGAGTACCGGTGGGTTGTCGAGCAGGCGGGCACCTACACCGAGGTTTCCCCGTCGGGAGACGGACTGCACCTGATTTTCCGCGGGTCCAAGCCCGACTGGGCGCAGAGGTCGCGCAAGGGGCAGCCCGGTGGGCGCGTCGTTGAGCTGTACGACCACGACCGCTATTTCACGGTCACCGGTCAGGTCTTCGAGGGGCGCGGCGAGATCCGCGCGAATCCCGAGGTGATCGAGCGGGCGTACCGCACGTGGATCGAGCCGGAGCGTGCGGCTCAGCCGGCTCTGACGGAAGTCGTTCGCGAAGACGGCGAGAGCATGGACGACGGCGAGCTCATCGAGCGCATGTACGCGTCGAGGAGCGGCGAGGCCATCCGCGCGCTCATGGCCGGCGACGTCTCCGCCCAGGGCGGCGACCGCTCGGCAGCTGACATGGCTCTGTGCAGCCACCTGGCCTTCTGGTGCGGGCGCGATGCCGACCGCATGGATCGGATCTTCAGACGAAGCGGCCTTATGCGGGACAAGTGGGACAGCCGGCGCGGCGGGACCACATACGGCGCACAGACCATCGAGCGCGCTATCCAAGGATGCACGGAAGTGTACACGCCGCGCAGTAAGGCGATCCATAGGAGCGCGCCGTCTTTAGAAAAGAACATATGTTCGACTTCTACCGTGCACACAGCTGACGAGGGGTCATCCCTACCCGAGAAACCGCCTTTCGTCGCCGATGCCGCGCCCTCCGTAGAGGGTTGGCGCGCCGACGGCGACGGGGCGCTCTGGGCCGTCGACAGGGACGGCAACGAGCGCTACATGGTCACCGCCACGGCGCCGTGGGTCGCGTGCGACCTGATAGATGTCGACACCGGCGACGTGCGGGCGCTCGTGCGCGTGGCGACGCCGGCGGGCGTGCGCGAGCGGGCGCTCGACCGCGAGAGCCTGCTCAACCAGAGCAGGATCGTGGGAGCTTTAGCTCCGCTGGGCGCGAACGTCTCGTCGACTAACGCCAAAGACGTCGTCAGATACCTGACAGACTGCGAGCGCAGGCTCGGCGCCAAGCGGCCTCGCAGCCGCAGCGTGACGCATCTCGGGTGGGCCGAGTCGCCGCTTGGGGCCTTCATGCCGTATGACGCGGGCATTGACGGTGTGAGGTTGGATCCGTCCCCCGACGCGCTGCCCAAGGTGCGGCCCTTCTTTGAGTCCGCCGGCACGCTCGAGAAATGGGTGGCGGGTATCGCCCAAGCACGCGAGACGTCCCCGTGCTTCCGTGCGGTTCTTGCGGCGAGCTTCGCGAGCCCGTTGGTCTCTTTGCTGCACGTCCAGCCGTTCATCGTCTACCTGTGGGGTCGCAGCCGCTCCGGCAAGACGCCGACGCTGAAGGCCGCGGGGTCCGTGTGGGGAGATCCCACCGAGGGGGCGGACGGTTACTTCCGCACCTTTGCCGACACACCTAAGAGCATTGTGCGCGGAGCGGCGCTGCTGCACGACATCCCGCTCATCGTCGACGAGCTGCAGGCCAAGGGCGCCCCGGGCGGCCAGGCGGGCAAGCGGCAGATCGTTGAGGATTTGCTCTATAGCCTGTCGCTTGGGCACGAGCGCGGCGCGCTCAGCTCGGACCGGTCGATGATGAGGAGCGGCAGCTGGCGGTCGCTGACCATCGCGACGGGCGAGATACCGATCGTCGGCGAGTCGACCCAGCAGGGCGCTGCAAACCGCACGCTCGAGCTTTCCGCCGAGCCGTTCGGCGACGTGAGGGAGGCGCAGGCCATGCACCGCCTCGTTGCCGCCCAGCACGGCACTGCCGGGCGCGTCTACATCGCGGCGCTGCGACGCAACAGCGAGGAGTTCTACCAGAGCCAGTTCGCCCGCGTGCGCGACACGATTGCGGAGGGCTCCGGCGGACACCCGCAGGCAGACAACTCGGCCCTGCTCGCCTTCGCCGACGCCCTCGCTTCCTACTACGTCTTCCGCACGCACGAGGACTGGGGCGAGTGCCTCAACGACGCGATGCGCTTGGCCGCCTGGGTGCTCGCGCACGCGACGGGTGGTGCCGCGGACACGGACATCAAGGCGATCCAGTTCATCTCCGAGTGGCTCGTGCGCGGCTCCGTCCATTTCGCACGCTATGTGGAGGACGACCGCTTGGAGCGCTGGGGGCTGCGTGAAGATCTGTCCGACCGGCCCGGCTCGCTGTGGTGGGTCTTCTCCTCCGTGCTCGATAAAGCGCTCGCCGATGCGGGCTTCGACCGCCAGAAGACGCTGCGGCGCATGGCGGACGAGGGCGTGCTCGTGCTCGGATCCGGGCGGGGCTTCACACGGCAGAGGCGCTTCGACGGTGGCGCGAGGGTGTACTGCGTCTGCATCGACGGTCCCGCGCTCGAGGGGCTGCTCGAGAGGACTTCCGGCAGCTACCGGGATGTCATGACGGAGGGAGGTGTCGAGCCATGCTGAGACGCATGTTGAGACAGGCGCAGGAGCTGGTGGTGGCCCTTTTCTTCTCTTACTGTCTTTCTGTCTCATATATAGATAGAGATAGAGGGGTATCGCGCGGGCGCGCACGCGCGCGGGCGGGCGCGAGGGATGTTGTCGCGCAGATGGTCAAGACGTTGAGACGGGGCGCGTCCGCGCAGGTCGCGGGCGGTATGCCCGGCTTGACGGGCGGTGAGCGGCCGTGAGCTCGTGGACGACTGGCCAGGAAGAGCTGCTGCGCGAAATGGGGCACTTGGGCGTCGATGCGGTCCAAGCTGAGATGAAGCGGCGGTTCGGCGTGGAGCGTTCTAGGCGTTCCATCGAGGTGCACGCGAGCAGGATACGGTGCAGCCTGCGCAAGCTCGAGGTCTGTCCGATGTGCGGGGCGATCGGGGTGCACCTTAATCGGCAGTCGGGCATGTGCGCGAGATGCACGCTCGAGATGCACGTTGCGGAGGAGGCGGCTTTCAACGAACTGCTGGAGTTGGAAGCCAAGGGCTGCGAGGAAGGCCCCGAGTTGGAGGCCGCAAAGCGCGAGTGGGCTCGGCTCAGGCAACGAAACTCGAGATTGTGCCGGGAGTACGGTTTGAAGGGGAAACGAGGGCGATGAGCATAAGCAAGGGGGCTGGATGCAGATCCAGCCCCCTTGCCTTGTCGAACAATCTGAAAGAACGGGGGCATGGGCTAGATTCCGCCCATGCCCCGTCCTTTCCTTATAGGAGGTCATCCCATAGAGGGAATTCCACGCCGAAGCAGCCTCTGTGCAGGGAGGAGTAGCACTCGAAGACCTCCTGATTACCCGTGAGGCCACCGTCGGCGATGGCGGCCATGATGCCGGAGTCCGCGTAGGTGAGGAACCGGGTGTAGTCTACAAGCTCGCCCCTCCCGTTCATGACCTTGCCGTTCCAGCGATTGAAGAAGTCCGCCGCCTCCGTCGGTCTCATCCCCCCGGGGCCCACGTCCCCGAGCCGGCGCTCGAGATCCTCCGCCATGATGGCGACCGGCCATGAGCCCGGAGGTTGCCCGTATTCCGCCAGATAGTTTTCGATGTAGGCTCTGCATTCCTTGACGCCCATAGCTCCGCTCCTTTCAGGTTGCCGCGATACACATAGAGATTAATGCCTTATGAATCTGAAATAATGGAAAACGGTAAATTGCAGTAAATTGAGGCTGCCTTACAGATATCCAACGCTGAACTTGGCGGAATCCTGCCTTTATTCGATAGATGATAGGATGAGGACAGAGGCTCCACTCCTGGGCGAAATGCTCAAGGGTGTGGTTCCGGGCGGGGCACGCCCCGACGGAAAACGATGGGACACGGCCTCGCTGCGGGGAGAGGGATTCCTACCGGGGGACAGTCCACCGGTGCCTGGGCCCTCTCCCTCTTTTGTGATGCGACGCAAGAAAAAGTCACCGTGAAACAACCTCATTCACTTGCATGGGAATGAAATCATGGCACGCGCATCTTTATTCATAATTGACGCGGTTGTAATGGGGGTCTAAAATTATTGCGATATCAACTTCTTATGTGAAATGAACTATTGAGGTCGGTGATTCGCTATGTCATACACACGCGATGACTACGTTAAAGATCTTTATATTGCCGAGCATTCCAATGACTTTTCAGAAAGGGAAGATGCGAAGCATCGCGCCCAGCTTTATGATCGCGGCAGGATTGATGTAATCAAAAAAGGCTATCCCGAATTCGCTGATTCTGTGCAAGTGTCAGATTACGAAATGCAAATTTGGAGCTGCCTGACCTTGTCCAGGGCCGTTGATAGACTTTTCGATGATGGTGGGGAGCGAGACAGATTCATATCGTTCCTCATGTATCGATATGCTGGTTTCGATGATTTCGATGAATCTGAACGCCCTTTGATAAGACAAATTCGCGAAATAGCAGCAAATTCTTATCATATGGAAAAGATTCTCTATACCTTGCCACCCGACAAATTCAAGACAGAAAAAGAAGGGCTTGACGAAGATCAGGATCGGTTAGTCCCCCTCCTACAGGAATATAGAGAGCGCTACTATACGCAAGCTCATTCGAAGGGTGAATCGGACGGGTCCGCGCTTGGAGGCTGCGCGCTGCTCGTCATCGTCGCACTAATAATCTTTATTGCACTCAAAAGCTGTTCATAGGCCCATCGCTGCAATACATCAGCACCTCGCTACATGCCAATCGACCAGATTATGGCGTGCAATTGGCTTGAGAATGATATAGAACGTTGCCGGTACGCAGATCCCCTTGTGACAAGTCTTGAGTATTAGTCCCAGATAAACTTATCGGCTTTACGGGGGTGATTCACGTGGCGAGGCGGCCGAAGCTGACTCGAGAGATGGTGGATGAGGCGATTCGCCTCAAAGCAGACGGCCTATCCAACGGTGATATTATCAGTGCGTTGGGTATTCATGAGTCTACCTTCTACCGCTGGATCGGGCGGCCACGCGGCGAGCTGCAGCGCGCGTTAAGCGAGGGGCTAAAAAAGGAAGAATCGGCGTTCAAGCGGCAGCTGCTCAACACGATCCGCGCGGCGGCGCTCGCGCGCAACCAGTACTGGACGGCCGCCGCTTGGCTGCTCGAGCGCAAGTACCCCGACGAGTACGGCAAGGCGGAGCGCCAGCGCGACGACGGCAAGGCGGACGCGGCGCCGCAGATCGTGCTCGGGGTGGCCGTGCAGCCCGTGCAGGAGCGGCTGCCGCTCGTCGAGGCGGGCACGCTGCCCGAGGGCGGGCGTGCCGATGGTTGACGCGTCGGCGCTCGTGATCCCGCGCTTTCATGATGTCCTCGGCGACATCATGGCCCACGGGCACACGCACTACTGGCTGCACGGGGGCCGAGGGTCGACCAAGTCGAGCTTCATCAGCGTGTGCATCGTGCTGCTCATCCTCGCCAACCCCGAGGCGAACGCGGTGGTGGTGCGCAGGTTCTCCAACACGCTCCGCGACTCCGTGTACCAGCAGGTGCTCTGGGCCATCGACGCGCTGGGGCTCATCGAGTGGTTCCGGGCGCGCGTCTCGCCGATGGAGGTCGTCTACCTGCCCACGGGCCAGCGCATCGTCTTCCGCGGCGCCGACGACCCGCTGAAGCTCAAGGGCACGAAGTTCCCGCGCGGGTACGCGGCGGTCATCTGGCTGGAGGAGCTCGACCAGTTCGACGGCATAGAGGCGGTGCGCTCCATTCTCAACTCCCTGCGGCGCGGCGGCAGCGACTTCTGGGTCTTCTATTCGTACAACCCGCCCCGCTCGGCTGCTAGCTGGGTCAACGTGGAGCGAGACGAGCGGCTCAGGCGCGCCGACACGCTCGTGCGCGGCTCGTCCTACCTCGACGTGCTGGAGAGCCACCCCGACTGGATCGGCGCGCCCTTCATCGAGGAGGCGGAGTACCTGCGCGGTGTCGACGAGACGGCGTGGCGGTGGGAGTACCTGGGCGAGGTGACCGGCACGGGCGGCGCGATCTTCGGCAACGTGGTCGCCGAGCGGATCGGGCTCGCTCGTGCGGCCGCGGGGCGCGTGCGCGTGGGCCTCGACTGGGGCTGGTGGCCCGACCCCTGGCGGTGCGTGCGTTGCGCGTGGGAGCCGGCCGAGCGCAGGCTGCTCATCGTGGGCGAGCGCTCCGCGACGCGCATGACGCCCGAGGAGACCGGGCGGCTCGTGCAGGAGGTGCTGACCTTCTCAGACGCTCCCGGCGAGCAGGCGTACCTGCATGACGAGCCGGTTTGGTGCGACGACACGCCCGACGGCAAGGTGCAGATGGCGACCTACCGGCGCGATCTGGGCATACGGGCGCGGCCGGCGCGCAAGGCGCGCATGCGGCGTCTTTCCTACGAGTGGCTTGCGGGGCTGCGGGAGATCGTGATAGATCCCGCCGCGTGCCCGCTCACGCTCGAGGAGTTCCGCATGAAGGAGTACCGGCGCGAGCGCGACGGGACGTGGACCGACGAGATCCCCGACGGCGGGGACCACTCCATCGACGCGGTTCGCTACGCCATGATGGAGGACGTGCTGCGGGGATAGCGGGGCGGAAACGTCTAAGGCGAGCCGAGACCCGCTCCGCAGGGCGTTTAGCCCTGCGGTGGACCTGGGTAGGTAAGCCGGGCGGGTTGCGGTGGTGGCCTGTGGGCCCGTGCCTAGTGGGCGCGCGGTGGGGGCTGCCGGTTGTGGGATGTGTGCGGTAGCGCCGTGTGATTGCCGGCTCACCTTGTGCAAAAACGCCTGTACGAGGATAGAGATGTGCGGGAGCTCAGTTATTGTGACGGGCTTGTTCCATGGGGGTATTGAGATTGCCTGATGTGGGAGGAGCTTCGTATGGATGATGCGCGCGCTTGGGTGCCGGAACATGTGCGGGAGTATCTTCGGGGGCTGGGGTTTCGGCTGCCGCTGGAGGATATGGAGGGGTACATTCGCTCGTGGGACGCTTGGATGCGCGCCACGGGTGACTTTTACGACTACCGGGATGTTGACGGGGCCGGGCGGCTGTACGAGGTGCACCGGCGGTCGATTCACCCCGCGATGCGCGTGTGCCGTGAGTGGGGGTCGCTGCTGCTGACCGACAAGACGGCGGTGGCGTGCGAGGAGCAGACGTGCACGGACTGGCTGACTTCATGGATGGGCCGCACCGGCTTTCTGGCCGCGGCGCAGGATGCAGTGGTGCGCGCGTTCGGACTGGGCACTGGGGCCTTCGCCCTGTGGGTGGACGTGGATACGCGCGAGGTGCGCGTGCGGCACTACGACGCGCGGATGGTGGTGCCGCTCACGTGGGATGAGGACGGTGTGACCGAGTGCGCGTTCGTGACGCGGGCGGTGTGGCGCGGGGCGATCGTCGACCAGCTCCAGATGCACCTGCGAAGCGCGGATAACCCGCTCGACACTGATGTTATCGATATTTGCGACGGCGGCGGGTACCGGATCCATACCGTGTGCTTCGACAAGGACGGCAACATCATCCGTCCGCGCGAGGTGTGCCCCGCCTTCGACACGGGGAGCACCTCGCCCACCTTCGCCCTCATCAAACCAGCCATCGACAACACGCGGGTGGACATGAGCCCGTACGGGCAGAGCGTGTTCGCCGACGCCATCGACGCGGTACAGGCGGTCGATCTGTGCTACGACGCGATGGTCTCGGAGATCGATAACGGCAAGATGCGCGTGTTTCTGTCCGACATGCTGTTCGACGTAGACCAGGCCGACGGGCGGCGCGTGGCGATCCCCTTTGGCAAGGGCGACTGCACGGTGTTCCGCAAGGTCAAGAGCGTGGAGGACGTGATTCGCGAGTTCGCGCCGGCGCTGAGGACCGATGCCCAGCAGAAGGCGCTGAGGTGCGCTTTGCAGGTGCTCGGCGACCTCACGGGGCTCGGGGTCGACTACTTCGACATCGACGAGAAGGGGCGCCTGAAGACGGCGACGGAGGTGTCGAGCGACCAGTCGGCGCTCATGCGCACGATCCGCCGGCACGAGCACGGACTCGGTGACGCCATCGCGCAGATCTGTCGCGCGGTGCTCGCCGTGAAGCGACGCCTGGGCGAAGCGCTGCCCGACGAGGGCGAGGTGCGCGTGGTGTTCGACGACTCGATCGTGCAGGACACGGCCGCGGAGAAGAAGCAGGATATGGCCGAGGTGGCGGCGGGGCTCATGCAGCCGTGGGAGTACCGGATGCGGTGGTATGGCGAGGATGAGGAGACGGCTCGAAAGGCGTCCCAAATGGAAAATGAAGCCTAGACATCCACCATATGCGTCAAGCCGGCGCCCTCCTGTCGATAAAGCACCAACGTGTACGGGACAGCCGTGCTTGTACATACCGCTTTCTTGTATCGTTTAGCTAGTGCCTGACAGAGCGTCTTTGGAGGAGCCATGGGTCCAGTCTCTCTCGTGCTACAAAAAGCTAATTTGATGGTACGTATATTCTTCGCGTGCGTTTTCGCCCCTGTGGCGACTTTTGCTATTCCAGCCGCAGCTCACGCGGCGTGGTGGGAGCCATCGACCCCCTGGAATGGCCAGCTCTATCTATTCTGCTTTGAAGACCACGTTTACCAAGGAGACAGCCTGACCTTCACGGTCGATATTTGGGGGATAGGGCCGGATTCCCATGGGCTTAGCCTCGATCTCGTCATTAGCGATCAGTATGGCAACCAAATTCGCTGGGACGACAAAGATCCGAGAAACCTTCAGTTTATTAGCAGCAGCAGCCTTAGCCATTCGTATGAATTCACGGTCGGTCCAGATATTCTTTATCAGCTGCGGCCCGGCCCAATCTCCTTTTCCGGTCACTTACAGTATTTCAACGGACAGACCGGCGCTTGGACGGACACAGCTCGACCGGACGACGCAACCGACTTCGTTTTGTAAGCGGGGAACCGCCCCGCACCTCTTCCGGAATTTCCTCTGCCGGGATGCTTTGCGGATATGCAGGATTCGAATGACTGGCGCTATGACGGTGTGTACGCCGTGGCTGCTGCGGGCCTGATCACCGGGTACGACAACGGGCTGTTCGGCGTCGACAACCCACTCACGACGGGCCAGCTTATCACGATCCTGTGGCGCTACGCGGAGCCCGAGGCGGCCTCGAGCACCGACGTCTCGTCTACCCTCAACCACACCTACCTCGTCGACGTCGCGGACGGGCAGTACTACACCGCTGCGGTCAACTGGGCTTTCGAGAACGGCGTGGTACACGGAATGGAGACGCCCCGCGGCTACGTGCTCGGCCCCGACCAGGAGGTCTCGACCGAGCGTGCGATGACGATTCTCGCCAACTATCTCACCAAAGACCAGCCCGCCATGACCGATCAGGAGGTCGACGGATACCTGCTGAAGTGCTCCGACGGCGCTGCGGTCTCCGAGTGGGCGCGCCCGAGCATCGCCTGGGCGCTCAAGAGCCGTATGATCACCGGCTACGAAACCGCCGACGGCAGGGAGATCCGCCCGTGGGAGAACATCGCGCGCGGACGCTTCGCCGTCATCCTCAACAACGGCATTAATACCGGCGTGCTGCCCATGAACTAGGGCCGTACCGCATACGCAGAGACAAACGTCTCCTTCCGGGGGCGCCGCGCGAGCGGTGCCCCTTTTGCTATGACTTGTCGTCGAGCATGAGCTTGTGGATGGCTCGGCACGCCTTCTCGTATACGCAGATTTCGGCCTCGAGACGCTCGCGCTCGTCCGCCGGGGCTTCGTCCGACACGCGGTAGGCGATGCCGTGTCGGCCCTGCTTTACGACCACGTAGGGGCTGTCGAGGAATGCCGGCCTGGGCATCATGTTCGGTCTCCTCCCGTCTGTTTGCGTGCGCGCACGAACCAGGTGTCGCCTTGCTGGTACAGGGTTTTGAGCTGGCCGGCGAGGATAACGCGCCAACGCACGACGAGGCCGCCTGCGCCAGGCATGGTGTACTCGTCTCGGGCGACGATGCGCTCGACGCGCCAGGCGCGGCCGTCGGGCCACCTCACCTGTATGGGGCGCACCTCGGGCATGCGCCCGGGGCGCATGCGGTGCAGCGTGTCGACCCTGATGGGTGCGCGCTCGGGTTCGCGCGGTATGCCTGCGCTCGCATGCGCCGCTGCCATGGGCCCCTCCTTCTGCCGGTCGTGCGTGCCTGGCTGTTGCCATCACGGTACCACGCCGCTGGGACGCGGTGCACCGGGAAGGCTGAGCCGCCCGCGCGGATGCGCGGGCTGGGGCATGAGGTGCCGCCTGCGACCCGAGCGCGCGGGGTTGCCATCTGCCGCCCGCGGCGTCTCGGTTGCAATGGCGTGGGGCTCTCGGCGCGGCGTTGCGATTGCTGCGCGCGGCCACCGCTTGTACGGGACGGGTTGCTGCGCGCGGGTCTCGGCTGGCGCCCACGGGCTGATGTCTCCGCTGGCGCGGCGCGCCTACTGCCTGCGGGCGGTGTCGTCGCTGGCGTGGCGCCCTGGCTGCACGCAGGTGACATGCGGAGCTGCCCGGCCGCCCCGCTCAGCCGGCCCCCGGCACAGCTGCGTGCGGACGAGTGAGTGAGAGCCGCAGCCCGCCCGCGCCCGCCGTGCGCGCCGGTGCAGGAGGCCGTGACGGCCGCTGGCCCCGCGCCTTAGTTTCCCGTGCATGCGCGTCGGCGGCGTAGCGGCCGGCTTTGCCCGCTGCGAGGGCAGACCGCCGCAGGCGGGCTGCACCGAGCCGTGGCAAAGACGGACGCGGAGACGCCGACGCGCCCGTTGACCTTCCATGGCGCGGGGGCTGCGGGCGGCACGGCCGACCCGAGCGCGCACGGCGGGCGCGGGCGGGATGCGGTCGACCCTCGAGGGGCAGCGCGCTGCTGTGCCGGGGGACGAGCGGGGCGGCCGGGAGGCTTGCGGGGACATGCGGAAGGGATGTCGCTGCGGTTTGCCGTGGGATGTGCGGGCGCAAAGTGGGACGTGCGGGCCGGTGTCGTTCTGGGTACGGTTGTGAGGGTTTCATTCACTGTTCGCGTTGCGGCATACGGGTCGACGGCTTTGCGGTCTCGCGATTGCCTTTCGTGGCTCATGGACGGGCTCGTTTCAGGGCAAAAGCTTCATATGGCATGCGGGATGGGCCCATCATCTTCTCTGTGCTCACTTTTGCCAACGGGGCGCACCGGAATGGTCTCGGGTGTGTTTCGAGTACGGGGTCGTTGCGCGGCGCTTGTCTTACGCGAATGGGCGATGCACTCTTGAGATACGCCGCTGTCGCGTGGTCGCCTGCTTTACGCGGGAGCGGGATGCCTCAGCGACGTCAACCGTGCGCATATGGGGCGCGCGAAGTCCCTGGTCGGGCTTCAGTTTCTTGCGATTTAATGCATACGTACCGTTGGGCTGCTTTTCGTCCTTCGGCTTGGTTGACAATTGCCGTGTCCGGCTTTCGTTTCTTTATCCTTTCAGCAATATGTTCGTATCCAACTTTCTCCGTTACCCGATGATTCGGCTCGTCTCCTCTTATCTTGAAATAGAATAACTACAATTCAGTATGCGTATTGGAAGGCAATTGTATGACTGACAGCTCTCCATCTATCTCCGCACCCTCTTCTAGCAGATCTGTCGATGACGTCTTTCCCGATCTGAGGAAGCTCTTTGATTCGAGTAAAGCGAGTATTCAACTGATCGAGGAGGATGATTACCTCATCGATTCCTCATTTAGAGAAAGCTACCAACGTTATAACGCCAACACCGCCCGCTACGTCCGCTTGGAATTCCATAGCTACTCGGTTTCCTTTTGGAGAAGCGAGGGCGCTGCCGTAGTCGTAGCCTCACTTCCGTTCCGTAAAATCCCTGACACGGTGCCGTACTATAGGGCGCTTCTTCGCTATTACGATTGTCTTTGCAATTGCCTTCAAAATTGCTCGCTGTCGCTGACGACCAGAAAAAGACTTAACGATTACTTGGAGAGCGCCCGAAAATCGTTTGATAAAGCCCGCGAGGATTCGGATGATGGGACGGGCTTGCGAAACCTTATCGAAAGTTACAGCCACCTACTTCCCGAGTTTGAGGGCGAGATTCGGGCTCTATATAATGAGTTTTCCGAAAGCGATGCCGCCACTGCCGCAAAACGCATCCTAAGATTCATGCTCGATTACACCTATTGGGAGGGCGGTAAATCTCTCGCTCGGAAAAATGATTTCTACTTTTCTCCGATTTTGGCCCTCCTCGGTATTGCACAGGCAAGTGGAGAGATTTACGGTCCCATAGTTCGTGATTTCTCCGACGACTACTCCCTCTGTGAAGCCGCGCGCCACCTGAAGCCCGCACACACGCATGACGATGGCAATCAACGGATCAGCGACGAGCCCGCCGAGCGCCTGAAAACCGGCGCTAACATCATGATCTACGGTGCACCTGGCACGGGGAAGAGCTGGTTCATCGAAAACGAGCTATACAAGAATGCCAAGCTTACCCGTACGGTTTTTCATCCGGAGTATTCATATTTCGATTTCGTAGGCAGCTACAAACCCGTACCGGCATATGTCGAGACGGATGCGAGGATTCTCGATTCCAGTGCTGTGGTTTCGGGCATTCCCGGAATGCCCTCGATCGATTATCGGTTTGTACCGGGTCCGTTTGTCGACGCGGTTGTCGACGCATACGAGCACCCCTTGCGAGAGGACTGCCTAGTCATTGAAGAGATCAACCGAGCGAGCGCAGCTGCGGTCTTCGGTGATATGTTCCAGCTGCTCGACCGGAACAGCGAGCACGAGAGCGACTATGCCATCAAGCCCCAGCCGGAGCTTGCAAAATACCTTCGCAGCATCGGCCATGACGAGCTCGCTTCCGCGTTTCTCATCCCGTCCAACCTCTCCATAGTAGCGACGATGAACAACGCTGATCTGGGCGTCACCTATCTCGACACGGCATTCAAACGCAGGTGGAGTTTTACCTATATCCCAGTCGAACTCAACAAGAACACCGCTCTTTACAACGAGGTGGCCTACAACGGGTCATCATTCCCGCTGTTGAGGATCCTCGGCGCTATCAACGAGAAGCTCAGGGGCCTCCGCATCAACGAGGATCGCTGGGTCGGACCGTTCTTTGTTGCCCCACAGGAAATCGAAACGAGGGGCACCAAGGAGGCACTCAAGAAGATCGTCATGTACCTCTGGGACGATGTGTTCAGAAATGATCGCGCGGCGTTTTTCGATCCCAAGACCAGTTCTCTTTCCGCAGTCGAGCGCACCCTTGATGAAGGGGACCCCCTGCTGATCGTCGAGACCATTGATTCAATGGCTGCCGATGATGACTCGGGCGCGGCTGTCGAAGAAACCGATAGCCAGGAAGATACCCTAGAGGCGTAAGCATGGACATCCGCGTCGTGCAAGACGGCAGCCGAGTTACGGCAGACGATCATCCGCATATTGGGCCTATAGCCACCATGTGTCCCAAAACCTTGAGACATGATAGTGGTGGGGCGACGGTCGCCTTCACGGGTATCGCTCTCGTCGGCGACACGATGGTCATATCCCTTCCCAAGGGACAGGATATCTCATCCGTCACCGCGAGCCCCGAGCGCTTCCGCGGGACCGTTCTTCTCTTGATGCGCTCAATGGTCAAATACAAAGCAGAGAATCCCCTGATGGCGGCGAAGGATGCTGCCATGGACGGAAATCTAGGCTCCCAGAAGATCTATTATGCGTTGAAGATCCTAGACGATTACGTGTCCAACGGACTCGTGAGCAGGTTCCGCACCGTCACGGCGGTAGCTTCGGGCGGAAATGTCAACTGGCAGAAAACCGTCAGCAGATCGAGCCCGCTGCATTCCAGCAGCGGCGTGCTGTATCAGAATCCCTATGTAAGGATGCGCGTCGTCGACTCGAGGGATACGCTGCGCTTGATTCAGGCCCACGTCGTTAAGGAATGCGTCAAGACGTTCGGATGGCTTTTCGCGATCGAAGATGCCACGGAGCTGCAGAATGCTGCTCTGAATTGGAGCGAAAACGAGCTTTTAGCCGCACTCGCACGAGAGAAGACCTCCACGTTCTCTCAGCGTGAGCTGATTCTCATTGATTTACTCACGGCATATTTGAGCGACCGGTCATCTGATCGCGGCGATCAGCAGGTCGCTTTGTTCGGGTCGCTCGATTTCGAGAATATCTGGGAACGCGCATGCCAAGTGGCCTTCAACCATGACCCGACGCTGTATTCTTCTTTGGTTCCTCAGCCGGTATGGCATGTGGCATGTGAACTTGCCAATGCGCCCAGCCGCACTGACCCGAGCCAGAGACCGGATATCCTCACGATCTGCGACTCCGTGCTTCTCGTTCTCGATGCCAAGTATTACAAGGCGAAAATCGCTCTTCCCGGTTGGCATGACATCGTCAAGCAGATTTACTACCAAGACACCATCGAGCGCAGGCTTAACCACGACGAGCCTCTTCGGGACAGGTATGGCATTGCGGCAACAGCAAACGCGTTTCTGTTGCCGGGAGACGCCTTTGGATTGGCAAGGGGCTTCGGCCACGTCAATATCCCCGAGCTCGATGACGGGAATCGCTGGGGATACGTAGATGCCTATATCGTTGATGTAACCGCTTGCCTAGAAGCCTATGTCAAAAATTCACCCCGATGGGACTGGATAGGCCCGATCGGGGTGAACAGAAGACTGCTTAAGCGCTAGCCGCATCCATTTTTTTCACAATCAGGCGGGCGATCGCCCTGATCACCGGCACTGCGACGGAGTTGCCGAACTGCCTGTACGCTTGGGTATCCGACACGGGGATGATGAACTCTTCGGGGAAGCCCTGCAGGCGCGCGCATTCGCGTGGCGTAAGCTTCCTCGGGTTTTTCCCTTCCTGAGCGATGAGGATCTCCGAGCCGTCCTTGTAGTAGCGGGCGGAGATGGTGTTCGTGTACTCAGAATCCGCGTTGAACAGGGTGAAGCCGAACCCGTTTCCTTTCCTTTTGTGCTCTTGTTTCCTGCGTTGGTGACCTTCCCAGAGGTTGTCGCTGATTGTGTACTTGTCATCGACCTCGGGCTCCAAGATGTCGCCCACGCGCGTGGGGGTCTTGGGCGGCACGGGGAACTCGAAATGGACGTCATCGCCGAAGACCGAACGATCGAAACCGACGATGTATATGCGCTCGCGGTTCTGGGGCACACCGAAATCCGCTGCCCTCAGGACCGCATAATCAGCTGAGTAACCAAGCTGGTCGATATGGTCGAGGATGACCCGAAGGGTCCGCCCCTTGTCATGGCCGCGCAGCTGCTTGACGTTCTCGAGCAGGAACGCTTTCGGGCGCTTGTCGCGGATGATGCGCTCGATCTCGAAGAACAGGGTGCCGCGTGTGTCGCTGAAGCCCTTTCTTAGACCCGCCTGCGAGAAGGGCTGACACGGAAACCCTCCGATCACCAGATCGCAGCTGGGGATCTCATCGCTGGAGATTTGAGTGATGTCGCCCTGGGGTACCTCTCCGTAGTTGATTGAGTACGTCTTCTGGGCGAACTTGTCCCATTCGCTCGAGAAGACGCAGCGCCCTCCAAGCTCGGAAAAAGGAAGGCGAATGCCCCCGATGCCCGCAAAGAGGTCGACAAAACGGAATTTTGCGCTATCCTCTGGAACGTTTGGAAACGGGACATCGTTAGCGAATGACAGTATCGCCCGACGCTCGAGCTCCTTCGGCTTCGCTTCGCCATTTTCCCATCTCCTGAGGGTGCGCTCGCCGTTCCTTCCTAGGCCGAGGGCGTCAGAGAACTCCTTCTGCGTTAGCCCGAGAGACAAACGTTTCTGCTTTATCTCGTTATCCACGGCCATCTCCTTGTGTCATTTAGAGGTCAATTTGTCCTAAGATTAACACGTGATAAACGTGCTTTTGACGTGCTCCAGCATTGCGCACCGAGCAAACACATCAACTGCGCTGCATTACATCCTCTGATAGAAGACTATTGCATCGCCGTCGCTACCCAGAATCGGTAATTGAGATGCCTTGCAACGACCTGCCTTCTGCCGCCAACCTCATGGTAAGGGGCGGTTACACATTGGCTCCCAACGGGCGGCGCGATGCTATATGAGGTGGATACAGAAGGCTATCGATTCCCGTGGGTCACGGCTACGAGGAGCGTATCGTCGTCTGTGTCGTAGAAGGCGAGCGGCAGAAGATCTCCCGTGTGGACCCCACATCGCTGAGCGGGCTCGTTAAGCAGGCGCGCGAGTATGTCGTTTCCTTCCGTTAGGATCTCGAGCCGCAACCAGACCGCTTCGGGCGTTTCGATCCCGTCACCAACGAGAAGAGCTCGGACATCATCTGGATAGTCGCGATGCCGAAAGGGATCGAGCGCCCTGATTGAGCGAAGCGCCTCGACACTCTCGGGTTCCTCCTTTTGAAAGCACATCGTCTCAACCAATTCCGCGCGTTCGCCGAGCACGTCATCGATGACACCGGCGCACCGCAGGTCTCCCAGCGCGCCTGCCTCGATTCGGATGGACATGTCATCAAGGTCGCGACGCACTTCCAGCTGGTTTGCGGTGTCGAGCCGAGCGGATGCGAGGATGGCACAGCAGAGCCCCCTCACATGGTCGACGTAGCCGTATGCAATGAGCCCGGGGTAGACCTCGTCCCATTCGCTCTCGTTGAGGCGAAGCGCCTTCTTCCCGTCCTCGATATATATGAGATGGCCGGAGATGCTGCGGAAATCGAGGCTCGAGGTGGAAGCGAGTCGCGCTTTTGTGTCCTCCCCGATGGGTAAAGGGGCACCAGTGGCAGCAAAGCCGATCGCCCCTTCGCATGCCTTCATCCAAGCATGGAGCTTGAGCTCGGGTATGGGTTTTGCAGCCGCCTTCTCATGGAAGTTGGCGCGGACGCTCTCCATGATGTCACTATCCACAGAGAACTCGGTGTTTTGCCAGATCTGCCAGCGCTCATCGTCCAACAGGTGCAATAGCACGATCTGGGTGAGGCCGCCTGCTCGCAGTATCCCGAGAACCTTGAAGCGGGGTGCACGTCTGGTCGTGCGTGGAGCGCAGGAAGCGCCTTGTACGGTGTCGGCGAGATCAGTGGCGTCGTACATGCGGTTCGACAGGATGGCGAAGCGGTGCGTTGTCGCCATGCCGCCGACGCGCGGGGTCGCCACGACATAGTCGTCTGCCCTGATGACGGACCCCACATGGTACCTTGCTGCCTCTTCGACGGTCAGGTTCGTATCGCGGACGAATGTCTGAAGCCCAGGGTACGTCTGGTTTGCTGCCTGCTCTATGTACCACGTGGGGAGGTTCGTGTAATCGAATGTGGGCATCTCTCGTGCCTTCCAGTCGCAAATTCGAGCGGGGCCTAGCTCACGGATAGATATCGCCCTACGAGTTTCCTGAGCATGTTGCGATCCCAAAGCACTACCTCAGTGCTTTGGGCGAGGTCGACAGCACTCGGCAAAAACGTGTTGTTGGTCAAGACCACGGCGATGTGGCAGCGATGGAAGCTCTTACCGGCATATGCCTCCTGAACAGCCTTGTTTCCGACGGGATGGCTGTAGTTCTTGCATTGGATGCCGTACTTGATGCCGTTTTTGATGGCGATCACGTCTATGCCCTGATCGCCCGACCCACTCGTCACCTGC
Organism: Collinsella sp. An271; assembly: GCF_002159695.1. Taxonomy (NCBI): domain Bacteria; kingdom Bacillati; phylum Actinomycetota; class Coriobacteriia; order Coriobacteriales; family Coriobacteriaceae; genus Collinsella; species Collinsella sp. An271. The sequence goes on along the minus strand of NZ_NFJE01000002.1, from coordinate 144,552 downwards.
ACCTGTTGATAGCCGGCCGCCTTGAAGAGATCGGCGCAGTACGACTCGAATGCCCAACCGTCCATGGCATCGAGCTTCGCCATCTCGCGGTCGATGTCCTCGTGGGTCGGAGTTCCGATACCGCTTTTTTGCTGCAATTCACGGACTTTTTTCTCGAGTTCCTTTGTGTGCTTTGCCGCTTTCTCGACCGCAGCTGTCTTCGAAATGAGCTCACCGTGGAGCGCCTCTTTTGTTGCCAGAACCTTCTCGAGTTCCTTTTTCTGCCTGTCTCTTTCGGAATATACCTCAGCGAGCTCTTTCGCCTCTTGGGCCCTCGTGGTGTTTAATCTCGCAAGTTCCGCAGCTTGCCTAGTTCGTTCGGCGTTGGCCTTGGCGAGTTCGTTCTCCCTTTGATTCCTCTCCCTTTCCATGTGCTCGCGGGCAGACCTTTCTTGGGCAAGAATCGCTTCGTTCTCATGACGCGTGCGTTTTTCCCGTGCTGATGCAGTTTTCCAGAGATGCTCGAGCTTAGAGACCTTGGAAGCCATCTCCCTGTCGGCATTCTCCCCAAGTTCTTCCAAAATGGGACGAGCCTTTTCGAGAACGGCTGCCATGGATTTGAGATCGTGGTCCCAGACGGCATGCTGATACTCAGCGCTATCCACGATTTCTTTGAGGGATTGGTTCAGGGATTCATTTCGAATGGCGAATTCCTGCTGGACGCTGTCTCCAGTCTCTCGTTTTTCATAGGCTCTATCAATCTGATCTTTGAGATCGGGTTCGATGAAGCCTCCCAGCTGCATGAGCATCTCGTCGAGCCTTTTCTCGCATACGTTTCGCACGAAATCGTCCGAAGAGAAAAACGCGTATTCGAAGTAGCCGCTGGTAAGATAATCTCGAAGCTCGTTGTTAACGGGTTCCAGCTTGTGTCTCTCTGCGGCTTCCACACGCTTGCCATCGATATCGGCAAATATGCGCTTGGTCGTATCGCTCGGCCAGCCTCCTGCCAAATCGGCAAGCTCTGCCACGCGCGCCCTCGCCTCCTCTCCTTCTTTTCCCTGAGAGGCATACAGATCGAGAAAACTCACATCCGCAGCGAGGCGCGCAAGCTCCGAAGAACACCGTTCCTTTCCATCCTCCAACGCGTTATCGCGTTTGACTGTCTTGAACTCGATGACGGCCGACGTAACGAGGCAGATGACGAGAAGTGCAATCATCGCTAGGGCGAATAAGGGATCGCGCCATACTGGACTGTAGTCAGACCAGGCTGAGAGGGAGAAAAAGGCCACGAGGAATACGGGGATGAAAAGACAGGCAAAACTGCCTGCCGCCATTGCAAGGATTCTTCCCGCCTTGATGTCCTGTCTGTTGCTCACTGTTTCTTTTTTCCGCCTCGAGACCGGTGATTCTTGGTTGTGGGCAAAGCGACCCACAAATGTCTATTCTAGCAGGCGCTTCCCCTCTTTATTCCGTCACAGGACTCTCTGGTCCTCGCACAATCGAGGAGTGTTGCAGACCTACCTCGGTCTTTGCACTCTTTCGGATACATCCGTCCAGGGGATGACCTTGCGGATGGCCCCGCATGCCCGCCTGCGGTCGCCGGCGGCGACGGCGGCATCGTATGCCCGCTCCACCTGTTCAGTTGGGATGCCGACCGCCTCGGCGATCCAGAGGAGCGACGCTGCGTTCTGCAGGCGGCCGTAGCAGCGCCGCGCGCTGCTGTTGGGGGCGTTGCGCGTATAGGCGCCCGCGCCGGTCGTCTCGTTCGCAGCGAACCAGGAGACCATGTGCTCTCGTTCGTTGCGTCCGGTCTTGTCCGGCGAGTCGTGGATGAGCTCGATGTAGCGGTCGGACACGGGGTAATGGGGCTTGCGCTTGGCGAGGATCCTCGCGAACGCGCGGCACCCGAAGTCGCTTCCCGGCATGATTCGCCCCTTCCGTTTGATTTCACCTCTTCATCGATTGTACTGCCGGTCGCTGAGCCCTAGCGGCCGGGGCTCTTTGTGACGCGCCCGCATCCTTGCTCCAAGTTCGGATGCGGGCGCGTTTCCATTCTCCTTTCCGCGCCCGCCTGACTCATGGGGGGTCTCATGACCAAGGAGCAGGCATCCGGCGCCGAGGGGCCGGAGCAGCAGGAAGACAACCAACAGCAACAAACCAATACCGAGCAGGCGCAGGCCGCGCCCGACGCCGAGGCGGTGTACAAGGCCGCGCTCGCCGAGCGCGACGCCAAGATCGCGGAGCTCGAGCGCGGCATCGCCGAGGCGGCGAAGACCGCCGAGAGCGCAGAGAAGCTGCGCGCCGAGATGGACGAGCTGAGGCGCGCCGGCGACGAGGAGCGCGTGGGTTTCGAGCTCGCGCTCGCGGGCGCCCGCAACGTCAAGGCGGCGCGTGCGCTGCTGGCGGACCACGACGGGGACATCGCGGCGCTCAAGGCCGCCGAGCCGTGGCTGTTCGAGAGCGGCCCGGCAGGCGCGCCGCCCGCCCCCACGGGAAAGACGGGGCTGCCGGCGGCGGGCGCCGCCACGGACGAGGGCGCGCTTCTGAAGCGCTGGCGGGAGATCGCCGGGCTGGACGACGAGGGCAAGGAGTAACGGATGGCGAACAGCATCGAATCCACCAAGAACTACACGGATGTCATCGACGAGGTCTACCAGCTCCATGCGGTGTCGACGTGCCTGAACAGCCCGCGCCGCATGGCGCGCGCCGGGCGCAACGCCAAGGAGATCATGATCCCGAAGATCGAGGTCACGGGGCTCGGCGACTACACGCGCAACGAGGGCTACATCACCGGTTCAATCAACTACAGCTTCGAGACGAAGACCTTCAACTACGACCGCGGCACGCGCCTGTTCGCCGACGCCATGGACGTCGAGGAGGCGGGCGTGCTGGACTGCTTCGTCGAGGCGGGCGCCGAGCTGCAGCGCACGCAGGTGGCGCCCGAGGGCGACGCCTTCACCTTCGCCACGATCGCGGGGCACGAGGGCGTGGACGTCGTCGAGAACGACTTCACCAACGCGGACGCCTCCGATATCCTCGCCGAGCTGCGCGCGGTGACGAGCCGCATGGACGAGGACCAGGTTTCGACCGGTTCGCGCTACCTGTTCATCACGCCGACCCTGAAGGGCCTGCTCGACGATTTCTCGCTGGCGAACCCCAACCGCTCGAACCGCGTGTTGGAGCGCTTCTGCCGCGTCGTCGAGGTGCCCCAGGGGCGCTTCTACGACGAGATCAAGCTGCATTCCGGCGAGACCGGCCTGGGCGGCGTCAAGGAGTTCGGCTTCTCGGGCGGCTACTACAGCATTAAGAAGTCGACCGACAGCGCGCCCGTCGAGGGGAAGACCTACTATGAGCAGGTCGGCGACTCCTTCGAGGTGATCGAGAATCCCTCCGGGTCCATGACCTCCAACTACGAGGTCACCGAGGGCAGCCGCCGCCTGAACTTCATGGTCGTGGAGAAGTCCGCCGTCATCAAGTTCGACAAGCACGTGGCGAGCCGCGTGTTCTCGCCTGACGAGCTGGAGAGCCTCGACTCCCACATGATGAAGTACCGCAAGTACGGCATCGTCGAGCTGCTCGACAACAAGCTCGCCGGCGTGCACGTGTCGGCGCGCCCGCTGTTCGCGTAAGGTGCGGGCGATGGGCGCGGCGGCGGTCGAGTACCGCTTCTACCTGGACGAATACGGCGGGTCGATGCCGGCGGATGCCTTCGCCGAGGCGATGCCGGCGGCGATCCGCCTCGTGGCGGGCGTCACGCTCGCGCGCGAGCCGGACCCGGCATGGGACGAGCGCCAGGCAGACGCCTGGAGACGCGCGGTGTGCGCGGCGGCCGACGCGCACGCCGAGCTCGGAGAGGGGCTCGCGGGCGGCTTCCAGATCGGGGATTTCAGCGTCACGCACTACACCTCGGACGGGACGACCGCCGCGGACATGGCCCTCGACGCGGCGCTCGCGGAGCTTGCAGGGTCCGGTCTCGCCTTCACGGGGGTGGGATGAGATGAGCTTTCTGAGGCCGATTCCTCGTCGCCTGCTGCCCGACGACATGATCGTGTGGCCCGCCGTCGGCGACGGGACCTTCGGGCCCTCGCGCTACGTGCGCCACGTGCGCATGGACTGGGAGCAGGCCGTGGTCGACGACGGGCACCGCGGCGCCGACGGCGGGCGCGGGACGGTCTTTATCGACGCGTGCAACTCGCTGGGGTGCTTTGAGATACCGGTAGGCTCGCGCGTGCTCGTGGGCGACGGGCCGAGCGTTTTCGTCAGGAAGGTCAAGCGCTGCTGCGTGGTGCGCGGGCACGTGCACCACTGGGAGTTGGAGGTCGGATGATCAGCCTCGTGGACGCGGTGGCCGGCGTGGTCAAGGCGTCGGGCGTGCGCGACGTGTACGTGTGCGCCCCGTCGGCGCTCCTCTGCTCGGAGCCGGTCGTCGTGCGGTGGCGCGGCTTTACGCGCGAGAGCCGGCAGCCCGATGAGGAGCGTGGCGTCGCGGAGCTCGAGGTGCTCGTCGTGCGCGACGAGGACCTCGACGCGGCGCGGGCGGCGTCCGCCTGCGAGCGAGCTTTGCGGGCGGCGTCGCGCGAGGACTTGAATGAATCGCTCGACGGGGTGCGGGTGCTCGGCGTCGACACCTGCCCGCTCGAGAGGGTGTGCACCGACCGCAGCGGGCGCGCGGTGTGGCGGGTGCGGTGCCTCCTGACCGTCGCGAGGGAGATGTGATGTGAACATGTCTGAGAAGTGGAACGGCAAGCTCCGGTCGGTGCGCGACGAGCGGTCTACGGTCAAGGGATGGCGGCGCACCGAGGCGGCGGGCCGGCTCGGCGACGACGCGGCGTCCGAGCGTGAGCAGCGCCGCGCGACGGCGTACGGCCGCGCTCGGGGGCGGCTGCAGTGACGTCCGGCCTGTTCCGCTCGATCTGGTTCGGCGGGCACAACTTCTCGCCGTACACGACCGCGGAGGCCCGGGTTGCCCCCGCGGTCCCCGCGGTCGTGGCGCTCGTGGCGCCGGGGCGGCCTGGCATGGCGGCCACCTCGTCGGTCCCGGGCACGCGTGAGATCCGTGTGCGGCTCTACCTGGACCTCGAGAAGGACACGGACGCGGACGGCCTGCTCGAGGTCCGCCGCGACATGGCGGGCTGGCTCGGCGAGGGCGCTGGGGACCTGAGGCTCCCCGGCGTGCTCGTCTACAGCTTCCACGACGTGGTGCTGAGGGACGCCTCGTTCTGGGAGAGCCTGTTCGAGGAGGGCTCGTGCGAGCTCGTCTTCGAGGCGCTCGACCCGTACCTGTACGGCGCATCCGGCGCGGCCCACGGGCAGGTCGGCGCAACCTCGGTCGGCGTGCTGCGCGACGGCACGGCTCCGGCGCCGCCCGAGGTTGTGTTCACGGCGTCGGCGGGCGACGGCTTCACGCTGGGGCTCGAGGGGTCCGCCGACAAGGTGGAGGTCGCCCATACCCTCGACGGGACCGAGACGGTGCGCGTCGACTGCGCGGCGGAGCGGGTCTACGTGGACGGGGTCGCGGCGGACGCCGACGTCGCGTGTGGGAGCGTCTTCTTCGCCCTGCCGCCCGGGACCTCGGAGGTCGTCGTCACGGGCGGGCACGACATGGTCGTCTACTTCCGGGAGGCGTGGCTGTGAGCGGCTTTATTGCCGACCACTACGGGCGCGACGGGCGGCGCCTGGGGACGCTGCGCGCATGCGGCGCGGCGAGGCACCGCGAGGAGCTCGGCGGCGAGGACGTGCTCGAGCTCGCGTGCCTGGAGGCCCCGGAGAAGTACGAGCGGCTGGTCTGGCGCGACCCGGAGGACGGGCGCTGGCGCGAGCACGTGGTGGTGCGCACCGACGAGCGCGCCGGGGGCGGCTGCGGGGTCTACTGCGAGGGGTCTCTGTGCGACCTGCTCGCGGGCGTCGTCGAGGAGCTGCGCCTGACGGGAGCGACGGCGGCCGAGGCGGCGTCGGCCGTGCTCGCCCCGGCGGGATGGGAGTCCTCCGCGACAGGGCTCTCCAGCACGGCGGCATGCATGATTTACCACGCGAACCGGCTTTCCGCCCTTCGGCGCGTCTGTGAGGTATGGGGCGCCGAGCCCGACCCCTACGTGGAGGTGGGTGCCTCCGGCGTCACCGCGCGCGGGGTGGTGCTGCGGGCGCGCGTGGGCGCCTGGCGCGGAGCCCGCCTCACCTACGGGAGGAACATGGCGGGCTGCGTGCGCACCGTGGCCGAGGACGAGGTCTACACGGCGCTTTACGGCTGGGGCGCGGGCGAGGCCGTCATGGGCGAGGACGGCACGTGGACCGGCGGCTACCGCAAGCGGATCGGCTTCGCTTCCGTCAACGGGGGCGCCGGGTGGGTCGGCGACGAGGCGGCGCGCCTCGCGTGGGGCATCTCGCGGCCCGACGGGACGCGGGCCCACCGCTTCGGGCAGGTGGTGTTTTCCGGCGTGACGGACCCCGAGCGGGTGCTGGAGCTCACGCAGGCAGAGCTCCCGCGGGCGTGCCGGCCCCGCATCTCGTATGCCGTGGAGGCGGCGGTGCTCGAGGGGCGCGTGCCGGTGCTGCTCGGCGACACGGTGGCCGTGACCGACACGGCGCCGCCCGCGCCCCGCGTCTCGGAGCTGCGGGTGGTGGCGCGCGAGCGGGAGATCGGCGACGGGGTCGTCGCCCGCTACACGCTGGGTAGCGTCCTGCCGACCGTGCACGCGGCGGCGAGCGACGTGGCGCATGCCGTGCGAGACGTGGAGGATGCTGCCGGGGCCGCCGGGGACGCCGCGGCGGCGGTGTCGGCGGTGGCTGCCGAGGTGCGGGCGGCGACCGGGGCCGCCTCGGGCGGAGCCGTGCCGGCTCTGGCGACGAAGGCGTATGTGGACGGGCTCTTCGCGGAGCTGGACGACTTGAGTGAGGTTGAATTCTGATGGCTGAATTGAGCGGATACGGGCTGGTGGATGCGTTGTGGGACGAGGCGGACGCGGCGCTCGGCCCCTTTACCGCCTCTCCGGCGGACTCCTGCGGGCGCGGGCTGTCGCTCGAGGTGGCGCGGGGCGGCACCCCGGTGGACCTCACGGGGTGCGCGGTGACGCTGCTGTGGCGGCATCGGGAGGCGCGACTTCGCGGGACGGCGGACTTTACGCCAACAAACCCCGAGTTGGGGGCCTGCAGGATCTATTGGCCCCGGGCGATGGCGGCGCACGAGGGGACGGTGGACGCCCAGGTGGCCATCGTGGATGGGGACGGGTCGGTCATGTCCTCGATGCCCTTCGTGATCGACGTGGCCATGGCGCTCGCCGACGACGATACGGAGGACGAGGAGGAGGCGGTGACCTCGCTCATCGCCGCGGCGGCCGACGCGCGCGCTGCGGCGGCCGAGATACGTGCCGCGGCAGCACGCGGGGACTTCGACGGCGAGGACGGGGCGCCCGGCGCTCCCGGCGAGGACGGGCTCGACGGCCTGGACGGCTACAGCCCCTCCGCCTCGGTCGTGCAGACGGAGACGGGCGCGACGATCACCGTCACCGACGAGTACGGAACCACGACGGCGGCGATCGAGAACGGGGCGAAGGGCGATAAGGGGGACCCCGGCGCCGACGCGGACTTCGTCAGCGCGACCGCGACCGTCAACTCCTCGTCCGGGACGCCCTCCGTCGATGTTGAGCTCGGCGGAACACCGGGCGCCCGCACGCTCGAGTTCTCCTTCTCCGGGCTGAAGGGCGCCCCCGGCGACGACGCGACGCGCTCGCCGGGGATCTTCCTGATCGACGACGAGTTCGTCAACATCGGCGCGCTGGCAGAGTTTTACGCCACGCGCGGCAAGTACAAAAACGGCGACTTCGTCATCGATTCTGCATCCCTGCTTGCGGTCGTGACGAGCACGTCCAGCCTCAACGTCGACGGCAAGTACCAGCACCTCGTCAAGCCCATCACCAATATCAGGAGCCGGCGAATCGGGCTGACCGAGGGGCTGGACGTCGCCGCCGGCGAGGCGGCGACCGGCACATTCGAGGTCGAGGGTGTGCGCCTGGGGGTCGGCGACCTCGTCTTCTCTCCGGACACGGGATGCTTAGCCACGATCCCGGAGCAGGGCGACTTCGACGAGGACTACGTGGAGTGCGCCCCCGTCGGCCTGTGCCAGCTGGCGACCCGCTCGTACGTGGCCCAGGCTATAGCGGCGCTGGATGACCTGAGCGGGACGGAGTTCTAGATGGTTGGGAAGATCTCGAAATCGGTGCTGACCGCTATCGCCAACGCGATTAGGGCCCAGAACTGCGGGACGGAGACGTACCTGCCGTCGGAGATGGCGGCCGCCGTGCTGGCGCTGGACGGGACGGGCACGGGGACGCCCCTGCAGGAGGCGGCGGAGGAAGGGACCGGCATCATCTCGAGCGGCGTCTTCGACGCGATCGCGGACGCGATCCGGGTGCAGACGGGCGGCACGGAGACCTACACGCCGCCCGAGATGGCGGCGGCAATATTGGCACTCTGTTGGCAGGCGGAGCCGAAGGTATACGTCCTGCTGCTGGAGGGCGGAATGCTCGAGGCGTGCTACCGGGCGGAGACTACGAGCGAGCTCGGGAACGTGCTGCAGTCGTGGGAGGCGCCGGGTGAGATATCCGCGCTCGGGGACGTGCCCTGGCGGTATTCGCTGAGCGGGGTCCAACACGTCTACCTCGACGAGAGCTTGGCGAGCTCGCCGCTCGCGTGCACGAGGTACTGGTTCCACTCCTCGGATATCGTGGAGATCCACGGCTTCGAGAACCTCGCCGGCGTGACCGACATGCGCCAGATGTGCGACGGGTGCAGCGAGCTCGAGACGATCTGGTCGGACGGCTTCATTCCGGCCGAGGGGCTGGACGCGAGCGCCTTTTCCCTCTGCCATCGGCTGGTGGGCGGCAGCGGCTACGTCTGCGGGAGCTTCGATGACGAGGGCAACCTCAACACCGGCGAGGAGGGAATCCTGACCGACCCGGACGCGGACGGGCGCACGTGGGTCTACGGACACCTGTACGCGGACGGCGAGCTCGTGGTGACGGCGAGCTCGGCACCCGAGGCGGGGCGGCAGCTGCTCGCGAGCGGGCGGCTCTGCGCGCAGGCGGCCTACCGCAGCGCTTCCGCGATGCCCTGGGACGGGTATGAGGACGACGTCCTGTTGGTGACGATCGCGTCGGACGTTGCGGCGCTGGAGATCGTCAGCTTGACGTGGTGGTTCTACGGGTGCAGCTCCCTGGCCTCGGTGCAGGGCATGGGGAACCTCGGCAGCGTCACCTCGATGGACTACTGTTTCTCCGGCTGTGCTTCGTTGGAGACACTCGACCTGACCGGGTTCGACCCGGGCGCGCTCGTGGACCTCTCGCACACCTTCAACGGCTGCTCCGCGCTGGAGACGATCCTCGTGGATGCGGACTGGGCGCTGGCCGAGGGCGCCGGCGGGATGGGGACCTTCTACGGGTGCACATCGCTCGTCGGCGGGGCCGGGACCGTCTGGAGCGAGGATGCGGACGGGGCGTCGATGATGAGGGTGGACGCCATGGGGACGCCGGGGTACCTGACGGCGGCGCCTTGATGGCCTTATTTCCCGTTCAAATACTTCTTCCGGTCGGACATGTGCTTTCCGGCAAGGGAGCTTCCATGCCTCAACCCGTCAGACATGAGCTCGCTGAACATCCCATCTTTTACGAGATGCCTGTTCTTCAGCTGCTGGTTCTCCTTCTTGAGTCTCTTGTTCTCCTTCTTCAGCGCCCCGTTCTCCTTCTTCAGGCGCGCCTTCTCGCCGAAGTTGAATAGACCCATGGTCCACCTCACATTTCAGCTCGTTATGCAGTCCTCGCATCCTCCACAAGGATGCGAGGGCTCAAAATGATTAGCTCACGTAGAAGTCGATGACGTTTCCGTTGCCGGCTATGCCCTGGGCGACGGTCTCCAGCTCTACGCCGTACTCGTTGGTGATGGTGACGCCCACCAGCTCGGTCTTGTAGAGCTTCGCCGGCTCGGCGGGCGCTGAGCCGGTTTCGGAGTCACCGGATCCGCAGCCCGTAAGCGCCGCCAAGCTCAGTACGACCAAAACGAACACCGCGAGAGGAAGGTGCGTGGGCACGTTCTTTCGAATCAAGGCGCGTCCTCCTAAAGCGACTCTGTTACCAAATGTTAATGCCTTTATTCCATATGTATAAACTTTATCAATCTCTCCGTTCGCGTAACCGGGGGTTTCGGTAATCGGCAAACGGGCTTTGTGACAGCACGGGATGCTTTGCTCGTCGTTAAGAATCGCGGAGGGGGCAGCTCGTGGAATCGATTGTCGCGGCGCTGGTCTCCGGGGCGCTCACATTGGTGGGCGTGCTGGTGTCGAACTCAAAGGCGCGGGCCGTTACGGAGACGAAGATCGAGGCGCTGACCAAGCAGGTCGAGAAGCACAACAGCGTCATCGAGCGGACGTACCGGCTCGAACGCGACGTGGCGGTCATCCGGACGGAGATCGAGACCCTGAAGAGAACGGAGGACTGAGCATGACGGAGTTTCTGACGAGCAACGAGTGGTACTACAGGCTCGGGCGCACGATTGTCCAGGGCGTGCTTGCGGCTATCGCGACCAACATCGATTTGATCATGGGCACGGTCGTCTTCGATGTCGAGTGGCGCGCGCTCGCCACGGTCATCGTGATGGCGGTGCTGTCACCGGTGATGGCGCTACTCGGCGAGATCGAGGTGCCCGGGGAGGGTGTCGATGGCGGGCATTAAGGCAGCGCTCGCGGAGATGCTGGCGTACGCGGAGAACGATTCGCACGGGTACATCCTCGGCAGCCATTCCTCGGCCGCAATGAAAGACGGGACGGACTGCTCAGGTGCGGCGCGGAAGTTCGCCGCGCTCGTGGAGGGGGTGCCCCTCGACTCCTACCCGGACTTCTCGACGGCGACGCAGCGATTCGTGCTGGTGGAGCGCGGATGGGAATGCTACCGCTTCGAGAAGGCGAGCCTCATGCCCGGCGACATCCTGCTGACGGCAGGCAAGGGCCACACGGTGATCTGGTACGGGGGCGACCTCATCATCGGGGCGGAGGGAGACTGGGACAGGCGTCCCGGGGACTCGTCCGGGGCGGAGATCTGCCTCAAGCAGTATTACGACTTCGGATACGCCTATATACTCCGCTGGCCGGAGGGACGGGAGGACGAATTGACCGACGAGCAGGCTGCGCAGCTGCGCTTTGTGTTCGACCATATGCACTGGGACGAGACTTGTTTTTCCGGCGTGGGCAATTTGATTGCACGCATGCCGATCACCTACGGAGAGGGCGAGGACCAGACCACGGCAGCACTTGGGGACCGATTGGCTTACATCGATGCCCATACTCATGCGGTGGACGCCAAGCTGGATAAAATCTTGGCGCTTCTGCAGTCCTAATCGGAGACATCCAGGCGGCGTAGCTGTCTGCCGCCCGATGACATGGCGGGGGCCGCGCTCAGCGCGGCCCCCGCTGTTTGTCGATTGAGACTCGTCGTTTCCCGCATTCTTTGTCAAAGAATCGGAAAAGAATTGTCTCGTTCGAAGCCTGCTGAAGGGTACTAAACAGTACTACCGATTTGCCCATCTACCTCGCATTATGTACTTTTTCGTTCCATACCGTTTCTCGAGGATAATAGAGACTGTCCCTTTTGGTTCACGGTGCCCTCTTTCAGAAGGCAGGGTGAGCGATGCGTTCGTTTTTATTTCCCCGACTGCCCCGGCTTGTCGGTCGGCGTCTTGCGCTTGGGGCGGTAGGTGATGCCGGCGGGCCGTTCGAGCGAACCACGTTGGCCGCGAGCAACGCGCTCCATGTTCCGGAACCTTCTCGTCCAACGCCGGTAGATGCTCTCGTTCGAGGTGGAGCGCATGCCCATGCAGGGAGCGGCGATGAGCACCGGCAGCAGATACTCGACGCTGCGCCAGATTACAAGGCCAGCGGACAGATGCCAGCCGAACATGCCGCCGAACAGGTAGGAGAACCCGACCTCCGCGCCTCCTGCGCCGCCGGGAAGCGGGATGGCGTTCACGAGGAGCTCGACCATCGATCCGGAAGCGAGGCACACGATCGGGTCGGCTTCGAGGCCGAAGGCGCGCAGCACGAAATAGGGAAGAGCGTACATGCAGCCGAGCTGCAGCAGGGTGATGACCTCGGCCGCAAACAGCGCGCGCCTATGTGCCGCCGCGGCGCGAAAGGCGCTCGAGAAGGTGCTCACCTGCGTGTCGAGCAGATTCTTGAAGCGATCGTGCCGCTCGGTGTTCAGGATGTGCAGCGCACGGCCGATTTTAAGCAGGATGCCGCCCACCTTCTGGATGGGGCCGGGGAGCAGGCAGAGCAAAAGCACGCCGCCCACCTGCACGAACTTATAGGCGAACATGAAGATGCCGATAAAGGTCACATCAAGACCGAGGATCTTGACGTCGGAGAAGGTCTCGAGGAAGTATCCGCTGCACAGCAGGAGCATAAGCGCGGCGAAGATGCCCTCGCCCGCCTCGTAGAGCGTGAAGCGGACAAACTGCAGCGCGGAGGCGTCGGTCAGGGAAAGGCCGGCGCGCGTGAGGCGGTAGATCTGCGAAGGGATGACGCCGGCACCTCCGGGCGTGAGGCGCATGAAGAACACGCCGGACGCCTCGACGCTCATGAGGTCGCGAAAGCCGACAGGGGAGTTGTGGTCGGTCGACGCGAGCACAGCGTAGGCGAGGACGCCGAAAACGTAATAGCACAGGAAGCAGACGATGCCCGTGGCGATCCAGCCGAGGTCAACGCCCGCGAGCGCGCGGAAGAAGTCGTCGATCTGGCCGCTGAAAAACAGGTAGGCAACGTAGATGACGGCGACGATGCCGAGAAAGACGAAGGTTATCCTGACCTGTTTCATGGAGGAGCGGTCGGCATCGCGGTCACGGGCCGACGTAGCGCTGCCGACGTGCAGCTTAGGCGCGCTTCCTCGACGCGCCTCGGCGGGCTCGCCTTTCACGACGGCAGAGCGCTTGGAGTCGGTGTCGCCCGTATGCTTTTGCGCCATGCGCCCTCCCGCTGAATCGATGTCTCCAAAGCAGTGTAGCCGCAAGCCGGCCTTCGCGCCATGCGGTACAGCGAGCCTACAGAATGAATAGCGAGGCGGCTGCGGTCCACGGTGCCGTCAGCGAGGGGTCAATTGGGGACGGGTTCGTTCCAACCCATCGGCGGCTTACACTGCCACCGATGGGTTGGAACGAACCCGTCCCCAATTGACCCATTGGCCCTACGTGGCAATTACTCCGCTTCGTCGTCACCGAGCATGCCGTCCAGGGTGCGCCAGGCGAGCTCGGCGCACTTCACGCGGGCGGGCATGTGGGAGATGTCGCGCAGCTGCGCGGCCTCGTCGAGGTCCTCGTAGTCCTCTTCGGTGAGCTCCTCGCCGCGGATCATGGCCAAAAACAGCCCGGAGAGGCGCTTGGCCTCCTCGACCGTCTCGCCGGTGATGAGGTCGGCCATGATGTCGGCCGATGCCTGGGAGATCGCGCAGCCGTGGCCGGTGAAGCTCGCCTCCTCGATGACGCCGTCCTCGACGCGCAGCTGCAGCGTGAGCTCATCGCCGCAGCTCGGGTTGATGCCGTCGTGCTCGTGGGTGGGGGCGTCCATCTCGTATTTGTAGTCGGGATGTGAGTTGTGCTCCATGAAGGAGGTCGAAGTATAGAGGTTGCCCATATGGAAGACTCCTTGGCGAACGAATGCGGCGGCGCTGTTCCTGCGCCGCCGCGGTCTGGGATGCTGGTGGAAGCGGCCTACTCGCCCGGATGGAAGGTGGACCAGACGGCTTTGAGGCCGGCGATGAGGCGGTCGATGTCCGCCTTGTCGTTGTAGAAGGCGAAGCTGGCGCGGCAGCACGCAAGGTTCTCGCAGTGCAGCCAGGCGAGCAGCGGCTGCGCGCAGTGGTGCCCGGCGCGGATGCAGACGCCGCTCATGTCGAGAATGCTCGAGACGTCATGCGGATGGATGCCCTCGACGTTGAAGCTGATGACGCCGTGATGGTCGGCCGGATCAAGCGAGCCGATGATATGGATATACGACAGGCTCTTGAGCTGGTCCATGGCGTAGGCGATGAGCGCCCCCTCGCGCTCGCGGACCGCGTCGTAGCCCACGGTGTTCACGAGGTAGTCGAATGCGGCGCCCGTGGCGTAGATGCCCGCTGCGTCCTGCGTGCCCGCCTCGAACTTCTCGGGCACCGGCGCCCAGACGGCGCCCTGCTCGGTGACCGATTCGATCATCTCGCCGCCGGTGAGCATGGGAGGCATCTGCTCGAGCAGCTCGTGGCGACCCCACAGCACGCCGATGCCCATGGGGCCGAACGCCTTGTGGGCGGAAAACGCGATGAAGTCCGCGCCCAGCTCGCGCACGTCGATCGGCATGTGCGGGATGGACTGCGCGGCGTCGACGACCAGGTACGCGCCGTTGTCGTGACCCGCCTTGGCAAGCTTCTCGATCGGATTCACCACGCCCAGCACGTTCGACACGTGCACGGCCGCGACGATCTTGGTCGCGGGGCCGATCTTCTCGGTGATCTCCTCGTCGGTGAGCACGCCTTCGGGGGTGGGGTAGAGGTAGACGAGCTTGGCGCCGGCAGCGGCGCATGCCTGCTGCCAGGGGATGAGGTTGGAGTGGTGCTCCATGATGGTGATGGCGACCTCGTCGCCGGGCTTGAGCACAAGCGGGGCGAAGGACTTGGCCACCAGGTTCAAAGACTCGCTCGCATTGCGGCTGAACACGATGTCGTTCGCCTGCGCCCTCCCGCGGTCGTCCACCGCCCCGATGAGCGCGGCGATCTGCGAACGGACCTTGGCGATGGCCTCGGTCGCCTCGACGGAGAGCGAGTACAGGCCGCGCAGCGGGTTGGCGTTCATGGTCTCGTAGAACGCGCGCTGCGCATCGAGCACGCAGGCAGGACGCTGTGCGGTGGCGCCGCTGTCCAGAAACGCGATGTCGGGCTTGCCCGCGAGCAGCGGGAAATCCGCCTTATAGGGATTCACGTCGATATCGATCATGCGATCTCCTCCTCGAAACCATCGATGAGGGCGGAACCGAGGCGCACCACGTTCTCACGGATGTCGTCGGTCGGTGCGGAAAGGACGGCGTCCTCGAGTTTCGCCGCCACGAACAGGGACTCTGCCTGCTCTTGGGAAAGGCCGCGGCATCCGAGGTAGAACAGCTGCTCGGGACGCACGTGCCCGATCGTGGCGCCGTGGTTGCCCGCCACGTCGTCCTCGTCGCACAGGATGGTCGGGACGGTCTTGTTGTCCACGCCCTGGTTGGCCAGAAGCACCGTCTCGCGCTCGGAGCCCTCGGAGCCCTTGCACCCGTGGACGAGGTCGATCGTACCGCGCAGCACCTTGCGGGAGGTGCCCGTCAGCACGCCGTTGGCGTCCATGTTCGAGAAGGTCTTGCGGCCGCGATGGCGGATGATGTAGTTGAAGTCGCGCGCATCCTCGCCGGAGGCGAGATAGCGGGTGTCGATCTCCACGCGGGCCGTGTCACCGCGCAGGTCGGAGGCGAGGCCGGTGTAGGTGCGGCCGCCGCCGAGCACGATGTGGCGGACGTTCACGCGCGCGCCCTCGTCGAGCACGTAGCCGGAATCGTCGATCACGGTGAACGGCGCGTCGGCGGTCACGTAGACGACGACGTTCACACGGGAGCGCGCTCCGGCGAACACGCGTAGCTCGGAGCCGATGAGGCCGGCCTTGCTGCTGCCGGACGCGTCGCCATCGAGCGAGATGGTGACGTCGAGCGTGGAGTCGGGGGCGGCCACCACGTCGACGGAGGCGCCCGCCGCGTGGCCGGGCTCGCCGTCGACGCGGACCACGGCGCTTTCGGTCTCGCCCTTCTCGGTGGCGAGCACGACGGTGCTGCCGGCGAGGAAGTTCAGATACGAGCGCACATCGATATGGATGCCCGTCTCGAAGGAGGCGGCGACATCGCCCGCGATCTCCTCGCGCGTGGCGCGCTTCTGGTAGGCGGACAGCGCCGGCGTGTCGAGGTCGTCGAGGCTCTCCGCCTCGCGCTCGACGGCGCGCACGCAGGCGCGCGTGTCGCAGGCGTCGCCGCGCACAGCGTCGATGCGCTCCTGCAGCTCGGCCACCGCGCCCTCGAAGCTCGCGTGGTTCTCGGTGAGGTCCTCGTCGGCCTCCACGGTGACGGCGCGGGCGCGCGCGAGGTCGGCGGGGATCTCGATCGTGGCGTCGTTCATGCGCAGCCAGCCCCAGGTGGGGGCGGGCATGGCGCTGGCATGTTTGATCTTCAGGGCCTCCACTATCCGATCGCCCCTTCCATCTCGAGCTTGATCAGGTTGTTCATCTCGACGGCGTACTCAAGCGGCAGCTCCTTGGAGACCGGGTTCGCAAAGCCGTTCACGATCATGGTCCGGGCCTCCTCCTCGGAGATGCCGCGGCTCATGAGGTAGAAGATCTTGTCGTCGCCGATGCGGCCGATGGTGGCCTCATGCCCGATGTCGACGTTCTTGGCGCGGATGTCCATGGCGGGGATGGTGTCGGAGCGGCTCTCGTCGTCGAGCATGAGCGACTGGCAGGAGACCGTGGCGGCAGAGCCCTCGGCCGCGGGCGTGGCGACGATCGAGCTGCGGAAGGTCTGGATGCCGCCGCCCTTGGAGATGCCCTTGGTCTCGACGGTCGCCGTGGTCTCGGGGGCGCCGAGCACGACCTTGCAGCCGGTGTCGAGGTTCTGGCCGGCGCCGGCGAACGTGATGCCGGTGAAGCTCGACTTGGACCTGCGGCCCGCCAGCATGCTCATGGGGTAGAGGTAGCCCACGTGGCTGCCGAAGGAGCCCGAGATCCACTCGATCTCGCCCTCCTCGTCGCAGCGGGCGCGCTTGGTGTTCAGGTTGTACATGTTCTTGGACCAGTTCTCGATCGTGGAGTAGCGCAGGTGCGCGCGCTTGCCCACGAACAGCTCGACGGCGCCGGCGTGGAGGTTGGCCACGTTGTACTTGGGCGCCGAGCAGCCCTCGATGAAGTGCAGGTCCGCATCATCCTCGACGATGATGAGCGTGTGCTCGAACTGGCCCGCGCCGGCGGCGTTCAGGCGGAAGTAGCTCTGCAGCGGGAAGTCGAGCTTGACGCCCTTCGGCACGTAGACGAACGAGCCTCCCGACCACACCGCGCCGTGCAGCGCCGCGAACTTGTGGTCGGTGGGCGGGATGAGCGTCATGAACTTGTCCCGGATGATCTCCTCCCAGCGGGGCTCGTGCAGCGCCTCCTCGATGCCGGAGTAGACGATGCCCATCTTGGAGGCCGTGTCCTGCATGTTGTGGTACACGAGCTCCGAGTCGTACTGGGCGCCGACACCGGCGAGATAGCTGCGCTCCGCCTCGGGGATGCCCAGGCGCTCGAACGTGTTCTTGATGTCGTCGGGCACGGACTCCCAGTCGGCCTTCTGGTCGGTGTTGGGCTTCACGTAGGTGACGATATGGTCCATGTCGAGGCCCGCGATGGAGGGCCCCCACGTCGGGTTCGGCATGGAGTTGTAGATCTCAAGGGACTTCAGGCGGAAGTCGAGCATCCAGTCCGGCTCGTCCTTGCGCTGGGAGATCTCGGTCACGATCTCGGGCGTCAGGCCCGCGTCGAGACGCTCGAAGCCCTCCTCGGAGTCCTTGAAATCGTAGAGGCTGCGGTCGATGTCCGCGACCTCGGTACGCTTCTTTGCCATGAGCCGGCCTCCTTAGCGCGCGTCGGCTGCCGCGTCGGCGGCCTCGCGCTCGAACGACTCGAAGCCGTGCTCGTCGATCCACGGGATGAGGCTCGCATCGTCCTCGCGCACGATGCGCCCGCCCACCATCACGTGCACGCGGTCGACCTCGAGGTGCTCGAGGATGCGCGTGTTGTGGGTGATGATGACGAGCGAGCCGTCGCAGCTCGCGCGATAGGCGTCCATGCCGCGGGAGACGACGGACAGCGCGTCGACGTCAAGGCCCGAGTCGGTCTCGTCGAGAATGGCGAGCTTGGGCTGGAGCAGCAGGAGCTGCAGCATCTCGACCTTCTTCTTCTCGCCGCCGGAGAAGCCCACGCCGAGCTCGCGGTTGAGGTAGGCGGTGTCCATGTCGAGCTGGGCGGCGAGCTCCTTCACGCGGCGGCGGAACTCCTTGCCCTTCATCTCCAGGCCGGGACGGCCGGCGATGGTGGCGCGCAAAAAGCTCGACAGCGGCACGCCGGGGATCTCGACGGGCGCCTGGAACGACAGGAACAGCCCGGCGCGGCTGCGCTTGTCACAGGAGAGCTCGGTGATGTCGGCGCCGTCGAAGGTGATGCTTCCGTCGTTGACGGTGTAGACGGGGTCGCCCATGATGACATGGCCCATGGTGGACTTGCCGGCGCCGTTGGGGCCCATGAGGACATGGGTCTCGCCCGCGTTGACAGACAGGTTGACCGCGTGCAGGATCGTCTTCTCGTCGACCGAGGCGGTCAGGTTGTTCACGCTGAGGAGTGCGCTTTGTGGCATCGGGTGTCCTTCCTCGAATGCAAGGGGACGGTGTGTCCCCGGGATAAACCCTAGGAATTCTCTCGGGATAAGGATAAGATGTACCGGAAAAGAGTCAAGATTAATTCCGAGCAATTCACTAAGATTATGACCGGACGCTGGTCGTCTTTTTGCATATCGAGGGGTACGGAGGCACTCCATGCTCATATCGTCCAAGGGCCGCTACGCGCTGCGCCTCATGATCTACATCGCCGCCTTCGGTGACGAGGAGGGCAAGATCGCCCTGCGCGAGGTCGCCGAGCGCGAGAGCATCTCGCTCAAGTATCTGGAGCAGCTCGTGCGCCCGCTCATGGCCGCCGGCCTGCTCAAGAGCGTGCGCGGCAAGGGCGGCGGCTACATGCTCGCCCGGCCGGCCGAGGAGATCCGCGCCGGCGACATTCTGCGCGCGGCGGAGGGCGCGACGGCACCCGTCGCCTGCGACGGGCTCGAGGGCTCCTGCGTGCGCTCCGACCTGTGCTCGACGGTGAGGTTCTGGCAGGGGCTCGAGGCGGCCATCGACGACTACGTCGACGGCGTGACGCTGTCCGAGCTCGCCCATGTGCCCGAGATGAAGCTCGACGTCGACTTGTCGCACATCGAGGCGTGAGCCCCGATCGCCCCGCCTGCCGCGATGCGTGTCTTCCCGCAGGTGGCGTCGATCGCTCTCGCACCGAGCCGCCGAAAGGCCTACGTGGTCTTTCGGCGGCTTTTTCGTCCGCGCCCTCGCAGCATGTTTTCGATACCACGCCATCTCGTGTGCAATACCAGCTAGGAGATAAGGGCGTCAGGTGCGATAATGCTATGGGGCGGGTATCCGATTCGTGTCTGCGAAGGAGAATGCATGAGCGATTACATGATCACCTGTGAGTCGACGGCCGACATGCCGCTTTCGTTCTACCGTGAGCGCAACGTGGGCTACGTCTGCTTCCACTACGAGATGAACGGCGCGACCTACACGGACGACATCTATCAGTCCACCACGCCGCAGGAGTTCTTCGGCACGCTCAAAGGTGGTGCGCAGGCCAAGACCTCCCAGGTCGGTACGGGCGAGTACGTCGCGTTTTGGGAGCCCTATCTCAAGCAGGGGCTCGATATCCTGCACGTCTCGCTGTCCACGGGCATCTCCGGGACGTACAACTCCGCCTGCCTTGCCGCCGAGACGCTCGCGCCGCAGTACCCCGAGCGCAAGATCCGGGTCATCGATTCGCTGTGCGCCTCTGCGGGGTTCGGCCTGCTCGTCGAGGTCATGGCCGACAAGCGCGACGAGGGCATGGGTTTCGATGAGCTCGCCGAGTGGACCGAGGTCCACAAGATGAACGTCAACCAGTGGTTCTTCGTGTCCGATCTCGACTGCCTGAAGCGCGGCGGCCGCGTGAGCTCCACGAGCGCGCTGATCGCCACGGCGCTCAAGATCTGCCCGGTCATGAACGTGAACTTCGAGGGCAAGCTCATCCCGCGCGAGAAGATCCGCACCAAGAAGAAGGCGATCGTCCGCCTGGTGGACGACATGATGGATCACGTTGAGAACGGTTCCGCCTACACCGGCCGCTGCACGATTTCTCACTCCGATTGCCTGGAGGATGCCGAGGAGGTCGCCCGTCTGGTCGGCGAGAAGATCCCGGCGCTCAAGGGCAAGGTCGAGATCTGCGACATCGGCACGGTCATCGGCGCCCATACCGGTCCCGGCACCGTCGCCCTGTTCTTCATGGGCGACACGCGCGTCGACTAGCTTGCGACCCGGTCGAGTTTTCAGCTCGGCCGGGTCTTTTTTGCTGTGCAAATGGGTTGGTTGGGGACGGGTTCGTTCCAACCCACGGGTTGGAACGAACCCGTCCCCAACCAACCCATTCCAGAGAGCATCCCTTCCGGCGAAAGTGGCTAGAAATTTCTGTTTTGCTGTAAGCCGGGCGCTGCGGAAATGTCCAGATAAGCCGTCTTGACCTTGTTGGCCGGTTACGAAGCCGGTTTCAGGCCCCTCAAGCCCTCGAATCGGGCGCTGTCCGGGGGAAACCGGTGCCGGCGGCGGGCTTCCGACCCCTCCATCCCGGCCCGGCTTACAGCAAAACAGAAATTTCTAGCCACTTTCGCCGGGAAGAGGGCGCGGCCGGGGCGGCGCGGTGCGAAAAACCGCGGGCACCCGCCATAGGGCAGACCGCCGCGGAAGCAATTGATCAGTGCTTCCCAGGTAAGCGTTTCGGCTTCAAGGGGCTCCGCCTGCGGCGCGGCGTCAGTCTTCTTGGAGGAGCTTCAAGACAAGATCGCGCGTCGCCGTGCGGATGTCCAGGTCGTAGGGGGTGACCCCCGCCTCGCGCATGGCATCGAGCTGCTTTTCGGAATGGAACGCATACGAGTAGATGCCCTGCAGGAAGGGCAGGAAGCTGAACAGGAAGCGCATGCGGCGCTCCTCGTCCCACGATGGCTTGGCGCGAGTGATGACGCGCTGCAGCGCCTCGACGGCGCGCGCGTACGAGCGCTTGAACTCCACGAGTTTCTCGAGACGGCTGTTCTGCTCCATGTCGTAAAGATTCATGGCGAGCAGCTTCAGCATCTGCTTGCGCTCAGCGAGGCTTTGCGCGAGACCTTCGGCGACGCGCTCGTCGTCCAGGTTCTCGGCATCGTCCGCCAGCTCATCGAGCCTTGCCGTCCACTTGTCGTGCTCCCGCTGCAGGAGGGCGAGCAGGATCTCGTCTTTGCACTGGAAGTAGTTGTAGATGTTGGCGCGCCCGAACGTGACGCCGCTTGCCACCTGCGACATCGTGATGTCATGGTAGCTTTCTGACTGGTAGAGCGCCTCGCAGGCGTCGATGATCTCGGCGCGGCGCGCATCAGATTTCTCTTGAGATAGCCTCGGCATCGTTCATCTCCGGAAACGCGGTCGGTTGCAGCGTGGACGGTCATCATTCAAGCACCAATGATAGCCCAACGGCATGCCTTCGCCGCGACGCCGTGCGAATCCGGCCGCGGCCACGCGCGGCATCGCGTGCGGACGGGGCGCTACCGGCGCGTGCGGTTGCGTGAGAAGAATCGCGGGAAGGGCGTGCGACGGGTCGGCTCCGCGCTCATGCGGTCCACGACCTCGTCGGGGAAGGGGATGTCCGGACGCGCCTCGAGCGGGTTGACCTCGCCTGCGGACACCGGGTCGATCGAGGGCACGGGGTTTTCGCCCTCTCCCTCGAGCTTGCGGTAGCGCTGCATCATGTCCGCTTGGAGCATCTGTGCCGACGGCGGCGTCCAGATGATGGCGTTCGCGCCGGCCTGGATGGTCTCGAGGATGGTCTCGGGCGTCTTGCCCCCTGGGGCTATGAGCGGCAGGTTGGGGTAGGTCGCGCGCAGCTCGCGCAGCACCTGCGGCGTGTCGCGCCCCGCGGCGATGTTCAGGATCTTCGCCCCCGCCCGCACCTTGGCGTGGGCGTCGTCATCCGCGCGCACGACCGTGGCGATGACGGGGATGTCCACGATGGAGGCGATCTGGGCGACGAGCTCGGCGGAGGCGGGCGAGTTCACGATGACGCCGGCGGCCCCCTGCATCTCCGAGACGGCGGCGAGCTGGACGGAGCGCTTGCCCTGGGTGGTCCCGCCGCCCACGCCCACGAACACCGGGCATTCGGCGGCGGTGAGCAGCGCCTGCGTGATCGCGGGCTGCGCCGTGAACGGGTAGACGGCAAAGACCGCGTCGGCGTTGGCGTTGCGTATCACGGCGACGTCGGTGGAGTAGAGCATCGATTTGATGCGGCGGCCGAACAGCGTGAAGCCGCCGGTCTCCTCGATGGCCTCGGGGACGCGCAGGGCCGCCTTGCGCAGATGCCCCTCGATGGGCGCCGGCTCCATGGGGAGCACGCCGGCCGGGGTGACGGCGTGTGCCGGCTCGGCGAGGTCCGGCGCGATATCGATCTCGGAGAAGTCCACGGACGCCTCGACGTTTTCGGGCACGTCGGCCGAGACGGGCACAGGCGTATGCATATCGTTCGGGTTCATGATGGCAACCTCGTGATTCATGTCAGCGATTGATTTGACCGTATGGCGGCGCCTCTCTTGTACCCGGGCGCCACGCCTCCCAATCAGGTTTACAAGCTGCTTACGTTGGGCCCGTATGGGACGCCCTTGCGGTTCCTGTTGTTTTATCGAGCGCATGGGCGCGGCAGGGACGATTTGGTAAGCTTGTCGGGACCGAAGAAGGCGGGAAGGAAGGCGGTGATCACGTGGAGGCCGGAGCTCTTGTGCCGATAGCGCTGTGCATCGGGGCCATTATCGTCGCCGCGATCGCCTATTCCATCGTGACAAAGCTGCGCGAGCGGGCAGACCAGAGGCGGGAAGAGGAGGCCTGGCGCGCCTATAGGAGCCAGGGCTCGCCGCGCCCCCAGACGCCGGGCGTCCACCGTGCGCCGAGGCGTTCCGACACGGCCTATCGCGGCAAGCACAGCCGCTAACGCGTACTGGTACTTTGCAGGACGGGGTCGTTTCAACCCACGGCTGAGCATTTCGCTGCCATGGGTTGAAACGACCCCGTCCCCAATCAACCCATCCCGGTTACCGCTTGCGCTTCTTCGGGTCCTTCTTGGTGATGCGCGCGATGAAGAATCCCTCGTACAGGCGCGAGGGGCAGATGGTGCAGGTGCCCTCGATGCGGCCGGGGAGCATGATCGGGGCATCGGCTTTGCCGTCGGCGCCGGCGAGCTCCACGGGTGCGACCTCGCAGTCCCGATGGCGCTTGAGCGCCGCTGCGACCTGCTCCTCGTTTTCCGCGGGGAAGATGGAACAGGTCGAGTAGACGAGGGTGCCGCCGGGCTTGAGCACGTCGAGCGCGCGGTCGAGCAGCGCGCGCTGCGAGCGGGTGACCTTGTTCAGCAGCGCCTCGGTGATGCGCCTGCCGGCGCGCTCGTCGCCTGAGCAGATGGTGCCCGATCCGGTGCAGAGGGCGTCGAGGAGGATCTGGTCGAAGGAGAAGAACTTGTCGAGGCGCCGGGCGTCCACGCGCATGACCTGCACGTTGCGGCAGCCGAGCTTATCGAGGTTGTACTGGAGCTTCTCGGCGCGCGGGCCGTTCATCTCGCAGGCCGTCATGTGCGCGGTGCCGTCGGACAGCGCGACGACCTGGCTGGTCTTGCCGCCCGGTGCGGCGCACATGTCCAAGATGTCGGCTCCCGGGCGGGGCTCCAGAACGAGCGGCGGCATCATGGACGAGAGGCTCTGCAGGTACACCCGGCCCTCTCGGTAGATGTCCAGATCCCAGACGGCCTTCTCGCGCACGTCCTCGAGCACGAATGCGTCGCGGTACCACGGGACGCGGCGGTATGCGATGCGCGCCGCATCGAGCGCGTCGGCGATATCGTCCGGCTGCGCCTTGAGCGTGTTCGCCCGCAGCGTCACCGGGCGGGTGCGCGCCTCGTCGAAGCCGCGCTCCACGAGCGACGCCTCGTCCGCTCCGTAGCTCTCGGCAATCTGCTGGCGCACAAAGGCGGGAATCTCAAGTTCGGGCATGTCGCATCTCCAGATGGTCGTGGCAGCGTGTGCTCTCAATACGAACAGCCCCATTGAAACACAACGGGGCTGTTCGTGCGTGCGGGGTTGTGCGTGCGGGCGCCGACGGATCGTCTACAGCACGATGCCGAGGACGATGAGGGCGATGCACAGGGCGAAGGCCGCGAAGTCCGCCGCGGAGAACGGGTAGCGCCGGTAGCTGCTCTCGCGCGTGCGCAGATAGAAGCCGCGCTGCTCGGCGGCAAGGGCCGTCGCGTCGGTCTTGCTCACGCTCGAGATGAGCAGCGGGATGCACAGCGGAAGCATGAGCTGCATCTTCTTGAAGGGGTTGTTGGTGTCGTATTCCACGCCGCGCGCCGTCTGGGCCTCCATGATGGCGTTCATCTCCTGCGAGAACACCGGCACGAAGCGCAGCGCCGTCGTGAACGTGAACGCGTACTTGTAGGGGATGTGCAGCTTCTCGACGCACGCGTTGGCGAGGTCGGTGAGCTTGGTGACCATGAGCATCAGCACGAGCGGCAGCGCCACGCCGAGCAGGCGCAGGCAGGCCTTGCCGCCGGTGATGAGGCCCTCGTCGGTCACGAAGGCGAACAGCGCGGTGCCGGAGCGCACGAACACGAGCTGGAGCACGAGCATGATGAGCGCGACGGGCACGAGCAGCTTGAGCAGGCGCGCGAGCCTCCCGAACACGCCCGCATAGGCGGCGAGCGCCAGCGTGAGCACGAGCAGGCCCACGAGCGCGGCATAGCCGTCGGACAAGAACGTCGCCGCGATGATGGCCGCGGCGAGCGCGAGCTTGGTCACGGGGTTCAGGCGATGCAGCAAGGTGTCGCCGGGAACGTAATCGATGACGTTAAGCACGGCCCATCAGCTCCTTTACGGTGCGCACGATGTCGCTGACTTCGGTGATGTGGGAGAACGCGGGCGAGACGTCGCGCGTCAGGCGTTCGGAGAGGGCGATGACCTGCGGCGGCGTGACGCTCGCCTGGTCCATGAGGGCGCGGTCGGCGAACAGGGGGGCCGCCGGGCCGCGGCCGAGGATGCGCCCGTTCGCCATGACGACGATGCGCTCGGCGAAGTCGCTGACGACCTCCATGTCGTGGCAGACCATGATGACGGCGCAGCCGTGGTCGGCCATGTCGCTCACGGTCTCCATGACGGTCATGCACTCGCGGTAATCCAGGCCGCTCGTGGGTTCGTCGAGCAGCACGATCTCGGGCTCCATGACCACGACGCCCGCGAGCGCCACCATCTGGCGCTGACCGCGCGACAGCGAGAAGGGCGCCTCGGTGGCGGGCAGGCCGAAGCGCTTGATGACCGCGCGGGCCCGCTCGCGCGCCTCGGCGCCGTCGACGCCGGTGAGCTCGAGTCCGAAGGCGACCTCGTCGATGACCGTGTTCTTGCAGATCTGTCGGTCGGGGTTCTGGAACAGCGTGGCGACGTGGGCGGCGATGGTCGACACCGGGGTCTCGCGCGTATCGAGGCCGGCGACGCGCACGGTGCCGGCGCTCGGCTTGAGCAGGCCGTTCAACAGCTTGGTGAGCGTGGTCTTGCCGGCGCCGTTCTGGCCGACGATACCCACGAGCTCCCCGGGATAGACCGTCATGGAGAGGTCTTCCACGCTGGCGCCTCCGCCGGGATAGGTGAACCCGACGTGCTCGAGGGTGAGGATGGGGGCGGTACCGTCCGCATGCGGCCGCGCGGGCGTGTGGGGCGAGGGCTCAGGAGCGTCGGCCGCGGTGTCCGCGATGCCCTCGACGCCGGCCAGGATGTCGCGGATGAGCCCATAGGCCTCGTCCACGTTGAGGCACGGCTCGCTTCGATCGGTCAGGCCGTCGCGGACGAGGCTGTTGGAGATGCGGACGGTGCGCGGGCTGTCGACGCCGATGACGCGCAGGTTGCCGCTGCGTCCGAAGACCTCGTGCGGCGTGCCCGTGAGCGCGATGGAGCCGTGGTCCATGACGAGGATGCGGCTGCAGTAGGTGGAGAGCAGGGCGACCTTCTGCTCGATGACGATGACCGTGACGCCGAGACGGCGGTTGATGTCGGCGAGCGTCTCGAAGACGATGCGCGAGCTGACCGGGTCGAGCGCTGCCGTGGGCTCGTCGAGCACGAGCACGCGGGGCTCGAGGGCCAGGATCGCGGCGATGGCGACCTTCTGCTTCTGGCCGCCCGACAGCGTGGCGATCTCGCGATGGCGCAGCTCGGAGATGCCGACGGTGGCAAGCGTGCGCTCGATGCGGCCCTCGATCTCGTCATGGGGCACGCCGAAGTTCTCGAGGCCGAAGAGCAGCTCGTCCTCGACGACCGAGGCAACCATCTGCGCGTCGATGTCCTGGTTGACCGATCCCACGATGCGCGAGATGTCGGTCAGCGTGATGTCGCAGGTGTCGGCGCCGTCGACGACCGTGGTGCCGAACAGCTCGCCGGTGTAGTGGTGCGGGATGGCCCCTGACAGGCAGGCGGCAAGGGTCGACTTGCCGGCGCCCGAAGGGCCGATGATGCCGATGAAGTCCCCCTCGTTGACCGTGAGCGAGACGTTGTCGAGGGCGTGGGCGGCATCCGAACCGTAACTGAACGAGACGCCTTCCATCTCGATGATTGCTGACATGAGTGCCTTTCCGTCGATACGTGCGCCTGCCGGCGCGGGCGCGTGGAAACGCGGGCGCACGGGGCGCCCGCTCCATCATACCCGAGTGTTACTGCCTGCGGGCCGCGCGCAGGGGCAGATACAGCGCCTGGACCACGATGGCGTTGAAGACCGCGGTGCCCGCGACGATCGGCACCTTGACGAGGGCGGCCTCGATGGCGAAGCCCGAAAGCACGGTGCCCGCCACCGCGAACAGCGCGCCGCTGACGAGGGTGGCCGCGAAGGCGGCGACCAGCGGCGTGACGGAGCGCCCGGCGATGCGGATGTCGCTGCGCACGAGCGCCGCCATGGTGAGGGCGCCGGCGACCTCGGTTGCGAAGTTGAGGCCGGGGATGGACGTGTTGATTTGGATGACGGCGGCCGAGATGAGGCCGAAGACGGCGGCCTGCGCGAACCCGCCGCGCGTGAGCAGGATCGCCAGCGCGTAGGCGGCGATGATGAACTGGGGCTTGATGCCGGTCATGGCGAGCGCGTTGCCGAGGGTCATGTTGAGGATGAGGCCTGCCGCGAGCAGCACGGCGAGCAGGATGAGGGCGGAGATGTCGAGGGCGCCGGAGCGGGCGGTGACGGTGCGCTGGGTCATGATGGGATCCTTTCTCAAGGGAAATGGGTATGCGTCAGGGAGCGAGCCGGAAGACGTGCGAGTCGTTCACGTTCCGCGTTCGCGAGCGTGTGGTGCGATTGATTGATGTTCGAGCTGATGCTTCTTCCGATGCCCGGGTGCCGCAGCACCCGGGGCGATCGGCCGTCGGGTTGGACGCGCGATGCGCGCCGCCCGGTCCTAGTCGTTGAGCTTTAGGGCCTTCTTGATGGGCACGTACAGGGCGCCGACGAGGATGGCGTTGAACACGGCCGTGAGGGCGACGACGGGCAGCATGGCGGCGGCGATGCTCATGTCGAACTGCATGAGGGCCATGCGGATGAGCATGAAGATGAAGCCCGAGACGAAGGTGGTGACGAAGGTGCCCACGGTGGGGATGATCGCCTTGGCGCCGGTCTTCATGCCCGCGTTGACGATGAGCGCCATGAGCATGGCGGCCACGCCCTCGGCCACGAAGTCCGCGCCGGGGAGGCTCGTGGTGAGCTGGATGACGGCGGCGGAGACCAGACCGATGACGAGGGCCTGCAGCACGCCGGGGCGCACGACGAGGATGGTGATGCAGAACGCCGAGATGATGAACTCGGGGTTGATCATGCCGGCGGACATGGCGCCGATCGCCTTGCCGAGCGTCATGTTGAGGATGAAGCCGGCTGCGAGCAGGACGGCGAGAAGAACGAGGGCCTTGATGTCGAGCTTGCCGTGGTCGGTGGTGTTGACGGAGCGGGCCTGGGAGGACTTGGGGGACTGTGCCATGGTGATCATCCTGTTCTGTGCGAGGTGGGGTGGAACGTGGAGGCGCGTGATACGGTGCGGCGGCGCGGGCGCGAACGAAAAAAGGCCCCCGGTCAAACCGGAGGCCTTCTGCGCGCTACATACAAAGGAGGCGTGAGGGACTCACCGTCGACCAGCCGACATCGCATCACGCCACCACCAGTTGTTGAGAGCGAGGTTCATGGTCTTCATTCTGGTGGCTCCTTTCGGTAACTCAGGAAATCACGAGGTAGTTCGTGTTGCGCTGCACTATAGCACAGTGGAGCGCCTCAAGGAAGGCCGGTCAGGGGATTATTTCCGCGATGTTACGGTGCGCCTGCTCGGCGGCGTCTCCCCGGGCGTCACCCGGCGTTTCGCGCGTTGAGTTTCGAGAAGTCGTCGATGATGACGTCCAGGCAGCGGGGGAGCACGCGCGCCCCGAAGACGCCGGAGTTGTTGGGGATGAGCTCGCCGTCGAACTGCATGCCGAGCGACGGCTTGCAGGTGATGCGCGCCTCCTTGGCCTGGAACATCTTGAACTGGGGCCTGCCGAGACCCCTGCCCGCGGGGTCGAGCGCCGCGGCGAGCAGCGTCGGCAGCAGCTCGACGGTCTTCGCCGGCTCGATGACCGTGATGTCGATGAGGCCGTCGTCCATGCGGCAGTCGGGGAACAGGTTGATGTCGTTTTGGATGACGGCGGTGTTGCCCACCATGCAGCCGATGCCGTCGAGCTCGTCGATCTGGCCGTCGTGCTCGATGGTGAAGTGGGCGACCTGCGGTTCGGGCGTGGCGAGTGCCGCGAACGCGTAGGCTATCTCGCCGATGTCGTTTTTGCTCGGCGCGGCCTTCTCCATGATCGCGGCGTCGAAGCCCGAGCCGGCGATGATGATGAAGCCGTGGCGCTGGATGTCTCCCGCCTCGTCTTTCCAGTACAGCTCTCCCATGTCGACGCTCGCCGTGCGCCCGCGCCGGCATGCGGCGGCGAGTGCGGCCGCCTCGGGCGCGTTGCCGATGTTGTTGAAGAACAGGTTCGCCGTGCCCGAGGGGAACACCAGCAGCGGGATGTGCGTTCCGCGCAGGCAGTCGAGCACGTTGGATACGGTGCCGTCGCCGCCCGAGACCACGATGCGGTCGAACGACGTGGCGTCGGCGGTCGCATCGCTCGCCTCCATGCCCGCGCCGATGAAGCGCATGCAGATCTCGTCGCCCGCCCTCGAGAGGGCTCGGGAAAACGCGAAGATCTCGTCGGAGCTGGGGCCGGATGCTGGGTTATGGATGATGAGGCAGCGCATGTGTTTCCCGATCTTGTGAAGCCGAGTATAGTAGTTGATGAATGTCGTTATACCCTCCATGCGGAGGTTGAGCCAAACTACGGGTGAGGTATGTATATCTCCACATACGAGGAGTTGGATTCGTTCTGCCGACGTGCGGGGGAGGTTCCCGCCGTCGCCATCGATACCGAGTTTTTGCGCGAGAAGACCTACCATGCGAAGCTGTGCCTCGTGCAGGTCGCGACGCATGACGAGTGCGCGGTCATCGATCCGATGGCGATCGAGGACCTCTCGCCGCTATCCGACCTGCTGGCGCGCCCCGAGACCGTCAAGGTCTTTCACGCGTGCTCGCAGGACATGGAGGTGCTCTACCATACGCTGGGCGTGCTGCCGACGCCGATCTTCGATACGCAGATCGCGGCGGCGTTTCTGGGCGAGCGCGTGCAGATCTCCTACAACGGGCTCGTGCACGCGTTTTGCGGCGTCACGCTGCCCAAAAGTGAGTCTTTGACCGACTGGTCGTGCCGTCCTCTGACCGAGCGCCAGATCGAGTACGCCCTCGATGACGTCCGCTACCTCATTGAGGCGTACACGGTCATCGAGCGGCGGCTTTCCAAGCTCGGCCGCATGGGCTGGGTCGAAGACGAGATGCGGCCGCTGAAAAACGCCGCGCACTACGTCGTCGAGCCCCGTCAGGCCTACAAGCGCGTCAAGCGCATCAACGCGTGCACGCGGCGCCAGCTGGCGATCGCGCGCGAGCTCGCCGCCTGGCGCGAGCGGCGCGCGATCCAAAACGACGTGCCGCGCAAGTGGATCATCTCGGACGAGGTGCTCGTGGCTCTCGTCAAGCGCGCCCCGCGCGACGTGGGCGATTTCCGTCGCGTGCGGGGGACCGAGCAGCTGAGCGACCGCGATGTCGAGGCGGCGCTCGCCGCGATCGCCAACGGGGCCCGATGCCCGGTCGCCAACATGCCGACGCCCGGCCATGCGCGGCACGCGCCGAGCCCCGAGGCCGAGAGCGTATGCGACCTGCTCTACGCGCTGCTGCGCCTCGTGTCCGACCGTTCGGGCGTCGCCACCGCGTTCATCGCGAGCCGCGACGAGCTGCTCGACTACATCGAACAGCCCGCGCGCAGCCGCCTGCGCGAGGGATGGCGCTTCGAGCTCGTGGGATCGCTGCTCGACGACCTGCTTGCCGGCAACATCGGCCTCACCGTGAAAGACGGCGCCGTCGAGATCCTCTAAGCCAGCTCGTTTTGGGACGGGGCCGTGTTCGCCCACCCCGGCATGAGGCGCCCGGCGCCCTGCCGAACCGTGCCTTTTTTTCAACGCCGGTCCCGACGGGCGCGTCGTTTGGGTACAACGGGTGCAAGGAAACGCTCTATGAAAGGTGCTCAATATGCCGTATATGGGCTATGGATTCGGGTACGGCTTTGGTATCGACCCGTCCTACCTGGTGCTCGTGGTGGTCTCGCTCGTGCTCGGACTTGCCACGCAGAGCTACATCAACAGCACGTACCGGACATGGTCCAAGGTGAGAAGCGACGGCGAGTCCGGTGCCGACGTCGCGCGCCGCATGCTCGATGAGAGCGGCTGCTCGACGGTGGGGATCAGGCGCGTCGCCGGCCATCTCACCGACCATTACGATCCGCGCGACAACAACCTCTACCTCTCGAACGACAACCTGTCGGGCGGTTCGGTGGCGAGCGTCGCTGTCGCCTGCCATGAGGCGGGCCACGCCGTGCAGCGCGAGCGCGGTTTTCTCATGATGCGCGTGCGCACTGCCCTCGTGCCGGTGGTCAACTTCTCGCAGAGCATGTGGATGATCGTGTTCATCGCGGGCGTCGCCATGAACATCGCGGGCCTGACCACGCTCGCCATCATCCTGTTCGCCTTCTCGGTCCTGTTCCAGGTGGTGACGCTGCCCGTCGAGATCGACGCGAGCCGCAGGGCTGTGGCCTATATCCGCGAATCGGGCATGAGCGAGATCAATGTTCGCGGGGCGCGTAAGGTTCTGACCGCGGCGGCCCTCACGTACGTCGCGGCGGCGCTCACCTCCATCCTGCAGCTGCTCTACCTGCTCGGGCGCACGAGAAACGATTCTGAGTAGCGTGCGCGCGTCGAGCGGGGAGCATGTCCGCGCGGCGCGGTATCGTTGAGCGGACCCATCGATCAGATGAAAGGGGGAACCATGCCGGGATGGAATCTAACGGGCACCGCCCCGCGCGCCCAGGGCGCGTCCGAGGGCGACGAGGCGCTGTCCGTCTCGCAGGCGGTGGAGATGGCGGCATCGGCGCTCGACGCGCTTCCGCTGCTCACGGTCATCGGCGAGGTCACGGGGTTCCGCGGCCCGAACGCCCGCAGCGGCCATTGCTATTTCCAGATCAAAGACGATGCCTGCGCGGTCGATTGCATCATCTGGCGCGGATCGTACGCCAAGCGGAGCTTCGAGCTGCGCGACGGTATGCAGGTCCAGTTCACGGGCAACTTCAACCTGTACAAGGCGACCGGCCGCATGAGCTTCGTGGCCAAGTCGTTCACGTTGGCGGGGGAGGGGCTGCTGCGCCAGCAGGTCGCGGCACTTGCCGAGAAGCTGAGGCTCGAGGGCCTGTGCGACGACGCCCGCAAGCGCCGCATCCCCGTGTTCTGCACGCGCGTGGCGGTGGTCACCTCGCTGTCGGGCGCGGTTATCGACGACGTGAAGCGAACGCTTCGTCGCCGCAACCCGCTCGTGGAGCTCATCTGTGTCGGCGCGAAGGTGCAGGGCGACGGGGCGCCCGCCGAGCTCATCGAGGGGCTTGCGCGCGCGGCGGCCATAGATCCCGCGCCCGACTGCATCCTGCTCGTGCGCGGGGGCGGCTCGTTCGAGGACCTCATGACCTTCAACGACGAGGCACTCGCCCGCGCCGTGGCATCCTGCCCGGTGCCCGTGGTGACCGGTATCGGGCACGAGCCCGACACGTCGATCTGCGACATGGTGAGCGATCGGCGCTGCTCGACGCCCACGGCGGCGGCGGAGTCGGTGGCGCCTGCCATGAGCGACCTGGTCGACGTGCTCGATGCCCGCGAACGCCGGATGGTGACGGCGCTCACGGGCACGGTGCGTGCCGCGTCCTCCGATGTCGCCGCGCTCCGCGAGCGCGCCGACCGCGCATTCGGAGGCTACATGAGCCGGCTCGCCATGGCGCTCGATGCGGCGGCCGCACGGCCGTGCCTGCGCGATCCGGCATGGATGGTCGACCGTCGCCTCGCGGACCTCGAGCAGAGCGCAGACCGCCTGGGCGGTGCTGCGGCGCATGCGCAGGAGCGCTTCGAGGCCGCGCTCGCGCGCCTGGCGCCCCGGCTTTCCGCGACCGCGTCGAGCTTTGCGGTGCGCGAGCACGAGCTTGCGCTCGCCTCGTCGCGGCTGGGCAACGAGGGGCGCGCCCTGCTGTCGGACTTGCGGTCCGAGCTGGGGGCCCGGGCGGCTTCGCTCGACGCGCTCTCGCCGCTCAAGGTCCTCGCCCGCGGATACTCAATCGCCTACGGCCCGTCCGGGGTAGTGACGAGCGCCGCCGACGTCAAGCCCGATGACGAGCTGCGCATCAGGCTCGCTGATGGAGATGTGCGCGCTCGCGCCCTCTCGGTGGAAAAGGACAACGGGGACGCACGCCCGTGCGCGACCCGAGATTGGAGATAGATATGGCAACCAGCAAGAAGAACGTCGACGAGCTGACCTACAAGGAGGCTTCCACGGAGCTCGAGCTCATCATCCGCAACCTCGAGTCCGGCGATATGGAGCTCGAGGAGTCGCTCGAGAGCTATACGCGCGGTGTCGAGCTGCTCCGCAGCCTGCGCGCGCGTCTGGAGGACGCCGAGCAGAAGGTGAGCGTGCTGCTCAAGGATGTCGACGGCACCGATAAGCTCGTGGCGGGCGAGGCGGCGGACACCTCCGATCGCCTGAGTTTCTAGGGAAACCCTAGATGGGTTGGTTGGGGACGGGTTCGTTTCAACCCATCGATGGGTTGAAACGAACCCGTCCCCAACCAACCCATCTGCTCTTATACAATGGGGCCGTCATTCGACAGAAAGGACGAATCATGGACGATTGCATCTTCTGCAAGATCGCGGCGCACGAGATCCCCTCGACCGTCGTGTACGAGGACGACCTGGTCATGGCGTTCGATGACCTGAATCCCCAGGCGCCGGTGCACACGCTCGTCATCCCCAAGCAGCACTACGCCAACATCGTCGACGGCGTTCCCGCCGAGACGCTCGCGGCCATGACGCATGCCATCCAGGAGGTCGCGAAGGCGAAGGGCCTCGACGACGGCTTCCGCGTCATCGCGAACACGGGCGCTGCGGCAGGTCAGACCGTCATGCACTTCCACATGCACGTGCTGGGCGGCAAAGATCTGGGCGAGAACCTGCTGTAGCTCTCGCTGCGCACCGTGTGCTGTGCTCTGTACCATTCGGTAAGGGGGAAGCGCGGTTTCGGTAATCAAATTGTCCCGGGCGTGGTTCTTTTTGGACGCAAAGCCCCAAATGGGCGTATGATAAAAGGTGTTGTGTTATCCGTCGGATGTATGGCGGAACAGAATTGATGAGATGGGAGATCCATGAACGTTCTCGTTGTCAACGCAGGTAGCTCGAGCCTTAAGTACCAGCTGCTCAACACCGATACGCGCGAGGTTTTCGCCAAGGGTAACTGCGAGCGTATCGGCATCGACGGTTCCTTCATCGGTCATGAGGAGAACGGCGTGAAGGACAAGCTCGAGGTCGAGCTGCCCGATCACCGCACCGCTATCAAGCACGTGTTCGACATCCTGAAGACCGTCGACGCTCCCATCGAGGGCATCGGCCACCGCGTCGTTCAGGGTGGTTGGTATTTCCCCGAGTCCGCCGTCGTGACCGACGAGACGCTCGGCTGGGTCCGCGAGGTCGCGCCCCTCGCGCCGCTGCACAACTATGCCGAGGCCGACGTCATCGAGATCTGCCGCGAGATGTTCCCCGAGCTGGGCAACGTCATCGTCCCGGATACCGCGTTCCACTACAACATGCCCGAGAAGGCCTGGCGCTACGCCATTCCGCGTGACGTCGTCGACAAGTACCACGTGCGCAAGTACGGCGCTCACGGCACGAGCCACCGCTTCATCTGGCGCACCGTGCACGAGATGATGGGCGACAAGACCCACAAGCTCGTCTCCTGCCACCTGGGTTCCGGCGCCTCCCTGTGCGCCATCGAGGACGGCAAGTGCATGGACACCACCATGGGCCTCACCCCGCTCGACGGCCTGATCATGGGCACCCGCTGCGGCACCGTCGACCCGGCCACCGTCTTCTACCTCAACCGCGTCGCCGGCATGAGCATCGACGACATCGACACCATGATGAACAAGCAGTCCGGTCTGCTGGCCGTCTCCGCCAAGTCCTCCGACTCCCGTGACATCGAGGAGGGCGCCAACAGCGGCGACGCCAACTGCCAGATGGCCATGGACATGTTCTACTATCGCACCTCCCAGCTGTTCGCCGAGATGGCCGCGTCCATGGAGGGCGTCGACACCATGGCCTTCACCGCGGGCATCGGCGAGAACTCCGTCACCATGCGTGCCGGCGTTGCCGAGCGCCTCAAGTGGATGGGCGTCGAGATCGACCCCGAGCTCAACAAGATCCGCTCCGACGAGCCGCGTGTCATCTCCACGCCGGACTCCGCGATCACCGTCCTCGTGGTTCCCACCAACGAGGAGCTCATGATCGCCCTCGACGTCGAGGAGCTGCTGGGCAAGTAGGATACAGCCCGCATCTAAAGCTCACCGTACGAGCCTCTGCGATGATGCAGGGGCTCGTTTTTTATGCGCCGAGGAGGCGCGGCCGCAATCGCGCGCGGCTTCGGCGCATGGAAGTGGCGGTTTTGAGTGTGAATGACATGACGTAATACATTGGTTTTCTCCTCACCCCTCATTCGTTTTCGAGCAAAGCGGGCCTGCTACCGCTGCTGCATCATATCTTGTGAGCTGGTTTTCCTGCCATACCTGCTGCGCGTTCGAGTGCTGCGATAGACGGGCAACCGGCTTTACATATCTTGCGGACCGTGGAATCGCTGCCTTTGAGCACGTTGCACATCGTCCAAGAGAGGATGAATATCCGTTTGTCGCAAGGGCCCTAGGGCGTGGCCGTAGGCGTGCCCATGCGACATGAGAAGCAAGGGGTGCCTCATGGGGATGTACGTCATTCAGACCATCAACGGTCAAGAACGCCACGTGAAGCATCTTGTCGAGCGCATGGTGGGGGCTCCCTCGGTCGAGGAGTGCTTCTATCCGACCTATGTTGTCAAAAAGAGCTATAAGCGCGAGTGGCGCATGGTCGAAAAGAAGCTGACGCCCGGCTACCTGTTCGTCGTCTCCCAGGACATCGAGCATGTTGCGCACGCGCTGCACGAGGTTCCGGCGTTCACGCGCCTGCTCGGCACAAACGGATCGTTCGTTCCTCTCAATATGGACGAAGTTGCTTGGATCGATGCTCTGACGAAGGTCGGTCACCGGGTCATCGATATCTCGCAGGGGATTATCGAGCACGACAAGGTGATCGTGCAAAGCGGCCCGCTGGCGGGCCTCGAGGGCATGATTCGCAAGATAGATCGCCATAAGCGTTTGGCGACGCTCGAGATTCACATCTTGGGCAGGACTAAATCGATCAGAGTCGGATTGGAAATTGTCAAAAAAACGCTCTAACGTCGCGGAAGCGGCGCCGTTCGATTCCGGATTGCCAGCCATCATGTTTGCTGGAGAGGCTGCATTCGTTAAGGGTTGTTCGCCTTCCGAACGATTGCACGTGGAATATCGAGAGGCTCATGCTGCGCACGCAGAAGGCACGCGCTCTCAATTCGCAATCGGAAGCGATGGTTTCGCTCGGGTAAGTAGATCGCGAGACAGAAGGACGCGTGGCTACCGTGTGGTGAAACGCGGGTTCGATATCGCGTTCAGCATGGTGTTCGTCGCGTTGTGCGTGATTCTGCTTCCCATAACCGCCTTAGTTTTAGCCATCACAGCGATATCCTCAAAAGCGTTTCCGGTGTACTCCCAAGAACGTATCGGGCAATACGGGCGGTCGTTTTCCATCTACAAACTACGAACGATGGTGAGCGATGCTGATAACGTTGAAAAATACCTGAATGCCGGGCAGATGGCTCAGTGGAAAAGCGAGCGCAAGGTCGACGGCGACCCGCGGATAACACGCTGGGGTGCCGTCATGAGGCGCATGAGTCTCGATGAGCTCCCGCAATTCATCAATGTTCTCAAAGGAGATATGAGCGTTATCGGTCCGCGTCCCATCACGCGCGAAGAGCTCTCCTGGTTCGGCGACGACGCGAGCCTGCTGCTTTCCTGTCCTTGTGGAATCACGGGCGAATGGCAGGTCGGTGTTCGGACTGATGCGTCATTTGAAAGTGGAGAGCGGCAGAAGCTTGAGCTTTCGTATTGTGCCTGCCCCTCGATCGGTCGAGATGTCCGGATCTTCTTCAAGACGTTTTCCGTCATGTTCTATAAGCCGAGTGGTCGATGAGCGTGCTTTCCGTGACTCGTATCAGTGCAAGCATCGTAACGTTCAATCCTGACATCGACCGTCTCAAAGAGAATCTCGATGCCATATCGTCGCAGGTGCATGCTGTGTACCTCGTTGACAACGGATCGGAAAACGCCGATGAAATCGCATCGCTCGTAAAAGGGTTTGCAAATGCCGTGCTGATAAAGCTCGATGAGAATCGAGGCTTGGCTGCTGCGATGAACGTGGCATCGCGGCAGGCTGTGCGAGGCGGGTTCTGCTCAATGCTCTACCTTGATCAGGACAGCATCGCCGCCCCCGGCATGGTTCGGGTGCTCGCGCGATACCAAGGCCCTGGTATCGCAATTGTGGCTCCCCAGATTGTCGATCGGAATAAAGAGGGTGCTTCCGACCCCGCCGCCTGCCTCGATCACAAGACGTACAAGGTGGCATCGGCTGCACGCAAGGGCATCATCACATCGGGGGCCTTGGTTGACTTGAGGGCATTTTTTCTCGTTGGCGGCTATGACGAACGCTTTTTCATCGACTACGTGGACTACGACTTGAATAAGAGGCTGCTCCTTGAGGGATTCTGCCTCATCAGGACAGGGGAGACCTATCTCCTTCACGAATGCGGCAAGGCGGTGCCGACGTTTCTTATCGTTCCTCGCAGGGGGCAGGACGGGCGATGGTGTCTTGAACGTTTCTGCACGTTCGGACATGAGGCGTTCCGCTGTTATTACAAAGCTCGAAACAGAGTGCTGTTCACCAAAAAATACCGGTTGTGCGGAGGCAACAAGGGCTTTGAAGGGACAAGGCAAATCGCTGTCCAGATCATCCTGACGCTGTTGTTTGAGAGCGACAAGAGAGCAAAGCTCAAGCAGTTCATGAGGGGCATTCGCGACGGCAGGGCGACCGCCGTCGATCCCTATATCCCCCAGTGCTCGGAACGTGCTCCGGCTTTTGAGGGGGCACAGCATGGCTAATCGTGTGGACATTCTGTTGGCGGCATACAACGGCTCACCGTTCCTTGCCGAGCAAATCGCTTCGATCAGAGCCCAGACGTATAGGAATTGGAGATTACTTATTTCTGACGACGGGTCGAGCGATGGCACGCTTGATGTGGCGCGCTCAGCGGGGGACGATGATATGCGCATCCAGGTGCTTCCCCGGCACAAGCCGTTCGGTTCTGCTCGCATGCATTTCATGCACTTGCTTGCGTTGTCAGATGCTCCCTATGTCATGCTATGCGATCAGGATGATGTCTGGCTTCCGCATAAAATCGAGGCAATGCTCGATTGCATGAGAAAAATCGAATCCCAGGACCCTGAAGTTCCCGTGTTGGTGTTTTGCGATCTTGAAGTCGTCGATGACAAGTTGAAAAGGATCTCCCCGTCCTTTTGGAGTTTTACCGGCCTTGATTCGAAGCGTACGGCCGTTTCCGACCTTTTGGTGAGAAACCCTGTAACCGGATGTGCCTCCATGATGAATGCGGCGCTCGTCAAGCTTGCCCGTGCGACTCACGCGAAGTCCTACATGATCATGCATGACTGGTGGCTCGCGCTGCTCGCCGCATCATTTGGAAAGCTGGTTGGAATCGACGACCAGTTGGTTCAGTACAGGCAGCATGGTGCGAACGAGGCCGGTGCTGTGGAAGATCGTTTGCTCAACAAGCTTGGCAACCTTGCATTCTCGCGACGCCTCGCGGTGTCTTCCGTTCGGCAGGCCGTATCGTTTTTGGAGATATACGGAAATGATATGCCGAACGATGTGCGCGAGATCGTTTCCGCTTATGCGAGATTGCCCCAGTGTGGGGTCTTCCGCAGGATTGCTGTTGTAAACAGGTATGGCTTCTGGAAACGGGGCTTGCCGAGTGCGCTATTCCAGGCCGCAGTGCTTCTGCGATTGAAAGCGAACATGAAGGCATGCATTTCGGTGTAGTCAAGAGGGTATGTATGGGAGCGCGATCCGCATGGTGACACTCCTGATACGAAAGCCGTGCGTGGCCTGATGATTCTGTATCTGTCGACATTTGCCCTCGCTGCAATATGCGCCTCCATCGCGACGGCGCTGCAGCGGTGTGAACAGCGCGCTTGGGGTTTCGTACTGCTTGGCTGCGCCATTCTTATCCCTTCGCTTGTGGCTGGCTTGCGCAGCACGTCGGTGGGGACCGATACCAGCGGGTATGTGATCGAGCTGTATGACGCTGCGGGTTCTGCGTCCTCACTGCCGGCATTTTTCGCTGATCAGCTTGCGCGCTTCGAACCGCTCTTCCTTCTGCTGGTTTACTGCAGCGTCAACTTGTTCGGCTCGATTGAGGCTCTCCTATTCTTTATAGAGCTATTCAATTGCATAGTGGTGGTCGCGGCGCTGTATATCACGGGCAAAGGGCGCGGTCTATCCCTCGGGTATTTACTCTACCTGCTCCTTCATTTCAATGAATCGCTCAACGTAGCGCGGCAATCCCTTGCTATGGGTATCCTTCTGCTGGCCCTGGCGTTTCTGTATCAACGGCGTTTCGTGCGGTACGCCGTTTGTTTGCTATGCGGTATTGGGTTTCACTTGAGTGCGGTGATCGGATTGATGTATCTTCCGATCTTTCACTTGATCGATATGCTTACCTTTGATAGAAAGCACATCGTCAACATGAAGCCCGCGCGTGCCTTGGCGCTTACGGGTATGGTGGCGTTGCCGATTGTGTTCTCCATGTCCTTTGCATCTGTGATGTCGTTCGCAGAAGCGCTGGGTATCGTTCCCGATCGATTTACGATATATCTTACGAGTGGGGGTACCGCATTACCCCAATCGTTGATCGTCGCCTACTTGGCTGTCCTGGGCATCCTGTGGATTGAGCGCGACCTGGTCATCGAAGGAAGATTCACCGCACTCTCTTTTCTTTACGGTATCGTCATGTATCTGCTCGTGAGTTACTCCGAGCATCTGTGGCGATTCGGAACCTACTTCATGTATCCCTTGATCTTGGGCGTTGTCGGCCTTGCGCCGGCGGAGCGGTCGCGCGCGGGGTACCTGCTGCGTGTCGTCGATCGCGAGTTCGTGGCGATTGCGGCACTCATCCTCATCGCGTTTGCTTTGTGGTACGTCCAAATTGTCGTGTGGGGCAATCATGATACGTTGCCGTATGTTTCTGACATATTAGGGGTTTGGCAATGAAAAAGCTCTCAGCCGATGCCGCTCATGAGCCGTTCTTTTCTATCTGCATTCCTGTGTATAACTGCGGTGCTGTTGTGCACAAGGCGCTTGAATCCGTCGCGAAGCAGTCGTTCGATGACTGGGAAGTCGTCGTGTACGATGACGGGTCGACTGACGATACGCCGCTCATTTGCGAAACACAGCAGATCCTATCCCCCAAATGCTACCGCTTCATTCGCGGGGTTCATGAAGGGCTGCTGCCAACGCGTATGAAACTGCTGAAGTGCGCGAATGGTGCCGTGATCTATCCGCTCGATGCCGATGATCTCATCATGGATGAGCGGGCATTAGAGAAAATCTACGAAGCGTTCGAGCGGCTGGACTGCGACATGGTGATGTTCAATGGGACTCGGTCGCTTGTTGACCAGGTGCCTTACATTGACTATCAGCGCATAGCTGGGACCCGACAGGGTCTCATCGAAAAAGATATCTTTGCAAAATATTTCTGTATGCATTACGATATCAACAACATCACGTTCAAGGCATATAAACGCTCTGTGGCAACCGTTTTGGATAATCCTCCGCGTCTACAGATGGTCGAAGATCGACTCCAAACGCTCGATCTATTCCGCGCAAGTTCCTCTGTCGCCCTCATTGATGAGCTGTTCTGTTTCTATCGACCAAGCGACCAGTCGATAACCAGAAAGCGGTTCTCAATCAACAATCTGATCGATCAGCTGTATGTCGAGGATCTGGTTGAACCGTATGCCCGCAGTCTCGGAGTCGATAGCGGGGAACGCGATACGCTGCTGTATGACATCGTATATGCAGGTTTGCATGCTATTGGAGAGACCGTGCCTGATCGTGGGGAGCGTTTGGAGCTGTACTGGCAGATCGCTTCGCTTGACGGAATGGGCCGTGTTCGCGCGATTCGGCGAGTCAGTGGGCTGCGCGCAGATAAGGTGATGGCAGTTCGCGCGCTACTTGCGGGGAGATTGGGTGTGACGGATGCCTTGGTTTGCATGAAACATGCTGCCCGTCGCATCGGGGGGAGTGGGAGATGCTGAAGCCCCCTAACGATTTGATGCTAGACGGTCTGCTCGTTTCCGTATGGTGCGATTGCAGCGTGGAGGATAACCAAATAATGACTTCGGAGAGTCGATATGACCGTTCTTGATTATCTGCGCTTGCTCAGAAAGCACATGGCGTTCGTGGTCGTCGTGACGATGCTTGGTGCTCTGGCAGCTGGAACCTATGCATATACAATGCTGCGTGATACCTATAGAGCATCAACGACATTGTATGTTCTTATATCTCAAGACTATTCCGAGGAAGCGGCATACAATCTTCTATCGAATAATTTCAGCGTGAGCGCCCAGATTTCAAATGATGTTTCGCAGCTTATTTCGAGCGACCGGGTAAGAAGCCAGGCGGCTGAGCTGCTTGGCAGATCGTCCCTATCTGGTTATAGCATCTCCGTAATGTCTGGTGACGAGGACTCACGCATCCTGCGCGTGTACGTAACAGGCTATGATTCCGTTGGTGTTGCCGATGTCGCAAACGCCATCGGGGAGGTTTCTTCTGAACTTGCCCGCGATATCATGGGTGTTCGAAGCATAAATGTCATCGATTTGGCGACCGAGCCTCGGACTCCGAGTGGGCCGAACAGAATCCGCTACGTAGTCGTTGGCGCAATCGGTGGCTTGGGACTCTCTGTGGTGGGCATTTGTCTTGCGGGTGCGCTGGACAAAAAGGTTCGCGATGGCCGTACGGTAGAGAACATAAGCGGCTTTCCCCTGCTTGGCTTGATCCCCCGCCTTGCGGTAACGGATGTCCACGCTAAAAAGAAGACGAATAAGCATGTGGCCACAATAGGGGACATTCAGGACGCGGCGAGGCGATTGCTGGCAAACCTGCTGTTCTTCAAAGAGGGGAGCAGGCCGTGCAGCGTTGTCGTCTGCTCGCCGGCGGCAGATGAGGGAAAATCGACCGTCGCGTTTTTGCTGGCTCAGGCCATGGCCCGTGGAGGAAGTAACACGCTGCTCGTCGAATGCAACCTGCGCGACCCCGCCCTTGCAGACCTTCTCGATGTTCATGCGCGGAAAGGCATGATCGGTCTCACGACGGGTGAGACAGTCGTGCTCGATTCCGTATCGAAGACGAAGCAGAAGAACTTGTATTTGTTGGATTCTGAGCTTCGCATTACGAACCCCACCGAGTTCATCGCCTCGATGGCCTTTGCGGACATGATGAATGCGCTCGAAAAGAGATTCGATTATGTCGTCATCGACACCGCTCCGCTCAACGCGTATGCAGATGCGTCCCTGCTTTCCGCCCAAGCTGATGCTGTGCTGCTGGTGGTTCGTGAGGGCCACTCGACAAAAGCGGATCTGCGCGCAGCGACCAAGCAACTGCGCCGCGCCCACGTTGAGCATGTCGGCATTGTGCTCAATTGCGCATCCCCGCTTCCGGGGGTTACGCAATTCCCTAGCGTCGATGCAAGGCAGGCTGAGCGGGAACAGTCGGTCGTGAGCCTCTCTTTGCATGGGGACAGGGAGGATGCCTGTGCCTAGCGATTCAATCAGAGGAGGTCTGAATTCTGCGGAACGGTATCTGATCCATTTGGTATCGTGCGCATTTTCGGGCGCGCCGGCGCGTGACCTGCCTGACAGCTGCACATGGCGTTCCATATTCGACCTCGCTTGCCAGAACAGCATCCCAGGTCTTCTCTATTCATCCGTAAAACACGTATCGTCGATCCCGAACGATGTCGCGTCCGCATGGGCCGCATCCGCGAACATGACCATGCTCCGCGCGGTGCAATTCGAGGCGGAGCGAGCCGTCGTCTGCGAATCGCTTGCGCGTGCCGGTTTCGGATACATCGTCATCAAGGGGCCGGTTGTTGCGAGGGCATACGACGCCATGGAGCATCGTTCCAT
This sequence comes from Collinsella sp. An271, assembly GCF_002159695.1. Lineage (NCBI taxonomy): Bacteria > Bacillati > Actinomycetota > Coriobacteriia > Coriobacteriales > Coriobacteriaceae > Collinsella > Collinsella sp. An271. The sequence continues at coordinate 101,735 of NZ_NFJE01000002.1, read as the reverse complement.
GGCGGATAACGACATCTTGTATGGCATCATTGAAGCAGATCCATCGTCGGGGGAGTATCGCGTTGCAGGAATGACCGAGCGCGATCGACGTTACACAATCGAACGTTCCCAGGCCACTGTGCAAAAGATCATGAGAGAACTGGGATATACGGTTGTTGAGCAGCTTCCCGATGCATGCGACATTCATTTTGCCAAGCCGCCGTTTTTGTCCTTTGAGCTGCACCATGCGTTGATGGAGATCGATTCCCCCTTCTATTCCTACTATGCCAACCCATGGCGACGCGCCCGCAAAACAGGCGCGACGCCGGGTGATGTATCCGGAGAATTTCATTTCTCTCTTGAAGACCATTACGTTTACCTCGTCACCCATGCGGCAAAGCATTTCAGGCGAAGCGGGGCGGGGATTCGGATACTGGCGGATTTAATCGCCTATCGCCGGGCATATACACATGAGCTCGATATGGAATATGTCCATCGCGAGCTTGCGGTGCTCGGCCTGCTCGATTTCGAGCGCGAATTGTGGTGTCTGGCATGTACGGTAGTGGCGGACGGGCCATTCGATGAAGATGCGGAGCGTGCGCTGCATTACATGATTGCCTGCGGCACGTACGGCACGGAGGACGAACAGTTTCGTTTGCGTCTCCTGCGGAAATCCGATGAAGCCAAATCTGGCAACATGCTCTTTTCCGAGATCAGACGATTCTTTTCACCTGAAGAGGCATGCCCTCGCTCGTTGCGTCCTTTTGCGCAACGAGGATTGCTGCGCCCCCTCTTCCCCTTTGCGCGCATAGCGATGTTCCTATCGAAAGCGATCGCGCATCCTCACGAGCAATTGCGCAAGATCCGTTATCTGCTGTTCGGGCAGGGTGAAAGATGACGGTTCGTGGCGGCGCCTTGCCCGATGCGTCCGTGCGGCGTCAACGGGGCGTCATTGCCTCGTATGTCAACATGGTGGTCCAGATTGTCGTCAACCTCGCTTATGTACCGCTTTTGCTTTCGACGATTGGGCAGGAAGAGTACGGACTCTACCAGTTCGTCGGGTCTATCATGGCGTATCTCGTTTCGGTCAACGGCGTGCTGTCTGCGAGCGTCGGGCGGTTCTACAGTATCTATACTGCCGACGGCGACACCCGCATGATGGAGAATACGCTTGCAATCGCGAGGCGTCTGTTCTGGGGCGTCTCCTTTGTCGCCGTTGCGATCATCGCGGCGTTGATTCCGGCAGTGCGATTCGTCTACTCCTCGTCCTTTACCGAGTCTCAGATTAACGAATGCGTGGCCATGCTTGCCGTTTTGGCTGCCAACATGGTCGTGACGTTTCACAACTCCATCAGCCTTGCCGTGGCCACCGCTCATGAATGCTTCACGTTTCCCAAAGTCACGCAGCTCGTGGGGCTTATTTCCCAGCCGTTGTTGATCTTGGTCCTCACGCAATGGTATCCGCACGCGTTGACCATCGCTCTTGTCGCGTTTGCGACGAATGCCATCTGGTCGGCTGTTCAGCGCTTGTATGTGTGTCATGTTTTGCAGGCCCGGTTCACGTTCCACGGATGGGATCGCCAGCTCGTTAAATGCATCCTCGGCTTTTCGTCTGCTGTGGTGCTGGTGAGTGCCGCCGATCAGCTGTTCTGGAATTCGGGAAAATTGATCATAGGCTACTATTTGGGAGCAGGCGCTGTTGCGGTTTATGGTGTGGGCTCTCAGATTTATACCGCTTACCAATCTGCCGGTCTCACGGTCAGCGGCGTGTTCTTTCAACGTGTAACCGAGCTGATTCATGATAATCACGATATGAAGGCGGTTTCTTCGCTGTTCGCTCGGGTTGGACGCGTTGCTTTTGTTGTCTGCATGCTTATTCTTGGCGGCTTCGTGGTGCTCGGAAGAGATTTTGTCCATCTTTGGGCGGGCCCTGGGTATGAGGACGCATTTTGGATTGCGCTGATACTCATGGGTGCGATGACCATCGAGGTCGTCCAAAACATGGGCATTACGATTATGCAGGTTCTCGATAGATACCGATTCCGCGGCGTCGTGTATTTCTCGCTATCAGTCATCAACATCGTCGCCTGTTTGGTTGTCGCTCCGACTTCGGGCATCATCGGCGTTGTGGTGGTGACTGCGCTCTGCATGATTGTCGGCAATGGCATCGTTATGAACTGGTATTACGCAGTCAAGCTCGGTGTCGATATCGGATTGTTCTGGCGGGAGATCTTTTCGGTGGGAGCTCCGCTTGTCGCAACGGTCGCTTCCTTCATTGTCCTGCGTGCCGTTGTGCCATGCGAGTACCTTGGTTGGCTCGCCTTCCTTCTTTTCGGCGCGATGTACGTCGTTGCGTTTGTTGCCGTGTTCTGGACAGTTTCTTCCAACGAAGGGGAGCGCTCCTACGTTGTGCGCCTGTTCACGCATCGATAGCCGGTCCTACCTCGAAAACGGCTGCGCACGTGGACGCAGGAAACGTCGTGCGCGCAGAGCGGGCGGACAGGCGCATGGCAGGCCGTCGGATTCTCTTGTCTGCCCCATCAGCAGGGAGGTCTCATGAGGGGAATCATTCTAGCGGGCGGAACGGGTACGAGGCTGTATCCGCTCACGCTTGTGACGTCGAAGCAGCTGCTGCCCGTCTACGACAAGCCCATGATCTACTACCCGCTCTCAACGCTCATGCTTGCGGGCATTCGAGACATTCTGATTATCTCGACGCCATGGGACGTTCCGAATTTCCAGAGGCTGCTCGGCGACGGCACTCGGTTCGGTCTTTCATTGAGCTACGCCGAGCAGCCTTCGCCGGACGGCCTCGCCCAAGCGTTCATCATCGGTGAGGAGTTTGCCGGTGGAGGACCGTGCGCCCTTGTGCTCGGAGACAACATTTTTTATGGAGGCGGGCTGTCGGCCAGGCTGCGCAACGCCGTGGCGCGGGCGCAGCAGGGTGTCGCTACGATTTTCGGCTACCACGTCGACGATCCGCAGCGTTTTGGCGTCGTGGAGTTCAACGAGCGCGGGCAGGCGGTATCCATCGAGGAGAAGCCGGAGCAGCCTAAATCCCATTATGCGGTGACCGGCTTGTATTTCTACGATGAGCGCGTGTGCGACTACGCGCGTCGCGTGAAGCCTTCAGCGCGTGGGGAGCTTGAGATTACAGATCTGAACCAACTGTATCTCAAGGCGGGGTCTCTTTCCGTCGAGACGCTCGGGCGTGGATTCGCATGGTTGGATACGGGGACGACGGAGAGCCTTCACGAGGCTTCCGAGTTCGTTCGGTCCGTCGAGCGAAGTCAAGGGCTTCCGGTGAGCGTTCCGGAGGAAATCGCTTGGGAAAACGGGTGGATTTCTACGGAGGATTTGCTGAATGCGGCGCACGCGTACGGAAAAAGCGTGTACGGCAGGCATCTCGAACGCGTTGCAGCAGGGGAGATCATTCGGTGAACAGCGGTAATAGAGATCAGGTGGCACGGATGACGTCATGGGAATTTGAAAAGCGCCTGAGCGCTGAGCAAACGGACATCCCCGGGCTCATGATCCTTGAGCTCCCCGTTCATGGTGATGAACGCGGATGGTTTAAGGAGAATTGGCAGCGGGAGAAGATGGTGGCGCTTGGTGTTCCGGACTTCAGGCCGGTGCAGAACAACGTCAGCTTCAACTTCCGACGGGGAGTGACGCGCGGCATCCATGCGGAGCCATGGGACAAGTTTATCTCGCTTGCACGTGGTTCTGCCTTTTGCGCGTGGGTCGACCTGCGGGAGGATAGCTCGTGCTTTGGGCAGGTGTACACGTGCGTTCTCGATCCGAGTCGCGCGGCGTTCGTCCCGCGCGGCGTCGGGAACTCATTCCAAGCGCTCGAGGACGAGACGATCTACTCGTATCTGGTCAACGACCACTGGTCTGCAGACAGCAGGGACCTGTATACATATGTCAACCTTGCCGACCCGACGCTCAAGATCCCATGGCCCATTCCGCTTGACCGTTGCTCGTTGTCCGAGGCGGACCGGCATCATCCGCCTTTGTGTGAGGTGTCGCCCATGGCTTCTCGTCGCGTACTTGTCACGGGATGCTCTGGACAGGTCGGCCGTGCGTTGCGACACGAGATCGAACTGCGGGGAGAGGCGGGGCGCTACGATTTCGTCGATATCGATACGTTCGATATCGCTGATCCATCGGCTTACGACCGCATTGTCTGGAGTAGGTACGGTGCGGTTATCAATTGCGCGGCTTGGACGGCCGTCGACCGTGCCGAGACGGAAGAGGGCCGTGCATCCTGTTGGAGAGCCAATGCGACTGGGCCTGCCCTGCTTGCCCGCGCGTGCTCAGAAAGCGGTGCCATCTTGGTGCACATCTCGAGCGACTACGTGTTCGATGGCGTGAGAGACCTCCATGACGAACGTGAGCTGCCTGCGCCGCTCGGCGTGTATGGGCAGAGCAAGGCCGCGGGAGACGCAGCGGTTTCGGTCTGTCCGCATCATTACATCGTCCGCACGGGATGGGTGGTCGGTGAGGGGCATAATTTCGTAAGGACCATGGAATCTCTCTCTGATCGCTGCACGGACGAAGATGATGGGCTGGATGAGGTGCAGGTTGTTGACGATCAGCTTGGGCGCCTGACGTTTGCATCGGATTTGGCTCGGGCAATCATGCACCTTCTGGACACATCCGCCCCTTATGGCATCTACAACATGACCAATACCGGCAGGGTTGCATCGTGGGCGGATATCGCGCGGCGTGTATTTGCCTTGAAGCACAAGAACGAGGAAAGGGTGGTTCCCGTGAATACCGAGCGCTATCGCTCGGGCATTGCGGGGCCGTATTCGCCTCGCCCCACGCATTCGACGCTCATTCTGTCGAAGATCGAGGCGACGGGATTCTGCGCGCCCGACTGGGAGCTGCGGCTTGAGGAGTATGTTTGCGGAAGATGACGTGAGCATCTGCAGCTCAGCTGCCCACACGGGTTCCTCTGTTTTTAGGGACAGGCTGCCGTTCGTTTCGCAATTGCTCACCATCCGTGTCACGTCGAATAATGTGACACGATGTCGACTTCGACCATCCATACAATGAATTCACCAGCTCCTCGGAGGGAGGTGCCTATGAAAATTGCCAAAGGATTCGTTCGCCGGGCGGTCGGCGATTCGTACATGGTTGTGCCGGTCGGCATGCGGACACAAGACATCCCCGGTGTGATAGCGCTTTCAGAAACGGGAGACTTCATTTGGCGGAAACTGGAAAACGGTGCCACCGAGGAAGAGCTTGTCGATGCGTTGCTCGTAGAGTATGACGTGGACAGGCAGCGTGCCGAAGCGGGGGTTCGCGGCTTTGTGGCAGAGCTCGCCGACAAGGGCTGGCTGGAGGACTAGCGATGTTCGACTTCTCGGACAAGGGATGGGTCGAGTTCCAGGATCACGTGCGCAGCCAGGCGCGCGAGCTCGGTACGCCGGCGTTCGGAACGTTCGAGCTGACGCCGTTGTGTAACTTTGCCTGCAAGATGTGCTACGTGCGGCTCGATCCGGAGCGCATGCGTGAACTCGGTCGCCTGCGCACGGCGGACGAGTGGATCGATATGGCGCGGCAGGCCCTGGGTGCCGGAACGGTCGGAATCACGCTGACCGGCGGCGAGGTGTTGACCCGTCCGGATTTCGCTGAGATTTACGAGGGGATCGTCGATCAGGGCGCTCTGGTGTCGGTTTTGAGCAACGGGTCCCTGGTCGATGGGAGCATCGTCAGGCTGTTCTCCACGCGTCCTCCAGCGCATCTGCGCTTCACGCTGTACGGCGCTTCGAACGAGACGTATGAGCTGCTTTGCGGGGTCGATAACGGATTTGACCGAGTGATGAGCGGTTTGCGCATGTTGCAGGATGCCGGCATCAGGTTCTCTCTTGCGTTTACCGAGACGTCCATCAATATTCAGGATTTCGATGGCGTGTGCGCCATAGCGCAAGGTTTTGATGTTCCGATTGTTTTTGGCACAGGACTTGTTCCCGGTGTGCGGGGCGCGGCGAATTCAGTCGATAACCTGCGGGTTGAGAAGCCGAAGGTGCTTCGATCCAACGTTTCGTTCGGAACGAATCGGACTGGGGGCGATTGTAAGGATAGGCTACCTGCTATGCATCCGTTCGCGCGGTGCCGTTCGTATCGCAACTCGTTTTGGATTGACTGGAATGGGGATATGGAGATGTGCAGCTTCATGTCCTCATGTAAAGCCAAGCCCTTTGAAGATGGGTTTGCGCCCGCATGGCGGCAGCTTCTCGAGTACCTAGACGGCATTCGGTCTCCCAGCGAATGCGCGGACTGCAATCATCGATATCTGTGTGCTGCGTGTCCGGGCGTTTTGGAGGCAGAAACTGGCTCACCTGAGTGCGTGTGCGATCGGATGTGCAGCGCGGCTCGATCATTGGCCCAAGAGGTTGGACGCCTCAAGAAAGGAGTTGAAGAGCATGAAAAGGGAATACACGGATCCTATCATGAAAATCTATGTGATTGACGCGGACGAACGCGTGACGGCGGCGTGTTACGGAGGATCCTGCTATACGCAGATCGTCGATGGCTGTTCGGAGATTCTGGTTGGTGGCGCGAGCGACTGTTCTTGCACGTTCGGAACGATGAACCAAGGGTCTGCATAGCACGGCGTAAAAAGCCCTTTTGCCGTTTCGTGCGGTGATGGTTTTGACATCTGGGGAAATCTGGTATCAAATCTCCCGCCTTGGTACGGGGCACATCGATGTGTCATACCGTATGACCTGCGGTAACGCAAAACGACCATGGGCTAAAGGACGCCTGGTTCCGGCCAACGGCCGAAAACCGGAAGACTGTTAATACCAAATTACAGCAAAGGGCGCTTGGACGGGCCGTCCAAGCGCCCTTACGCACGGTCAACATGGTTGGAAGCGGTCCGGGGCGCAAACATGCGGCACACGTCATAGCACGCGTACCAATTCCGAGGCTCGACGCGCGGGTCTGCGCCAGGTTGGAATCCATGCGCCGCGATGGGCCGACTTGTGTTGTCGGGCGTTTCGCTGAACCGGAACGCGTGCCGGCGGGTAAGAACATGAGGTAGTCGAACGTGCCGTGACGAGATTCGATCTTTATGCAGGGCGGGCCATCTGCAAAAGTCCGCCGTCGGTGTCGGCGGGCAGCTCGATGCCGCTCGCGTTGCAACGTACGTCTGGTCGAGATAAAAGGTGGTGTGAAGGTATGCGCTCTGAGATGGTAGACAAGCGCCAGGTGGCGGAGGCGTTCGTACGCGACTTCTTTCGTCGGTTTTGGGAAAACGACGAGGCGTACATCGAGCGCGTCGCGGCGAGCGATTTCGTGATGATCGCGGCGCAGGATGATCAATACTGTCTCGACCGCGACCAGGCGCTTGCGTTGTATCGAGACCTGATGCGCTCGGTGTCGGATATCGCCATCATCGACGAGGACTACACCACCGTGATGACGAAAGGCGAGGTCACGGTCGTATCGGGCTCGTTTTACGGCGTCAGCAATCCGGATTCCGGCGTCGCCTTCAGCGCGCGCCAGCGCGTAACCGCCGTGCTGCGCGACGCCCCCGGCGATACGTTTCAGGTCGTTCACCTCCATATCTCAAATCCTCTGTCGATCTCGCGCAAAGGGGAGTACTATCCCGTGAATTTCTCGCACGAGGCATATCGCTACGTGCGCATGCTGTCGAGCCAGCACAGCGACCGCGCGAGCATCGAGGTGCGCGAGATCGGGGGCGCCATGCATGTGCTGCGCATCTTTGATGTCGTGTACCTTGAGGCGGACCGTCAGTACACTATGATCCACTGCCTTTCGAAAACCTTGCGCTCCCGCCAGGGAATCGGCGCGCTGTCCAAGCGCTTTCCGGCGAATCGCTTCTTCGAGGTGCGTCGCGGCTGCATCGTGAACATCTTGCACGTGCTGTCGTGGGATGCCTCCAAAGTCGTTCTTACCGGCGATATCGAGATTCCCATTCCGATTCGCCGGTCCTCCGAGGTTCGCGAGCGAATCGAGGAGCTTCGAAGAGCGGTGTCGGGAAGCTCTTGGGACCTGCAGGGTTTTGATCGGGATCATCGGGATTTGCCGAGCGCATGACCCCCGAAACGTGAGGGGCGCTCCAAGGGTGCGCATCTTCGCGTCCCCTTGGAGCGGCAAACGGTTTCATTCTCGTGTCGCGCATATCGCTTTTATGCGGTTGCGTATAGGATTCTTTTAGAATGGCTGACATAACGCGAGGCGCGCGAGCCATCTTTTGGTATTCATAGGAAAACGATGCGGTGTGCAGGCATGCCTGCATGAGAGGCGAGGTGTATGCGCGAATCCGATAGGAGCAGCAAGCCTGTTGAGCTGGTGCGTTCATTCTGCAGGGCATCCTGGGCCGGGGCGATCGACTGGGATGATGCGTTTCTGGCCGCACGGGACCTGTCATGGGTGGGGTCTCTCGAGAGCCAGTACCTGCTCAATCGCGAGCAGACGAGGGCTATGTACGAAGGGGGCATCGCGAAGACGCTCCCGGACGTCGTGATCTCCGACGAGGACTTTCGTGAAATCGCATCTGAAGACGGCGTGCATGTGGTGATCGGGACATTTGTCGTAACGAGCAATCCGAAAGAAGGGCATGCATATCGCGTGCGCCAACGCACCACGGCGGTGCTGCGCGAGACCGAGGACGGCTACGAGCTCGTGCATCAGCATGCGTCGAATCCGACGGCGCTCCTGCATAAGGGCAGGGGGCTGCCCCTGGACCTATCAAAGGATTCATACTGGCATATCGCGTTGCTGGCCGCGCAGTACCACGATGACGAGTCGATTGAAATGCGCGACGTGACGGGGCGGTCCCATGTGCTGAGGCCGTTTGACATCGTTCGGCTCGAGGCGGACCGGCAGCGCACATACGTTCATTGCATCGATGGGTCCTTTTGCGTCCGAATGGGCATCGGTGCCGTCGGGAGCAGTCTTCCTCAAAACGATTTCGTACTTCTGAGGCGCGGGTGCGTAGCCAACATCGCCCATGTGCGTGGCTGGAATGCCGATGAGGTGCTGCTTACCGGTGACGTGACGGTAAAGCTGCCCTCTCGCCGTTCCGAGGAGATCCGCCGCGTGCTGCGCCTCAAGCGCGCGGCGTTCATCGAGCGCGCAAGCGAGGCGGCTGCATCCGAGGGAAGCACCGACTAATCGCTTCCTCGCCCGGCACCGGGCACTGGCGGCCCGTTCTTGACTACAGGAACGAACGTTATCAATTGTGAACGAACGAGATGCCCTTCGTTTCTCGAGATGCGGGCCGTTCGTTCGGCGCAGATTTCAAATTCAAGTCGTCGCCGTTCATCATCAGGCCCTTTGTACAGGCGAAACGATACGAACGAGGCTTATCTGGTTTTGAATCCGCCCCATGTGGGGTTTCGGGGCGCCCATTCGTTTCGGCCGTGCCACACATTCGTTAACACCTTTTCAGTCTTAAGGTCGGCTCAAGGTTGCGTACATACAATGATTCAAACACGAAAGTCGTTCTGCTATGAGTCAGTTTTGACCGGTAATCGTTGAGGACATGACGCAAGAGGTTGCATATGTACTTGACACTTTGCGACATACCCATTGAATGGAGGGGCACCGACTGCCCGCGTGATCTGGCGGTCTTCGGCCGGGCCGATGCTGAGCACGATCGTCCCCGGTTGATCATCGAGGGCCGCTCCGTAGACGCCCTGCCCGACGTTCCGGAGCCGGAAGTGGTGACGGGGGTCACGGCCATGGCGCATCGAGGCGATGTCCTCGTGGGCTGGAACACCTACGAGGGCATGCCCGACCGCACCGCCGTCCTCGAGTTCGACGGCGTCCGCGCCACCGTTTTCATAGGCCCGCACACCTGGGAGTGCTCCGTTCTCAACATGGTGATGCTCTCCTTGCTGCCGGTCGTGTCGCGCGCCGGGACCCTGTTGGTCCATGCCTCGCTGGTTGAGTACGACGGGCGCGCCGTCGCGTTCACGGCGGCGTCGGGAACCGGAAAGTCGACGCAGGCCGACCTGTGGGTCGAGCACCTCGGGGCCCAGATCATGAACGGCGACCGCGCATTCATCCGCCGCATCGACGGCCAATGGAACGCCTACGGTTCACCGTGGTCCGGCTCGTCGCCCTATGTGCGCAACGTATGGGCCCCTTTGGCGGCCGTGGTCGTGCTCGAGCAGGCGCCGCGCAACCGTATTCGTCCGCTGGGCGCCCTGGAGATGATGCCGCGTCTCTACAACAACATCCGCTATCCGTTCTGGGATCAGGCGGCAACGGAAGCCTCGCTCGCCACGCTTGACGCCATGATGAAGGAGGTCCCGATCCACCTGCTGTCATGTCGTCCCGACGAGGAAGCGGCGCGCATGACGCGCGATGCGGTGTTCGGAGCGTAGCGATGAGCGCTCGCGACAGACATATTGAGCGCCATGCATATCGCGCTGGCGAGCTCGCCGCGCTGGTCGCGGCGCTCGGGGCGGATGGCGCGCTGTGCCCGCTCGTGGTGAAGGGCACCAGCATGGTGCCGACGCTGCGCGAAGGCCGCGATACGGTCTACCTGCGCGCCGTCGACGCCGACGAGCCCCTGCACATCGGTGACATCGTGTTTTTCTGGCGCGGGAGCCAGGTGGTGCTCCATCGCATTGTGGGCATGGCCGCACCCGATATCCTGCGCATCAACGGCGACGGCCAGCTCTGGTGCGAAGAGGTCCCGCGCAGCCGGGTGTTCGCCGTCGTCGAGCGCTTCAAGCGCGGCCGCCGCGTGCTGCCCATGCGGACGGGCATCATGTATGTCTGGGGCGCGCTGTGGCTGCGCTGCCTGCCCATCCGCAGCCGGCTGTGGGGGCTGCCGGCGCCGATCAAGCGCGTCGTGCGCCGTGTCGGAAGCCTGGTGAGGGGCGGTGGCGGCGCATGAGCGAACTCAAGGGCTGGCTGGATCAGAAGCTCGGGCAGCTTCCCGATGACTGGATCGGCGCCGCGCGCTGGCTGCTCGGCATGCTCGGCGGCTACCGCGCCCGCTTGGGCCTGCTGAGCGCCCTGCGCACGTTGACGGTGCTGCTGGGCGTCGCCTCGGCGGCGGTCAACCGCGGCGTCATCGATGCGGCGGTGTCTCACGCTGACGGCATCTGGCTCGCCATCGGCCTGTTCGTCGTCGTCCAGGTGTCGACGAGCGCGGTCTCGATCGGCCTGTCGTGGTTCTCCACGATGCTCGGCGAGCGGTTGTCCAACCATCTTCGCGAAGAGCTCTACCGCCGTCTGCTCGGCGGACGGTGGGACGCCCTGACGGGCCACCATAGCGAGCAGCTGCTGAGCAGGCTCACCAGCGACGTGTCGTCCATCTCGTCGGGTCTCACCGGCACCGCCGTGAGCCTGTTGGCGATGGTTGTGCAGGCGGTCGCCGCCTTCGCGCTCCTCATCCACTACGACGCGTCGCTCGCGCTGTTCGTGGCGGTGCTCACGCCGGTCGCCGTGCTGACGAGCGCCGTCTTGAGCATCCGCTTGCGCATGCTGCAGCAGAAGGTCCAGCAAGCAGAGGCCGACTACCGCCAGCGCGCCCAGGAGACCATCGCGCACATCGAGGTCGTCAAGGCGTTCGGAGCTGAGTCGGACGAGGCCGAGACCCTCTCGAAGCTGCAAGGGGAGCACGAGCGGCTCGTCGCCCAGCGCGCCCTTTTGTCTGCCGTCGCCAACGGCGTCATGTCGTTCACCTTCGTGGGCGCCTACCTCTTCGCCTTCCTGCACGGGATCTTGGGCATCATGGGGGGCACGGTCACCTACGGCACCTTCGTGGCGTTCCTGTCGCTCGTGTCGCAGGTGCAGTCCTCGCTTGCGAGCTTGGGCGGCATCCTTCCGCGCGCCGCGTCGGTCATGGCCTCGGTGGCGCGCGTGCGCGAGGTGGCTGCTTTCGAGCAGGAGGCCCCCGTGCGCGTGGATGCCCCGAGCGGCGCGCCCAGCCCCGCGTTGGGTATCGAGGCGCGCGACGTGAGCTTCTCCTATGGCGCAGGCGGCGCGGGAGGTCAGAGCCAAGCGGTGCTCAGCGGCCTCTCCTGCTCAATCGCCCCCGGTGAGGTCGTTGCCCTCATGGGTCTGTCGGGTGCGGGCAAGACGACGCTCGTTCGGCTCCTGCTCGGGCTGCTTGAGCCCACGTCGGGCACGCTCACCCTCACGTGCGACGGCATGCCGCAATCCTGCATCGAGGCGCGTCCCCGCGTGGGCTACGTGCCGCAGGGCAACACGTTGTTCTCGGGGACGATTCGCGAGAACCTCCAGGTGGGGAACGCCGATGCGAGCGACGGGGAGATCGAGCGAGCGCTGGCGGACGTATCCGCCCTCGACTTCGTGAGCAGCCTTCCCGAGGGGCTCGGCACGCGCATCGGCGAGCGGGCGCTCGGGCTGTCCGAGGGCCAGGCGCAGCGCATCTCCATCGCGCGCGCCCTGCTGCGGCGATCGGGGCTCCTGCTGCTCGACGAGGCGACCTCTGCGCTCGACGAGGCGACGGAGCTGTCGATCATGCGGTCGCTGAGAGAGCGCAAGCCCCGTCCCACCTGCGTGCTCATCACGCATCGCCGGGAGGTGCTTCCCTTCTGCGACCGGGTGCTCGCCCTGCGCTCGGGGCCGGATGGTGGGGGATGCCTGGTGGAGGAGTCCGTCCCCACTTCGTGAGGGGCTGGCGCGCCTCGGGCCGTCTTTTATTTCTAATTCCCCGCCCTTCATTCCCCTGAGCAGCGAACAGGGGAGTAAAGGTGGGAAACTGTAGTCGACACGATAGGTCGGGAGTGATGAAGATGGATACGGCAAAGCATTGTCGCGCAGCGGAGTCGTTCGTCCGTGAATTCATGCACAGGTTCTGGAGTAACGACTTCGCGTTTTTCGAGAAGGTCCTCGCCGCGGACTTCGTCTGGATTGCGGCCCAGGAGGACCAGTACCGGCTCGATCGGGACGAGTCGGTCGACCTGTACCGCAACATCTGCCAGAGCACGCCCGAGGTCGTGCTCGTCGATGAGAGCTATGAGGCGATTGCCTCGGAGGGCGGCGTCACGGTCGTGACGGGATGGTACTACGGCATTAACAATCCCGAGATGGGCTCGGCGTTCGGGTCGCGCCAGCGCCTGACGGTGATCCTGCGCGACCTCGTCGGCGACCAGCCGTTCGAGATCGTGCATCTGCACATGTCGAATCCGGTGACGATCTCGAGGAAAGGGGAGTACTTTCCGGTAGGGTTCTCACGCGAGGCGTATCGCTACGTGCGCATGCTCGCGAGCCAGTACAGCGATCGCGAGAGCATCGAGGTGCGCGAGATCGGCGGCGCGACCCATGTGCTGCGCACGTTCGACGTCGTGTACCTCGAGGCGGACCGTCAATACACGATGATCCACTGCCTGAGCAAGACCCTGCGCGCGCGTCAGGGCATCGGCGAGCTGTCGAAGAAGTTCCCTGCCGACCGGTTCTTCGAGGTGCGGCGCGGAAGCATCGCGAACATCCTGCATGTCATCTCGTGGGATGCCGATTCGGTCCGCCTGACCGGCGGCGTGGAGATCCCCATACCGGTCCGCAGGTCGATGAAGGTGCGCGAGAAGATCGAGCAGCTTCGCCAATTGGTGATAAGCGGGGGGGGGTCTCTCCCAGCGGAACTTGGGGCAGCTCGATGACCCATGTGAGGCGGACGGCCGGTAATCAAGCGGTTGCCGGCTGAGCGATTCGATATGTGCATCCCGACCCCTTGCTCGTGCGTTGACGAGCAAGGGGTCTTGCTTTGCATTCGTGCGGAAACCTTGAAATGGATGCGGCGTACTTGCATGATCGACCGCTTCAAGGCGGCGCATTGTTTCGCGAATATCATGGTTTTGTAAGGCTGAAGTAAGCTAAAAATAGTGCCTTCTGCCGCAAATTAATACCAATCATTGCAATGGGAAGAAAAACGTAGGTTACAATGACTCCCGGTGATGGAAAGAGGGCGGCCCGTTTGTACCGCAGAGTCTCAGTGCTTGCGTTGTGCGGGCGGGCCGTCTTGTTGGGAGGCGCTTGCGGCCGCCTGTCTACGGGCGTGCGCGTCGCATGCGCATGGAACTATTGGGGCGGCATGCGAGTACCACTGGCACATCGGTCTCCAACCGAAATGACGAGTGCGTTCGTTCACGCATTGTGGGAAGGTGACGGGCTCGACTGGCTTGTCGGTGCGACGGCGGAAGATTTCATTTGGATCGCGCTGGCGGAGGAGGAGTCGTGCCTCGACCGCGCTCAAGCGCAAGAGGTCTATCTTGCGCGCCGCGATTCGTTTAGGGGCTTCAAGATTGTCGACGAGTGCTTCGAGGAGACGGTTCCGAGTGGCCCTCTGCGCGTCGTCGCCGGAAAGATTGAGTTCGAAGACGGCTATCAAGGCGAGGCGCCCTGCATGCACACGGAATATGTCACCGCGGTGCTGCACTGGGAGGACGACTGCCGTGAATTCGTCCACCTGCACACGTCGATATCGAAACCGTTTCGGAAATAGCGGGGCAATCGTCTAGGCATCCCCTATGCGGATGCATCAGGCCGTCCGCATGCGTGTTGCGGACGGCCTGATCCGTTTGATCATGAGCCCTGCATTCCGTAGATTAGGCCCGGATCGGTTCCCATAAAGCAGTCGTAGCCGCTTGCTCCTGTGGGGGCGCTTGGGTCATAGCCGTTGTTCTCCCACATGCAGGTAGCGGCAATCTGCTCGTCAGGCCTAACAGAGAACAGCTCCAGATCCGGTGTCACGTACGTCTTCTTCATTGCAGTTCACCTCCTTGGGATCGCATGTACATTCGCTATTCCTCAGCTGGGCGCGAATCTCTTCGCACCGGCTGGAAGGAATCCCATCTGCCGACCCTGTTTCTGCCTGGCGCATTCCCGGGCATATCGGGCATCGCTCCCATGCCGGGCAAGCGCGGCACGTTTCGGGGACGATGAGGGACGAAAGGCGGTCGTTAAGATGTTTCCATGCGAGCTCAAACGGTTCGTTCAGCAGGTTCGCTCCGTGACCGCTCATGAACGCGCAGCTTTCCATCCGACCGTTCCAGTCAACGAAAAACGACGTTCTATATGATTTGCAGCATCTGAACAGGTCATCTGCCAGCTCATGCCGATGGGTTCCGAGGGGATTGGGGCGATAGTTGTCTATGGGCCGCGTGATCCGGGGCTCCTCGCTTCGAGACAGGCGCAGGGTTTCGGCGTCGCTTTTCGCGTGGCGCACGGCAGGGAGCAGGTTCGCGGTGACCCCGATGTTGACCCCCAGGGATTCAGCAATATCCAGCACAGCTTCCGTATCGTTGACATTTTCCCTGGTCACGGTGAAGGCGAGGGAGAACGCCACCTTGGCGCGTCTGAGCGCTTTCAGCGATGCCATGACGCGGTCGAATCCGTCCGGGACGCCGCAGAGGCGCTCGTAGGTCTCGTTGGACGATCCGTAGAGCGTGAAGCGGAGGTGGGTCGGCGCGTATGTGCGGAAGAGCTCGACCGTCGCGTCATCAACCAGCGAGCCGTTGCTCAGAACGGAAGTCAACAGCCCCTTCTCGATAAGCTTGCGATAGAGTTCCGGAAAGTCCTGCCGCGTGAGCGCCTCGCCGCCGGTGAGGGTGAGGTGGTAGGTGCCCAGCTTCATCGCTTGGGTGGCGATATCGAGCCATTCCTCGGTATTCAAAAGCCGGCCATGCCGGGCGACCTCGCTGGCATCCAAGCGCACATAGCACATGCGACAACGGAAGTTGCACAGCGGGGTGAGCTCGAACGTGCCGGAAATCGGTATGCAGTTCCTGCGGGCGTTGGCCCACATGTCACCACTGAAGCCCTTCCAGCCCATCGCTTTGAGTTGTCCCATGTCTCGCCTCCCGCGTAATCTTTGGTTCCAGCAGGATGCTAGGCTCTCATTTTATGAAGCTTCAATTGCAATAATGGACAACTCGATACTGTTATGAACGAAGGATAGCGCTGGAATAAACCAGTGTGCTCAGGAGAGGTCCACAGGAGGCATTGCGATGGATGCCAGAAACCCTGCGGACCTCAATTGAAAACCGTCTGAGGTTGAATGTGCGGACGGTTTTGATTTCCCGGACACGCTTCTAGGAGTTGTTCGGGATGTACTGGGGACCACCATGGGTGATCGTGCAGCGGTTGACCGTATCGCCAACGTTGCCGAATTCCTTGACAGGGCCGCATTCGGCGGTGAACCGCTCGTCTGCGTGGACCTCGAGGACCGCCATGTTGGGAGTGGTGTAGTCTTTCTTCATCTATGCTCACCTCCTAGTTACGTATGGAATGATTGCTTTTGCCACCAATGGGCTTCCTCGCAGTATCGTCGGGGAATCCCATCGGGTCTTCCGGTCTCCGCATCCCGTTTTGCCGGGCATGCGGTGCAGAAGTGAAGAGAGGGGCACGTCCTGCAGGGTTGAGGAAGCTGCAGGCGGGATAGCTTATCGTGCATATCGGCCCATGCCGCCATGAACCCATCTTCAAAAGGGGCGCTGCGGCAATACGACATAGATCCGCAGTTTTCCATGTGGCCGTTCCATGTGACAAAGAAACTCGTTCGATACGGCTTGCAATCGCTGAAAAGACCGTCAAGAAGGCCTTCTTTCTGCGCTTGTTTGATCAGGTGATTCGCTCGTGCCGTTTGAAGCCGCTCGTCATCTTGAGGTAGGCGCTGGTTTTGTGGGGGGACGCGAAGATTTGCGGTATCGCTAACGGCTCCGCGCACCGGGTTGTCGAGATCGGTGCAGACCATAAGAGGGATATCGAGCTGTTTGGCGATGGCCATGATATCGTCGAAGTCGTCGACATTCTCTTGCGTCTCGGTGAACGAAAGCGATAACGGCATGCCGGCATCGAGCAGCCTTCTTATGGAGCTCATGACGCGGTCGAAACCGTTGGGTGCCCCGCAGAGTCTCTCATAGGTTTCATTCGAGGCACCGTACAGGGTGAATCGGATGCGGGTGGGTCGATACTCGCTGAACAGTTTCAGGTGCTCGTCGGTGACAAGAGAGCCGTTGCTGAGAACTGAGACCATGAATCCCATCCGCGATAGGCCGGTATAGATTTCCATAAAGTCTGGGTGCAAGAGCGGCTCTCCTCCAGATAGGGTGAGTGAGAGCACGCCAGCCTGCTGAGCTTGACGTCCAAGGTCGAGCCATTCTTTTCCTGTGCGGATACGTCCGAATTGCTCGATCTTCTCGGCGTCAAGACGCACATAGCACATGCGGCACCGAAAATTGCACAAAGGGAGCAGCTCGAACGTTCCCGACAGGGGAAGGCATTCACGACGGGCTTTGAGCCAGAGCTCATCATTGAGCCCATGCCAAGTGAGCTCCTCGATGGAGTCCATGCGCTACTCCTCGAGTAGACCCTGGGCACCCGCCTTCTCGATGAAGGCATGCACATCGGCGGCGGCTTGGTCGGCAGAGACTTCGTACTCGTCGAGCAGGGCGGAAACGAGCTCGTCCTCGGTGGCTCCTTGTTCAAGGAGCTTCCAGAGCACGGCGCCGGTCTCGGTCAGGGCGATGACGCCGGGGATCTCGGCGGTGCGCTTGCCCACGGGGACGACCATGTAAGAACCCGCGACCTCGCGGAGCACGAATCCGTCTTTGAGTTTCATGAAATCGACCTCGTTTCCGTATTGGACGATGCGGACGCGCACCGGGCGCGACGCGAGCAACATTGATGATTCTACGTGCCAGAATGCCGACAGGTCCGCAGGATCGGAATGCCGTGCACCAATGGCGACCGGTGCGCTAACGAATGCGCTCATCCAGCTTGATGACCGTACTCGATATTGCGCGTTCAGCCTGTTGCGACGTGCGTAAAACGCCAAGGCCGATGGTCGGGAAGCCGACTGAAGAGCTCTCGTGGCGCAGACTGCACATTTCCGTCTCGATACGTCTCGATAATGCATAAAAATCTGCTCAAAATAAAACCCATAAGGGTCATAGGTTGAGTTCGTCATTGTTTTTGAGTGCCCTTTCCCAACATGCGCTGCACCCCTCAGCATTTCCCCAGTTGAATCCTGCGGAAATGCAAACGGGTGCGGCTCGTGTGGCGAGATGGCACTCAAAAACAATGACAAACTCGTATTCACTCCTTCGCGGGGGTCGGCGGGGAGTTGACCAACGGTCCTCAGGCTCAGGTCGTCGCTTATTCATGAACGAACGGGCGGCGATACCCATATCGAGCTGTCGGCAGCGAAGCCGGCGTCCCCAAAAGAAAAAGCGCCCCGAGAGCTTGCTCTCGGGGCGCTGGTCAGTGCGAGTCGTGCGGTGCGCTACTCGGCCATCTGGGCCTGGACGGCGGTGATGGCGACGACGCCCACGATGTCGTCGGCGGAGCAGCCGCGGGACAGGTCGTTCACCGGCTTGGCGATGCCCTGCAGGATGGGGCCGTACGCCTCGGCCTGACCGAAGCGCTGGACCAGCTTGTAGCCGATGTTGCCGGTCTCAAGGTTCGGGAACACGAGCACGTTGGCGTGGCCGGCGACGGTGGACTCGGGAGCCTTGAGCGCGGCGACGCTCGGCACGATGGCGGCGTCAAGCTGCAGGTCGCCGTCGACGGCGAGCTCGGGCGCCTTCTCCTTGGCGAACGCGGTGGCCTCCTGGACCTTCTTGGCGGTGTCGCCGCCGGCGGAGCCCATGGTGGAGTAGGAGAGCATGGCGACCTTGGGCTCGACGTCGCCCATGAAGGTCTTGAAGGAGTTCGCGGAGGCGATGGCGATCTCGGAGAGCTCGTCGGAGGTCGGGTCGATGTTCAGGCCGCAGTCGGCGAACACGAGCGTGCCGTCGGCGCCGAACTCGGGAGTCTTGGTGCACATGACCATGAAGGCGGAGACGAGCTTGGTGCCCGGGGCGGTCTTCAGGATCTGCAGCGCCGGGCGCAGGGTGTTGGCGGTGGAGTGGCAGGCGCCCGAGACCAGGCCGTCGGCGTCGCCCATCTTGACCATCATGGTGCCGTAGTAGGTGGCGTCCATGATCTGGGCGCGGGCCTGCTCGATGGTGACACCCTTCTTGGCGCGGAGCTCAGCGAACTTCTGCGCATAGGCCTCATGGTTGGGGGCGTCGGCGCTCGTCGGATCGATGACGGGCACGCCCTCGATGTCGATCTCCTCGGGGTTGCCGAGGATGACGAGCTTCGCCAGGCCCTCCTCGACGATCTTCTTGGCGGCCTCGATGGTGCGGGGGTCCTCACCCTCGGGGAGCACGATGGTCTTGAGGTCGGATTTGGCGGCGGCCTTCATACGGTTCAGGAAATCGCTCATGATTCTCCTCATGTACAGCGCCCAGCACGTTTGTTAGCGTGTTGAGCTTTCCTTGTGTGGCAAGGTTCATTATAGGATTTGAGCGCTATAATCCTTGAAACATTTTGCCGCGAGATGCGTTGCAAGTGTTTTTTGGTATAGGGACTTATTTGCAAGGAGCTTCGATGCAGATCACGTCTGGTCTACCTGAGACGTTCAATCCCGATTCGTACGACATGATCGTCGTGGGTGCCGGATACGCAGGCGCGGTGTGCGCTCGCCGCCTGGCCGAGACCTCTGGTTTCCGTGTCGCCGTGCTCGAGAGGCGCAACCATATCGCCGGCAACGCATACGATTGCCTGGACGATGCGGGCATCCTCATCCATGAGTACGGTCCGCACATCTACCACACGTTCAACGAGCGCGTCCACAACTTCCTGTCGCGCTTCACCGAGTGGACCGACTATCAGCACAAGGTCCTTGCGAACATCCACGGCACCCTCATGCCCGTTCCGTTCAACCACAAGAGTCTGAAGCTCGCGTTCGGCGAGGAGCGCGGCGAGCAGCTGTACCGTAAGCTCGTCGAGACCTTCGGTGAGGACAAGAAGGTCCCCATCATGGAGCTGCGCGCCAAGAACGACCCCGAGCTCGTCGAGGTCGCCGACTACGTGTACGAGAACGTCTTTCTGCACTACACCATGAAGCAGTGGGGCCAGACGCCCGACCAGATCGACCCGTCGGTGACCGGCCGCGTGCCCATCTTCATCGGCGACGACGACCGCTACTTCCCGCAGGCTCCGTTCCAGGGCATGCCTGCCAAGGGCTACACCCATATGTTCGAGAACATGCTCGACCATGACCTGATCGACGTGTTCTGCGACGTCGACGCCCGCGACATCTTCGAGATCGGCGAGACGACCGTGTCGGTTTGCGGCAAGGTCTACGGCGGCGAGATCGTCTACACCGGTCCGCTCGACGAGCTGTTCGGCCTCGACCTCGGCGCGCTGCCGTACCGCACGCTCGACATGAAGTTCGAGACCCTCGACATGGACCAGTACCAGCCCGTGGGCACCGTGAACTACACCACGAGCGAGGACTTCACGCGCATCACCGAGTTCAAGAACATGACCGGCCAGGTCGTGCCCGGCAAGACCACCATCATGAAGGAGTACAGCCACTCCTACGAGCCCGGAAGCGGCCAGACGCCGTACTACGCGATCCTCGATCCTGAGAACCGCGCCCTGTACGAGCGCTATCTCGACCGCGTGGTGAACCTCACGAACTTCCACCCGGTGGGCCGTCTGGCCGAGTACCGCTACTACGACATGGACGCCGTGACGGATTCCGCCCTCACGCTGTCGGATGAGATCATTGCCTGCCATGCCTAAGAGCGCTTCGCACAAGGTCATCACGTTCGGCATCCCGTCGTTCAACGCGGCGGGAGATATGGATCGCTGCATCTCCTCCATCTTGGAGGGGTCCGGCTATGCGTCCGACATCGAGATCATCATCGTCGATGACGGCAGCGTCGACGAGACGCCCGCCAAGGCCGACGAGTGGGAGGCCCGCTACCCGGGCATCATCCGCGCGGTGCATCAGGAGAACGGCGGTCACGGCATCGCCGTCCTCTCCGGCCTGCGCGAGGCGACGGGCACCTATTACAAGGTGGTCGACTCCGACGACTGGCTCGATGCGTCCGCGCTGTCGACCATGCTCACGATCCTGCGCGGTTTCGAGGAGCGCGGCAACCGCGTCGACCTGTTCATCTCGAACTACGTGTACGAGAAGCTGCACGAGGGCACGCATACGGCGATCAGCTACCGTTCGGCGCTGCCGCGCAAGCGCGTGTTCTCGTGGGACGAGGTGGGACGCTTCCGCCCCGACCAGAACCTGCTCATGCACAGCCTGTGCTATCGCACCGACGTGCTGCGCGAGGCCGATCTCCCGCTTCCCGCGCACACGTTCTACGTGGATAACATCTATGCGTACGTGCCCCTGCCGCGCTGCAAGACGCTCTACTACGCCGATATCGACCTGTACCGGTACTTCATCGGCCGCGAGGGCCAAAGCGTCAACGAGACCACGATGGTCAGGCGTCTGGACCAGCAGTTCCGCATCACGCGCATCATGATGGAGGCCTACCATCTCTACGACGACGTGGAGCCCGCGCGCCTGCGCTCGTACATGATGCACTACTTCACCATGATGATGACCATCTGCTCGGTGTTCTCCAAGCTTTCGGACAACCCTGAGGCCAAGACTTGGATCCGCGAGCTGTGGCATGACCTCAAGGCCTATGACGAGCGGATGTATCGCCACGCGCGATACGGCGTCTTGGGCGTGGGGACGAACCTGCCCACGCGCGCCGGCGACAAGCTGACCATCGGCGCATACCATCTTGCGAGCAAGATCTTCAAGTTCAACTAGGGAACCAGCCCCCGTGTCCCATGCAAGACACGGGGGCTGATACGTTTTGCGGCGCTTTGGACGGGGCCGTGTTCGCCCATGTTCCCAGCAGGGTCGCGGGGCGAAAGGCACAGGCCGAATCAGGCGGCACCCTCATCGCCATGCAGGTACGTGCCGATGAACAGCGGCGTGTTGGTCCGCGTGTCGACGATCAGGTAGATGAACGGACGGTCGAGGCGCACCGTCTTCGGCTCGACCGGCTCTCCCGGGGCGGACGCCCCCGCTTCCATCTGCACCGAGGTGACGGCGGCGGCACGCGTTCCCTTGCGATCGACGTCGATATGGGTCTTGTGCAGCACCTTCGAGATGTGGAGCGGCATGCTCTCCGTCATGCCGGAGAAGTCCGCGACGTACTGGTCGAACGCGTCGGTCATGCCGAGGGCTTTGAGCGACTCGGCCAAGTCGGTGCTGTAATCGTAACTGAACGCGGGCAGGTAGGCGTCGACCGGTGTCGACCAGGGCTGTTCGAGCATGGAGGCAAGCACCTCGCCGCTCAGGCGCGAGACCGTGTCGGCGACCGTGGTCCCTTCGGGTGGCAGCAGCGCTGCGAACGCGTAGGTCCCGCCCCGATAGCGCTTCATGAAGCCCGTGATGCGCGATGCGTCCGGAATCGCGGCGGAGGCCTGTCCGTCTGTGACGACCGTCCCGTTTGCAAGGTCCGCTTCGAGATAGGTGTCCTCGTAGCTATACATGAGGTCGACGCGCTGCTGGGATCCATCCTCGCAGGTAAAAGGTGCCGTCTCAACGAATGCGTCGCTGTAGGGGTCCTGCCATGCGCCCTCGAAGGCCAGCGCGTTGATGAGGTAGAGCATGGCGTCTTCGGGAAGCGGCTTGTCCTCCTCGAGAAGCCGGTCGATCATGCCGTCGGTCTCGTAACCGACCCATTCGTTGATGTCGTGTGCGGTCGAGGAGTCGAAGGGGGCGCAGAAGACCGATGCTGCGTACCACGTCGAGGCGGCATCCAAAAACGACTGCTCGACGCTGAGCTCGGGCGTATCGCGCAACCAGATCGAGTTCGAGAGGCGAAGCGCGGGATCGCCTTCCCGTTCCGGTTCGCTGGGGGAGTCGAGCCGAAGGGCCACAAGGTATTCGTTGAGCGCGTCCGTCTCGATGCCGAGCACGGACTCCATCTGCTCCTTCGTGGCGTCTTCCGCCCCGTTCGCCGTCATGCCGAGGGCGCTTGCGATCGAGATGGGGGAGACGAGGGCGTTGTCCGCCGCCTGAACGGCGTCCTCTTGCTGCAGGAGGCGGATCCCGAGCCCTGCGAGGGCGCGGGCGCCCTGATCGTCATGGGAGTCGTCCACGGCAGGAGCGCCTCCGCTATTCGCGCGGGTCAGCTCGGTCGCCTTCAATGCGGGGCGAGGCGAGCCGCCCGGCAGGAGGAATCCCCAGGTAAGCCCGATGCCGACGACGGCCAGCGCGACGGCCGCGACGATGATGGCGATAACGGCGGTCTTTCGGCGTTGCTGCGGTGGACGGGGTTTCATGGCGCCTCCCCTCGCATGGTCCTTTATGGTGCTGATACCCAGATGACGTGCATTCTGCTCTAGAAACATCGCCAGGGCACCGGCGGGGGACAAAAAGGGGACAACGGGGGTGAAATGCCTAGATTTCCGGCATTTCATCCTGATTGTGCGTGCGGTCGGTTTTCCCGCGTGCCACCCAGCAGGCCATCTACCTGCGGTTATGCATCTTGTCGGGGTCGTGGCACCGGGTGCGCCGGGCGTTCCCGGCATCCGCGCCCCCACGTCCGACGGCCGACAGCCCGTCGCAGGGGGCGGCATGGGTATAATCGCGCTGTCAGACAACACAAGGCAAAAGAGCGGAGGATCCAATGGAGAAGACGCGCGTCGCCATCATGGGGATCATCGTGGAGAACATGGACGCGGTGGAGGAGCTCAACGAGCTGCTGCACGAGTACCGCCGCTATGTGATCGGGCGCATGGGCGTGCCGTACCGTCAGCGCCAGGTGAGCGTCATGTCGGTGGCACTCGACGCCCCGCAGGACAAGACGTCGGCGCTGGCGGGCAAGATCGGCGCCCTGCCGGGTGTCAGCGTCAAGACCCTGTATTCCAACGTGGTGTCCGAGGGGGACGGCGCCGATGCGGAATAGCGCTCCCGCGCGGACCCGTGAGCTCATCGACCGGCTTGCGGTCGAGCACCGTTTGGATCTCAAGGAATACGAGGAGCTAGTCGAGGGGTTCACGCCGGAGATCGCCGCCTATGCCGCCGAGCGCGCCGTGGAGCTGCGCACCCGGGTCTACGGCACAGACGTCTACATCCGCGGGCTGATCGAGATCTCGAGCTACTGCAAAAACGACTGCCTGTACTGCGGGCTGCGCCGTTCGAATCGCATGGCGGAGCGGTACCGCCTGGATGCCGAGGAGATCCTTGCCTGCTGCGACGCCGGATACGAGCTCGGGTTCCGCACGTTCGTGCTGCAGGGTGGGGAAGACGCGGCGTTTACCGACGAGGTCGCGTGCGGCATCGTCTCCTCGATTAAGCAAGCGCACTCCGACTGCGCCCTCACGCTTTCGCTCGGTGAGCGGGATCGCGGCAGCTACCAGGCGCTCTTCGATGCCGGGGCCGACCGCTACCTGCTGCGTCATGAGACGGCGAACCCCGCGCACTATGAGCGCCTGCATCCGGCGGACCTCTCATGGGACCGCCGCATGGCGTGCCTGCGCGACCTCAAGGACATCGGGTATCAGGTGGGATGCGGCTTCATGGTCGGGTCTCCCTTCCAGACGCCGGCCACGCTCGCGGCGGATCTCAAGTTCATCGAGGAGTTCCGGCCGGCGATGGTCGGCATCGGGCCGTTCGTGCCGCATCATGCGACGCCGTTCGCGCATGAACCCGCGGGCACGGCGGATATGACCTGCTATCTGCTGAGCCTTCTGCGCCTGATCGGTCCGGAGCTGCTCCTGCCCGCCACGACGGCCCTCGGCACCATTGATCCGCACGGCCGCGAGCGCGGGATGCTGGCGGGCGCGAACGTCGTGATGCCCAACCTTTCGCCGACCGACGTTCGAAAAAAGTACGAGCTGTATGATAATAAGGCGTGCGCCGGAAGCGAGGCTGCCGAGGGGTTGGCCGACCTGTCGCGGCGCATGGAGGCGATCGGCTATCGCGTGGTGGTCGATCGCGGGGACGCAAAGCGTCGCATGGAAGCGGGGCGCGAGGGAAGCGCCGACTAACCGCTTTCGCGGCAATCGCCTGCCGCGCACGAATCTGAGGGGGAAGGCTTTTCGCCTGACCGCGAAGGGGAGGAACATATGGCGAAGTTCGATCTGGGCTCCCGGTATGCCGAGGAGTTCATCAACGATGGTGAGATCCGCGAGACGCTCGACTACGCGGAGGCCAACAAGCACAACAGGGAGCTCATCGAGAGCCTGCTCGAGAAGGCGAAGCCGCGCCGATCCGGCAACGGGTACCGGTGCGCGGGGCTGAACCACCGCGAAGCCAGCGTGCTGCTCGCCTGCGACATCCCCGAGCTGAACGAGCGCATCTTCGAGCTCGCGCGTCAGATCAAACTGGCCTACTACGGCAACCGCATCGTGATGTTCGCGCCGCTCTACCTGTCGAACTATTGCGTGAACGGCTGCACGTACTGCCCGTATCACGCCAAGAACAAGCACATCGCGCGCAAGAAGCTCACGCAGGACGAGGTCCGCCGCGAGGTCATCGCCCTGCAGGACATGGGCCACAAGCGCCTTGCCATCGAGGCGGGCGAGGATCCCAAGATGAACCCCATCGAGTACATCCTGGAGTGCATCGACACCATCTACTCCATCAAGCACAAAAACGGGGCCATCCGCCGCGTGAACGTGAACATCGCGGCCACGACGGTGGAGGAGTACCGCATGCTCAAGGACGCGGGCATCGGCACCTACATCCTGTTCCAGGAGACCTACGACAAGAAGAGCTACCTGGAGCTGCATCCGACGGGACCCAAGCACGACTACGACTACCATACCGAGGCGATGGATCGCGCAATGGACGGCGGCATCGACGATGTGGGGCTGGGCGTGCTGTTCGGCCTGGAGAAATACCGCTACGAGTTCGCCGGCCTGCTCTGCCACGCCGAGCACCTCGAGGCGGTGCACGGGGTCGGGCCGCACACCATCAGCGTGCCGCGCCTGAAGCGCGCCGACGATATCGATCCCGACGAGTTCGACAACGGCATCGATGACGACATCTTCGCCAAGATCATCGCATGCATTCGCATCGCGGTGCCCTACACGGGCATGATCATCTCCACGCGCGAGAACGAGGCCGTGCGCGCCCGCGCGCTGGAGCTGGGCATCTCGCAGATCTCGGGCGGCTCGCGCACGAGCGTGGGCGGATACGAGGAGGAGGTCCGTCCGCACGATTCGGAGCAGTTCGACGTGTCCGACCAGCGCTCGCTTGACGAGGTGGTGCGCTGGCTCATGCAGCTCGACCATATCCCGAGCTTCTGCACGGCGTGCTATCGCGAGGGCCGCACGGGCGACCGCTTCATGAGCCTGTGCAAGAGCGGGCAGATCCTGAACTGCTGCCACCCCAACGCGCTCATGACGCTCGCCGAATACCTGGTCGACTATGCGTCTCCCGAGACCGCCGCGGTCGGCTGGCCGCTGATCGAGCGAGAGCTGGGGCGCATCCCCAAGGACAAGACGCGCGCGATCGCAACCGAGCACATCGCGGACATCCGCAACTCCAACCGCCGCGATTTCAGGTTTTAGGGAAGCGCCGGCCGGTCCGTCCCCCGGCGACGCCGCCGGGAGGAGGGCGCGGAGTTCCCGTCCGTATACAACGTGGCGAAAGACGAGAGAGGTGGGCGACATGGGACTGAACGACACCGCTTCGGCGGAGCGCGTGCATATCGGGTTTTTCGGCGTGCGCAACGCCGGCAAGTCGAGCGTGGTGAACGCGGTGACCGGACAGGAGCTCTGCGTGGTGTCCGACGTGCGCGGCACCACGACCGATCCGGTCAAGAAGGCGATGGAGCTGTTGCCGCTGGGGCCGGTGGTGATCATCGACACGCCCGGTATCGATGACGAGGGCGAATTGGGCCAAAAGCGCGTCGAGCGGGCGCGCCGCATGCTCGCGAGCTGCGATATCGCGGTGCTCGTGGTCGATGGCGGGCGCGGGCTCACAAAGGCGGACCGCGAGCTGATCGGCCAGTTTCGGGCGCGACAGGTCCCCTTTGCCATCGCGTGGAACAAGTGCGATGTGCCCCAGGCGCGCGAGGGCCTGGCATCGCTTGCCGCGAGCGATGCCGACCTCGCGGAGCATGCGGTCGCCGTCAGCGCCCAGACGGGCGCGGGTGTGGACGAGCTCAAGGAGCGCCTGGCGCATATGGCGACGCCGTCGGCGCGCGAGCGCTGTGTGGTCGCGGATCTCGTGGACCCGGGCGCCGCGGTGGTGCTCGTCTGCCCCATCGACGCCTCGGCACCCAAGGGGCGCCTGATCATGCCCCAGCAGCTGACGATTCGCGATCTGCTCGACCACGGCTGCCTGCCGGTCGTGTGCCGCGAGACGGAGCTCGAGGACGCGCTCGGATCGCTCGTCAGCCCGCCCGCGCTCGTGGTGACCGACTCGCAGGTGTTCGGCCAGGTCGCCCGTACCGTGCCCGAGCGGGTGCCGCTCACGTCGTTTTCCATCCTGATGCTGCGCTACAAGGCGGATTTGGTGGAGGCGGTCCGCGGCGCCGCCGCGCTCGATCGGCTGCATGAGGGCAGCCGGGTGCTCATCAGCGAGGGGTGCACCCACCATCGCCAATGCGAGGACATCGGGACCGTCAAGATGCCGCGCTGGCTGCAGGAGCATGCGGGCGCACGGCTCGACTTCGCATTCACGAGCGGCACCGAGTTCCCGCAGGCGCAGGACCTGTCCGCCTTCGACGCGGTGGTGCACTGCGGCGGGTGCATGCTGAACGCGCGCGAGATGCGCAGCCGCCAGGCCGCGGCCGCCGAGGCGGGGGTGCCCATGACGAACTACGGCGTGGCCATCGCGCACATGCACGGCATCCTGCGCCGGAGCCTGGCGCCCTTCCCGGAGGCGCTCGCCTCCCTCGAGTAGGGTCCGACGTCTTGCCCGAGGTCAACGCCCCGGCTCGGCCGTACCCTCCTCCCGGCGAAAGTGGCTAGAAATTTCTGTTTTGCTGTAGCGGCGTCGCGCGATCGGGCCCGAAGGCCCGCCGCGGCGCCGCCGCTCACCCTGTTGAGGCCGTATTCGAGGCGTTTGGGACCTTGGCGCCCGCGTCATGGGCGGCCGAAGCGGACATGACGGCCAAGGCGGGCGCCCTCATCCGGGTTGGCTGACAGCAAAATAGAAATTTCTAGCCACTTTCGCCGGGAGAGGACCTTGTTGACCGCTGTGCCCCTAGCAGGTTACCCGCTAACGGTACCCAGAACTGCGAGGGAGGGCCCGATTTGGGGCCCTCCCTCGCAGTTCTGGGTACCGTTAGCGGGTGTTCAACACCACGGGGCATGACGGGCGGATAGGTGCGGCAAAAAGAAGCCCCCGTGGCCGGGGGCTGGTCATGCACGCTATGAGCCGAACGGCGCCTCCCTACAGGTCGCGCGCCGCGGGCAGTCCGCAGATCCCTTCCGCCTCGCGGCACCCGGCGACCAGCGCCGCCTCGAGCGCGCGGGTCGCGACGAGCCCCAGCAGGTCGAGAGGGCAGGCGGGCGCATCGGCGCCGCCGGAAGCGAGCACGTAGATCGTGTCGCCGTCGTTGGTCGTGTGCGTCGGTCGGATCACGTGCGCGTAGGCGTCGGCCGCCATCTGGGCCACCTTGGTGGCCTGCGCCTTGGTGAGGCGGGCGTTGGTGACGATGCAGGAGATCGTCGTGTTCGTCCGGTCGAGCGGCATGGTGAGGTTGGCCCCGGCGTCGAGCATGCCCTCCTCGAGGTCGACGATCCGCGTCCCGTCTGCGCTCACGCGTGCGCCCGCGACGGGTTCGAGCGTGACGGGGTCGATGACGTTGCCGCACGCGTTGACGGCGCTGATGGCGCCGACCTTGAGCGCGCCGAGCGAGAAGGCGCGTGCGCCCAGTCCGCCCTTCATGGCGCGATCCATTCCGAGCAGCTTGCCGACGGTCGCGCCGGTTCCCGCGCCGACGGTGCCCTCGGCGAGCCCGATCGCGTTGCCGTCCAGCGCGAGTCGGGTCGCGGCTGCGCCCGCCTCGACGTCCGGCCGCACGAACGCGTCGCCGAACGCGAGATCGAACAGGCAGCTCGAGCAGACGATGGGCACGCGGGTGGGGCCCACGTCGAGGCCGATGCCGCGGCTCTCCAGCTCGCGTGCCACGCCGGATGCCGCCTCGAGGCCGAACGCCGAGCCGCCCGACAGGCAGACGGCGTGAACCTGCTCGACGGTGTTCTCGGGGCGCAGCAGGTCGGTCTCGCGCGACGCCGGGGCGCCGCCGCGCACGTCGACGCCGGCCGAGGCGCCGTGGGGCGCGACGATGACCGTGCAGCCGGTCGCGGCTTCGCGGTTTGTCCAGTGGCCGAAGGAGAACCCCTCGACATCGGTTATGGAAATCGGCTCCAAAGAATCGCTCATGGTCAACTCATTTCTCAACAGGCTCAACGGGCGCGGAAGGACGGATGCAGAGAGGGCCGGATTGCGTCAGCTGCCGGCCACCACGGCGTAGCGGCGGATGGCGCGGACGGTCTTGGCGATGGGGAGGCCCACGACGTTGTAGAAGTCGCCATCGATGCCGCGAACGAGCAGGCGTCCGCCGATGCCCTGGATGCCGTAGGCGCCCGCCTTGTCGAGCGGCTCGCCGCTCGCGACGTAGGCGTCGATCTCCTCATCGGTCAGGTCGTAGAAGGTCACGTCGGTGACGTCGACGAACGAATGGGGCGCGCGGGAGCTGTCGCCGGCGACGATCAGGCATACGCCGGTCGCCACCTGATGGGTGCGCCCGGACAGCTCGCGCAGCATGCGGTGGGCGTCGGCGGCGTCCGCAGGCTTTCCCAGCAGCTCGCCGTCGATGGCGACGATGGTGTCTGCGGCGACGACCAGCTCGCCGGGCTCGGCGACGGTGCCCGCGATGCACGCGGCCTTTGAGACGGCCAGGCGCTCGACCAGCTCGAAGGGCGTCTCGCCCTCACGCGGCGACTCGTCGATATCCGCGGGGGCGACCCGGAAGTCAAAACCCGCCTCGCGCATGAGCTCGATGCGGCGCGGGGATTGCGATGCCAAGATCATGGGCGCGTCCTAGAGCTGGATGCCCTGGCGGACCTTGTCCACCGCCACGTCGCCCGCGATGTCGCCGAGAACGGCCAGGGCGAAGGGGAGCGCCTGCCCCATGGCCGATGCCGTGATGATGTTGCCGTCGACCACAACGGTCTTGGGACCTGCGAAGGTGCCCTCCGGGAAGGTCTTCTCGTAGCCGGGGAAGCACGTCGCGCGGCGCCCCTCGAGCAGGCCGAGCTCGCCCAAGATCGAGGGCGCGGCGCAGATGGCGGCGACGTGCTTGGTCGCGGCGAACTCGCGGACCAGGTCGCATACGCGCTCGTCGGCGCGCAGGTGGGCGGTGCCCGGCATGCCGCCCGGCAGCACGATGTAGTCGAACTCGGCGAAATCGATCTCGTCCAGGGTGCAGTCGCAGGTGACGGAGATCTGCTGGGCGGTCACGACATCGCGCGTCGACATCACCGACACCAGGGCTACGCGCACCCCGCCCCTCCTCAGCACATCGACGATGGTCAGGCACTCGATGGTCTCGAAGCCATCAGCGGCAAGAACGGCAACGGCGGACATGATGCATCCTTTCATCGGGGATATTGACTGTTTATACCCTGTTTCGCGCGGGCGAGTATGGGGTGCGGCAACGTTGGGGGGAACGTCCGGCCACCGGGAACCCGGGCGCCCCTAGGCGCGGGTGAGATGGGCGACCGTCTCGCAGTGGAACGTCTGCGGGAACAGGTCGACCGGCGTGGCGGAGACGACCTTGAAGGTGCCCTCGTCGAGGAAGCGCCGCAGGTCGCGCGCGAGCGTGGCGGGGTCGCACGAGACGTAGGCCACGTCGCGCACCGACGTGCCCGCGATCAGGTCGATGGCGGCGGGGTCGAGTCCCGCGCGCGGCGGGTCGACGACGAGCACGTCGGCGTCCTCGTCGGGGAACTCGCGCACCGCGTCGCCGCCGATGGGGTCGACGTTGTCCAGCCGTGCGATCTCGAGGTTGCGGCGCAGGTCGCGGATGGCGGGGCCGTAGGCCTCGACGGCCGCCACGTAGGCGCAGCGGCGGGCGAGCGGGAGGGTGAACGTGCCGGCTCCGCAGTACAGGTCGATGGCGACGTCGTCGGCACCGGGGTCGAGCGCGTCCATGACCAGCTCGATGAGGATTTCGGCTGCGGCGGTGTTCACCTGGAAGAACGAGGGAGCGGATAGGCGCATCTCGCCGTCGGCGATCTTCTCGGTCCACGAGCCCTCGCCTGCAAGCGCCTCTACGCCGGCGACCTTGCGAGCGCGCCGGTCGCCCTTGGACATGACGCGCACGACGCTCGTGGGATGGACGGCGTCGGTGAGCACGCGCGAGACCTGGGCGCGCGGGAAGGCGCCGGTGGGGGTCCACAGCGCGATCTCGAGCGCCTTGGTCCTGCGGCTGGCGCGGATGCCGACGCGCTCGAGGCCCAGATCGCGGGAATTGCCGAGATAGGACAGGGCGCCGGCGACCGCCTTCACCGCGCGCGGGTACTTCTTCTCAAAAAGCGGGCAGCTGTCCACCTTGATGATCTGGTCGGGGTCGACCCCGTGCATGCCGAGGCGGAAGCGGTTGTTGTCCCACGAGGGCGCGAGCTCGACCTTGTTGCGGTAGCCCCAGGCGTCCTTCGCATGGCGGATGGGCTTGACGATCGCGTCGACCTCCTCGTCGGAGAAGCGGCCGATGCGGCGCAGCGTCGAGCGCAGGTTGCCCTCCTTGGCCGCGCGCTGGGCGTCCATCGAAAGGTTGCCCCACGGGCAGCCGCCGCAGATGCCCACAAAGGGGCAGGGCGCCTGCACGCGCTGGTTCGAGGGCTCGAGGATCTCGGAGACGACGGCGCGGTCGAACGAGGAGCCCGTGCTCACCACGTCGGCCTCCACGACGTCGCCCACGACACCTCCCGACACGAAGACGGCCTTGCCGTCCTCGGTGCGCGCGAGGCCGTCCGGGCCGTAGGTCATGCTGTCGACGGTGAGTTTCATGAGGGAACCTTCCATTACGTGATATGTGCTATGCGCAGCTTAGCGAAAGCGCTGGTAGATGTCGACGGATTCACGAGCCGACCACGGATTTGCCCGCCCTGTTCGCGTCATCGGCGCCTCCCCTCGGTCGCGATGGGTTGAAACGAACCCGTCCCCAACGAACCCATGGGTGCCAAAACGAGGCCGCCCGTGCGGGGGAGCGCACGGGCGGCCGATGCGGTGCGGGACGCGGGCTTATCGCTAGCGCATGTCGCGCTTCTTCTGCTTCAGCTCCTTTTTCTGCTGCTTGAGGGCCTTCTTCTGCTGGTCGAGCATCTGCTGGCGCTGCTTTTGCTGCTGCTTCTGCTGGCGCAGGGCCTGTTTGCGCTGCTTGTTCTCGATCCGCTGCGCCTTGAGCATCTGGTCCTGCTGGCGCTGCTGGATGCGCTGCAGCCTCTCGGCCTCGCGCTCATGCTCCTGCTTGCTGCCGAACAGCAGGGTCTTGAAGCCCATGCCGATGAGCGCGAAGCCCGTGGCGACGCGACCGATGCGGCGGATGACGATGGTCTTCGTGCCGCCGTCCTTCTCGTCGAGGTCCTCGTCGACCTCGTCGGCATCCTCCTGCGGGTCGATGATCGTGGCCTTGACCGACGTCGCGCGCGGCTGCGCGGGCTCAGGCTCGGGCTCGGGCTCGAAGGCGGGCTCCGGCGTCGGAGCGGGCTGGGGCGCCGCGACCGGCTCGGGTGCCGGCGCGGGCTTAGGCGCGGGCTGCGCCTCGGCGGCGGGCTGCTGGGCAGGGGCCGCCTGCGGTGCGGGCTCGGGTGCCACGGAGGGCTGAACGACCGGCTCGGGCTCCGTTGCGGGCGCCGGCTGCGGCGCGGGCGCGGGTTGCGGCGCTGCCGCGGGTTGCGGCGCTGCCGCGGGCGCCGGCTGCTCGACCGGCGCGGGCTGAGGCGCGGGCGCCGGCTGCGGCCCAGCCACAGGCGCCGGCTGCGGCTCGACGATGGGCGCGGGCTCCACCGGCATGCCGTCGGGATGGCCCGCGCCCTCGAGCACGAGCTCGTGATCGGCCTCGACGGCGGCCGCCGGCGGCGTCCCCATGGGGACCGTCGGGCGCGCGGCGGCGCGCTTGGACGCGGCCTTCTCGGCGGAGCTGGCGCGCTCGATCGCAAGCGTCATCAGGTGCTCCTGCGCGATGAAGGGCTCGTCGCCCACGGCGCGCACGATGGGGGCCCACAGGCCCTTGGGCGTGAGCTCGCGCGCCTTCACGTTGTCCTTCAGCTGGATGTCCATGTATTGGATGACCTGCGCGCGCACGCCGGCGTCGAGCACGGGGAACGCGATCTCCACGCGGTGCTCGGTGTTGCGGGTCATCATGTCGGCGCTCGACAGGTAGACCGTGTCGGCGTCCTCGCCGAACGCGTAGACGCGCGCGTGCTCGAGGTAGCGCCCCACGATGGAGCGGATGTGCACGTTCTCGGTCTTGCCCGCAACGCCCGGCAGCAGGCAGGAGATGCCGCGGATGATCATCTCGACCTGCACGCCGGCGCGGCTCGCCTCGGAGATCTTATCGATGACCTCGCGGTCGGTCAGCGAGTTGAGCTTGAAGAACACGCGCGCCGGCAGGCCCGCCTGCGCGCGGTCGATCTCGCGGTTCAGGCCGGTCATGATGAGCGGCTTCAGGCCCGCAGGCGCCACGCCCAGATAGCGGTAGCTGCCGCGCAGGTTGCCCAGCGACAGGTTCTGGAAGAAGGAGTTCGCGTCCTCGCCGATGCCGGGGTGCGCGGTCATGAGCATGAAGTCCGAATAGAGCTTCGCGGTCTTCTCGTTGAAGTTGCCGGTTCCCAGCAGCGTGATGCGGGTGACCGCCATGCCCTCGCGGTAGGTGATCTGGCAGATCTTGGAGTGGCACTTGAAGCCCTCGGAGCCGTAGATGACGGTGCAGCCGGCCTCCTCGAGGCGCTCGGCCCACTCGATGTTGTTCTCCTCGTCGAAGCGGGCGCGCAGCTCCATCAGGACGGTGACTTCCTTGCCGTTCTCGGCGGCGGCGATCAGCGACTCGCACAGGCGCGACTGCTTGGCCACGCGGTAGAGCGTGATGCGGATGGAGAAGCAGTCGTCGTCGTAGGCCGCCTCGTGCACGAGATCCAAAAACGGGTTCATGGACTCATACGGGTAGAACAGCAGCTTGTCGCCCTCGATGACCTGCTCGCGCATGCTGCGCCCGGAGTCGAATCCGGGGTTGTTCTGCGGCGTGAAGGGGTCGAAGAGCAGCTCGTGGCGTGACGCCTCCGGGATATGGGACTCCAGCGAGTACACGTAGCCCAGATCGAGCGGGATGTCCACGACCGCCGTCGCGCGCCCGGAGAGCTCGAGCGCCTGGCGGATCGGCTTGACGGTCTCGCGCTCGAGCTTGCCGCGGATGAAGAGGTAGACCGGCTGCAGGCGCAGGCGCTTCTTCAGGATGCGCTTCATGTGCTGGCGGTAGTCCTCTTCCTCCTCGACTCCCTCGCCGTCCGGGTCGAT
The DNA here is from genome assembly GCF_002159695.1 of Collinsella sp. An271. NCBI lineage: Bacteria > Bacillati > Actinomycetota > Coriobacteriia > Coriobacteriales > Coriobacteriaceae > Collinsella > Collinsella sp. An271. The sequence goes on along the minus strand of NZ_NFJE01000002.1, from coordinate 67,390 downwards.
GTCGGCGTTGCGGATGACGCGGATCACGGCGCGGTCCTGCGGCTCGTAGGAGCCGAAGCACCCGTCGATGCAGGACATGATGACGTCCTCGAGCAGGATGTAGCGGTACTCGCCCGTGGTGCTAGGGATCTCGATGACGCGCGGCAGCGAGGCGGGAACCTCGATGAGGCCGAGCAGGCCGGACTCGTCGGCCGACGCCGCGAGGCTGCAGACCAGGTACAGGCCGCCGTTGCGCAGGTTGGGGAACGGGTGGCGCGGGTCGATGACGAGCGGGGAGATGATGGGGGAGATGAAGGATTTGAAGTACCCCTCGACGAACGTGCGCTCGTCGCCGATCAGGGTGCTGGGCTCCAGGCGCACCATGCCGCGGTCGGCGAGCTCCTCCTCGAGCTCGTGGAAGGCGCGCGCCTGGCGGGCGTACAGCGGCGGCAGGGCCTCGAACACCTTGTCGATCTGCTCGGACGGCGTGAGGTTGCTCTTGTTGTCGCGCGGCTGGTGCTTGAGCGTTGCCAGGTCGGACAGGCCGCCGATGCGGATCATGAAGAACTCGTCGAGGTTGCTCTCGAAGATGGACACGAACTTGAGGCGCTCGAACAGCGGCACCGACTCGTCGTATGCCTCGGCGAGCACACGGTCATCGAAGCGCAGCCAGGAGAGCTCACGGTTCTGGGTGTAGGAGAAATCGTAACGCTCCGCCTGGGGGATGCCCTCAAGCGGCGCGGGGTCTTTCTTCTTGTCGTCTTTCTTGCGGTCTTTGTCTTTGACTGCCATGGCGGATCCGTCTCTACTCGAAGGGGCATACGGTACCAACCGCGCCCGCGCCCCGCCGAGGGCGCCTGCGCGATGTGCATAGTTCAACTCCATCATAGGGCCTCGCGCCCCGTGCGGGCGCCTCGCGGGCAAAGCTTATCGGGATGCTTACACGAACGGTCGGGGACCGGTTCAGGGAGGCGCCGATCGGTCCGCCTTGCGCCCGCTGCAGGGTGTTCGCCGCAAAGGCGGCCGGAAAGCGGCCTCTCAGGCTCGGTCCGGAACGTGCGTAGAGGGCGCTGTATCCGCCCGGGTGGGAAACCGCACGTTGATAAAACCTTTTACCAACGTGCGCAGGCGCTTCATTTTGAATTTGGTATCAATTCGCGGGCAATAAGGGCCTCTTTAGGGCGGATCTGGGTGCCCTCTCGGGGCCACCAGAGCAGCACGGACAAGGAAACCGCAGGTCACAGGCTTGTCAGATATGGCCGCTTCCAACCCGTACTTGCCGATCTGATACCAAATTCGTTTTCAAGATATAGCAACCCCCTCTATCCTGGGGTTTTGCGGTGCGGTTTCCCCACCGTGCGGCGCCGGGTCCCCAGGACCACCCCAGGTCCCGGGGTCCGCGCGCCGTTCAGCCCAGCCCAGCTCGCGTAATATGGGTTTTATCCAAGGTTTGGGCGCGTTCGGAAAGACGTGAGATAATCGAAAAGATTGTGAGTGGAGAACCGGCGCCTGCGCACGCGGGCGCGGCTGGGCTGCGCGGCGGCCCGCACGGAAAGGGTAGGTCGATGGCGAAAGGTCTGCATGTCCCGAACGAGATCGGGCAGCTTCGGCGTGTCTGCTTGCACAGGCCGGGCGACGAGCTGCTCAATCTTCCGCCGAGCGAGCTCGACAGGCTCCTGTTCGAGGACGTCCCGTTTCTGGAGGACGCGCAGGCCGAGCACGACGCGTTCGCCCAGACCCTGCGCGACCAGGGGGTCGAGGTCGTCTACCTCGAGGACCTCGTTGCCGAGGCGTTCGACGCCATGCCCTCCGCCCGCGAGGAGTTCCTGGACCAGTACCTCGCCGAGGCCGGCATCAAGGGCAAGATCCTGCCCGCCGCCATCCGCGAGTGCCTGGGAGCCATCGCCGACAACCGCGAGTTCGTGAAGAAGACCATGGCGGGCCTCACCAAAGACGAGATCGACCTGCCGCTCGTGCGCTCGCTGCCGCTCGACGCGGTGTCGCGCGTCGAGAGCGAGACCAACCTCGCCATCGACCCGATGCCCAACCTGTACTTCACGCGCGACCCGTTCGCCGTCATCGGCAACGGCGTGAACCTCAACCGCATGTACTCCGCCACGCGCAACCGCGAGACCATCTACGGCAAGTACCTCTTCAAGTACCATCCCGACTACAAGGACACGACGCTGTACTTCCGCCGCGACGCCTCGTTCCATGCCGAGGGCGGCGACGTGCTGAACATCAACGAGCACACCATCGCCGTGGGCATCTCGCAGCGCACGCAGGCGGCCGCGATCGACGTCATGGCGCAGAACATGTTCTGGGACTCCGATTCCAAGGTCGACCGCATCCTGGCGTTCGAAATCCCCAACTCGCGCGCCTTCATGCACCTCGACACGGTCTTCACCCAGATCGACGTCGACAAGTTCACGATCTACCCGGCCATCATGGAGACCCTGCGCGTGTTCGAGCTGACGCCGTCCGTGCGCTCGGGGGAGGTCTCCATCCGCGAGATCAACGACACGCTCGAGCACATCCTGGCGGGCGCTTTGGGCATCGACCAGGTGAAGCTCATCCCGTGCGGCGGCGGGGACCCCATCGCCGCGGCGCGCGAGCAGTGGAGCGACGCCTCCAACACGCTGGCGGTGGCCCCGGGCAAGATCTGCGTCTACGCGCGCAACACCGTGACGAACGACGTGCTGTACAAAGAGGGCATGGACCTGCTGGTGATCCCGTCCGCCGAGCTGTCGCGCGGCCGCGGCGGCCCGAGGTGCATGAGCATGCCCTTCTGGCGCGACGACCTCCCGACGGGCTGAGACGCCGCGCTCTCGGTTCGCCCGCCTCGCGGTTTATCGTTTCGAAACAGGCGGACCTCATACTACATGGATGATTGCGCCGGGGGACCGGCCACAGGAACATGACCGAAAGGAGCCTTCATGGGCGTGAACCTCTCCGGACGCAGCTTTCTGAAGCTGCTCGACTTCACCACCGAGGAGATCGAGTACCTGCTCGCGCTTGCACGCAACTTCAAGGACCTCAAGCGCACCGGCACCCCGCACCGCTATCTCGAGGGCAAAAACATCGTCCTGCTGTTCCAGAAGACCTCGACGCGCACCCGCTGCTCGTTCGAGGTGGGCGCGATGGATCTGGGCATGGGCGTGACCTATCTCGACCCGAGCGGTTCCCAGATGGGCAAGAAGGAGTCCATCGAGGACACCGCGCGCGTGCTCGGCCGCATGTACGACGGCATCGAGTTCCGCGGCTACGATCAGGCCGACGTCGAGGAGCTGGCCGCCAAGTCCGGCGTGCCGGTGTGGAACGGCCTGACCGACCAGTGGCATCCCACCCAGATGCTCGCCGACATCCTGACCGTTCAGGAGAACTTCAACTACGACATCAAGGGCAAGACCCTGGTGTTCATGGGCGACGCGAAGAACAACGTGGCCCGCTCCCTCATGGTCGTCTGCGCCAAGCTCGGCATGAACTTCGTCGCCTGCGGTCCGGTCGAGTGCATGCCCGCCTCCGACGTGATCGACGCCTGCACGCCGATCGCCGCGGAGAACGGGTGCACCATCACCTTGACGCAGGACCCCGAGGCGGCCTGCCGCGGGGCGCACGTCATCTACACCGACGTGTGGGTCTCCATGGGCGAGCCCGACGAGGTCTGGGCCGAGCGCATCAAGCAGCTCGAGCCGTATCGCGTGACCTCTCAGCTCATGGCGCTGGCGGACCCCTCGGCGATCTTCTTGCACTGCCTGCCGAGCTTCCACGACACCAACACCACCATCGGCGCCGATATCGCGAGCAAGTTCGGCGTCACCGAGATGGAGGTCACCGACGAGGTGTTCGAGTCCCGTCAGTCCAAGGTGTTCGACGAGGCCGAGAACCGCATGCACACCATCAAGGCGGTCATGTACGCGACGCTGAAATAGCGCCCGCGCGCCCGCGACGGGCGCGGTGAAAACAACCGACCGGTACTGCCCATGGGCCCTTCGGATTCATCCGGAGGGCCCATGCGTTCGGCGCCCTTGAGGGGGCCGCCGGCCGCGCCCGTCTCACGGCGCCGCCGCCAAAACGCGGGCGCCGCGGCGCACGGCGTGTGTTTTGTCGGCCCGATTCCGCTGCCGGGCGGGCGGCGGCATGCGTCTCGACTATACTTAGGCAGGCTTGTCGCCAGCGGGCGCCGGGCCGAGCCACACAAGCAGACGTCTGAGAGGAGCCCCGCCCAATGCGCCAGGGATTCGATAACGAGAAGTACATCAGCCTGCAAGCGGAACACATCAAGGAGCGCATCGCTCAGTTCGGCGGCAAGCTGTATCTGGAATTCGGCGGCAAGCTCTTCGACGACTACCACGCGAGCCGCGTGCTTCCCGGCTTCGAACCCGACAGCAAGTTCCGCATGCTCAAGAGCCTGTCGGACGACGTGGAGATCGTCATCGCCATCAACGCGAACGACATCGAGAAGAACCGCGCGCGCAGCGACCTGGGCATCACCTACGACGAGGACGTCTTGCGCCTGACCGATATCTTCCGCGGCTACGGGTTCCTGGTGAGCTCCGTCGTGCTCACGCAGTACGCGGGCCAGCCCACGGCCGACCTGTTCCGCCGCCGCCTCGAGGACCTGGGCATCACCTGCTACCTGCATTATCCCATCGAGGGCTATCCCCACGACATCGACCTGGTCGTGTCCGACGAGGGGTACGGCAAGAACGACTACATCGAGACCTCGCGCCCGCTCGTGGTCGTGACGGCCCCCGGCCCCGGTTCGGGCAAGCTCGCCACCTGCCTGTCGCAGCTCTATCACGAGCACAAGCGCGGCGTGAACGCCGGCTACGCCAAGTTCGAGACGTTCCCCATCTGGAACCTCCCGCTGTCCCACCCCGTCAACATCGCCTACGAGGCGGCGACGGTCGACCTGGACGACTCCAACATCATCGACCCGTTCCACCTCGAGGCCTACGGCAAGACGACGGTCAACTACAACCGCGACGTCGAGGCGTTCCCCGTGGTCAAGTCCCTCATGGAGAAGATCATGGGGGAGAGCCCCTACCAGAGCCCCACGGACATGGGCGTCAACATGGCCGGCTACGCCATCGTGGACGACGAGGCCTGCCGCGAGGCCTCCAAGATGGAGATCGTCCGCCGTTACTTCAACGCGGCCGAGCAGGTCAAGCGCACCGGTGCGGGTGCCGAGCAGGTGGACCGCCTGCGCAACATCATGAAGAAGGCCGGCGTGACGAAGGACTACTCGCCTGCGCGCTCCGCCGCGCTGCTGCGCGAGGAGACCACGGGCGCGCCTGCCGGCGCCATGGTCATGCCCGACGGCTCGGTGGTGACTGGCAAGACCTCCACCCGCCTAGGCGCGGCGAGCTCGCTGCTCATGAACGCGCTCAAGGCCGTGACCGGCGTGGACATGGAGACCGAGGTCATCAGCGACGACGCCATCGAGCCCATCCAGCGCCTGAAGACGCACCGCCTGGGCAGCGTCAACCCGCGCCTGCATCCGGACGAGACCCTGATCGCCCTGTCCATCACATCGGCGACCAGCGAGGTCGCCGCCCGCGTGCTCGAGGGCCTGAAGAAGCTGCGCGGCTGCGACGCGTTTTTCTCCGTCATCATCTCGGCCTCCGACGAGGAGCTGCTGCGCAAGCTCGGCATCAACGTGTGCTGCGAGCCCAAGTACGAGCGCAGCGGCATCTACCACAAATGATACGGTGGGGACGGGGTCAAACGTCTCATTTTGCACGGTGAGGCGATGGGCTGTTCCTCACAGGGCATGATGCAAGCGGCCCTCCGTCTGCCACCCCGGTTCGGGGCCGGCGACGGAGGGCCGCATCTCATCTGGATGGAGATTCGGGCGGCTCACGCCTTCGAGCGGCGTCTGCGATGGGCGGCCCACGCGGCGCCCGCAGCGGCATAGGTCGCAAGCGGCAGCGCCAGGCCCGCGAGATACCACGGGTCGGTGGCGCTCACCAGCAGGTTGAATGTCGCATGATAGGTGATGGCGGCGGCGAGCAGGCCGAACGCGCCCGTGTAGAAGAGCTTTTTCTGCTTGTGCACGAACGTGAAGCCCAGACCCACGGTGACGGTGCACAGGCCGTGCACCAGGCTGGTGGCGAGCCCGCGCGTGAGCGCCCAGCTCACGGCGGCGCTATCGCCCACGCTCATCATAAGGTAGGCGTTCTCGGTGATGGCAAAGCCCACGCCGCAGGAGAAGGCGAGCGCGAGCACCTCGGAGCGGCGGTCGCTGCGGGCCGCGGCGTAGATGAGCACGGGGAGTGCCTTCAAGATCTCCTCCACGATGGGCGCCACCGAGAGCGACAGCTCGAGCGACGTGATGCCCAGCGCCTGCCGAATCATGCCGTTCACGGCGCCGGCGCAGACAGCGATGTAAGATCCTGCCAGCAGATAGGTCACAAGCCAGCGCGAGCGTCCCTGCAGGATGGGCAGCATGAGGGCGAGCGGGACCGCGAAGCAGATAAAGGCTATCGAAACCATTTTGCCACCCCAATTCTTGCGAGGGGCAGCGCCGCCAGGACCGCTGCTGCGGTTGTCAAGCAGGCGGCTGCGTGCATGATGCCGCCTGCCGCCGCGAGCAGGACGACGGGCTGCAGGATGCAGATCGCCAGCACGCAGGCGTTGTAGGGGCGCATGACCCGGATGATGCCCATCTCGATATCGGGCAGCACGAGGTGCTTGGCGGCAAAGTAGGAGGTTCCCGCCACCGGGATGAGCGCCAGCGCCATGGGCGCCATGGCATCGCGGGCTCCGGGCAGAAGGAGTGCACCTTCAAGCACGATGAGCACGGGCGCGGCCAGCGCGCCCAGCCGGTAGGGGCGAAGCTTTGGCTCGCGCCCGTCCGCCAGGGTGTCGAGCGCGCCCACGTAGGAGGAGAACAGGAAGAAGAAGGCGCCGGCGTACCCGATGAGCCCGATGGAGAAGCCCGCCTGCCCGGTGACGAGTGGCATGACGGCGCCGGGGTCTGCGGCGGACAGCTGCTTCAAGGCGAGCGCGGGCAGCGCGCCCGAGCTCACCAGGGCCGTCCGCAGGATGTCGTAGAGCGTTCCCATGGCGTAGCAGGCAAACCCGTAGGTCACGATGCGGAAGAACAGCGGGATGCCGCGCTTCGTGCCCTGGACCAGGCCGAAGATCGTCGAGATGAGGGCCGCAGCCCCGATGAGGGTCTGCATGCGGCTACGCCTTCTGCTCGGCCTGCGATGCACGCCGGCGCATGAGGGCATAGATCGCGCCGCCGCCGACCAGCGCGCCCGCGCCGGCACCGACAGCGATCATGCCGAAGCTGTCTCCGGACCCGCCCGAGACGGTTCCCGTGGCGCCCTGCTGAGCCTGCTGGAGTGCCTCGCAGCCCATGGCGAGCTCGTCGAGCGCGGCGTCGATCTGGTCGTTGACGTTCTGGGCATCGGCGCTTGCGGGGTCGAGGTTCTCGAGCTCACCCTTAAGCTCCTCGATCTTGTCGGCGCGCTCCGAGATGAAGGAGACGAGCTCCGACTGCACGGCCAGGATCTGGTCCGCCTCGTCGATGGTCCCGCGGGAGGCAGAGGCCTGCGCCTCCTGGGCATCGGCGACCGCGCTCGCCGCTCCCTGCACGTAGCTGTTGTACTGACCCATGTAATCCTGGGTGAATTCCATCTGCTGCTGGATGTCGGTGCCGAGGTTTTCTTGCATCGCCTCGATATCGGCGATGATTTGGTCGATCTCCTCTTCGGTGTAGCCGTCGGCGGCGTTTTTGGGCGCGGAGAACTCATATTCTGCCTGCGAGGCGAGCTCGGAGATGCTCTGGGGGATCCTGATGCCCTTGAAGCTGGCCGAGGTGACGCTCGTGCGCTGCTCCTCGGTAAGCGTCACGCCGATCGAGGCGGCGATTTCATCTTGGCGGGCCTTGGTCGCCTCGGCAGCGGACGCGACATCATCCGTTTTGGTGACGCCGTGGGACTTCAGATCGTTCTTGAGCTGATTCGATAGCGTGCCGCCGGAGTTCGAAAGCTCGTTGAGCTGCTTGAGGTAGCCGGCGAGCGCTACAAGTTCCGAGACCGAGGACGGATAACTGTTTTTGAGGGCTCTCAGCCCGTTGATCAACTCCGTGCAGGCCCTGCTCTTATCCTGCTGCTCGCGGATCGCCTCGACCTTCTCCATCGCCTGCTGCTTGTTCTGCTGGGCGAGCTGCATCTGGAGCTGGGCGAAGATGAGCTGGGCGTTTTGCCCGGAGTTCAGGAGCGAGTCGAATGGGGACGGGGTCACGCTGAGCGCGCGGGATGCCGCCTCGGTCGCCTGCTGGTTGGTGGGATCTTCCACCATGAGCTCGACTTGCTCGGTTGCCTCCTCGACAATCTGGGTCTCCTCTGTGACGGTCTGCTGGGCGTCTTCGAGCTCGTCGGCGAAGGCGGGCATCGGCGCCGCAAGCGCGCCGATGAGTCCTGCCGTGATGGCGAGCGCTGCAAACGGGGTGCGAAGTTTCATATGGTTCTCCTCTACATGGCCTGGTCGGTTCCGGGTTGACGTTTGCCCTTCGGATGAAGGGCGATTCGGGTGCGTACGGCATGCTGTTGGTGTCGCGCGGGGCATGCATTCGTGCGCATGCACCACATAATAAGGGAGGGGGTACGATCGTGCTCGCCTCGTCACCCATTGGCGTCGTGAGTGCCCCGAGATTTCGAATGAATGAAATCATCGACTTGTGCCGCCGGGCCCTCTGCCCGGTGCTACGATAAAGACCCGTGAAGACAACAGGACTTCGACGGGAAAGCTCAGGTACAAAACAATGGCAAAACACATCTTCGTCACCGGCGGCGTGGTCTCCTCGCTCGGCAAGGGCATCACCGCCGCGTCGCTCGGCCGCCTGCTCAAGAGCCGCGGCTACAAGGTCACCATGCAGAAGGCCGATCCGTATCTCAACGTCGACCCGGGCACGATGAGCCCGTTCCAGCACGGCGAGGTCTTCGTGACCGAAGACGGCTACGAGTCGGATCTCGACCTCGGCCACTACGAGCGCTTCATCGACGAGAACCTCACGCGCAACTCCAACTTCACCACGGGCGCCATCTACCAGAGCCTGATCCACCGCGAGCGCCGCGGCGACTTCTTGGGCGGCACCGTGCAGGTGATCCCGCACGTCACGAACGCCATCAAGGATAAGTTCCGCCGCATCGAGGAGCAGACGGGCGCCGACGTGGTCATCACCGAGCTCGGAGGCACGATCGGCGATATCGAGAGCCAGCCGTTCGTCGAGGCCATCCGTCAGTACCGCAAAGACGTCGGGCCCGAGAACGTCTGCTACATCCACGTGAGCCTCGTTCCCTACATCGCCGCCGCCCACGAGGTCAAGACCAAGCCCACGCAGCACTCCGTCAAGGAGCTCCGCAGCTTCGGCATCCAGCCCGACATCATCGTTTTGCGCAGCGACCACGAGATCGACAACGCCATCCGCACCAAGATCGCGAGCTTCTGCGACGTCGACGACGACTGCGTGTTCACCAACGAGGACTGCGCCTCGATCTACGACGTGCCGCGCCTGTTGGCGGACCAGGACTTCGACCTACGCGTCTGCGAGCGCCTGGGGCTCGACCCGCGCGAGCGCCACATGGAGGACTGGTACGGCTTCCTGTCCAAGCAGGACCATGCCAACCAGCACGCCGATAAGGTGAAGATCGCCGTGGTGGGCAAGTACACGCAGCTGCCCGACGCGTACCTGTCGGTCATCGAGGCCCTTCACCACGCGGGCATCTTCTTCGACCGCCATGTGGACGTCCAGCTCGTCGACGGCGAGAGCCTGGACGAGACCAATGTCGACGAGATGCTCGGCGATGCTTCGGGCATCCTCGTCCCCGGCGGTTTCGGCAAGCGCGCGTTCGACGGCAAGATCTGCGCCGCGCGCTACGCCCGCGAGCACAAGATTCCGTATCTGGGCATTTGCCTCGGCATGCAGGTGGCGGTCTGCGAGTTCGCCCGCAACGTCGCCGACCTGGCGGAGGCCAGCTCGTCGGAGTTCGATCCGGATGGCCCGCACTCGGTCATCGACCTCATGGATTCCCAGGAGGACGTGACCGAGAAGGGCGGCACGATGCGCCTGGGCGCCTATCCGTGCAAGCTCGCCGCCGATTCGCTCGCGCGCGAGGCGTACGGCGAGGAGCTCGTCTACGAGCGCCATCGCCATCGCTTTGAGTTCAACAACGCCTACCGCGACCAGCTTGAGCACGCCGGCCTGGTCATCTCCGGGGTGAGCCCCGACGAGAGCCTGGTCGAGATGATCGAGCTGCCGCGCGACGTCCACCCGTGGTTCGTGGCGACGCAGGCGCACCCCGAGTTCAAGAGCCGTCCCACCAAGCCGCAGCCGCTGTTCCGTGAGTTCGTGCGCGCATCGGTCGCGCAGCATGAGGGGGTCAGCCGCACCGAGGTGAACCCCACCAACCCGGTCGAGCAGTAGGGCGGCGGGCGCTATGGACGGACGGACGCATGCGCCGCGCGGGCCGCGGCGGGGACGCGAGGGCGCATCGCCCGCGCCGCGGACCCCGCTCGAGCGCTGCCGCGACGAATACCTCGGGCATCTCGCCGTCGAGCGCGGGCTCTCCCGCAACACGCTCGACGCCTACCGCCGCGACCTCAATGCGTACGTGTCCTATCTGTCCGAGCGCGGCATCGACGATGTCGATGTCGTCGCGCGCCGCGACATCGAGGATTTCATCGCTGCGCGGCGCGAGGCGGGCTACGCCTCGTCGTCGATCAATCGCACGCTGTCGGCGGTCAAGGGGATGCATCGGTTCCTGATGCGCGAGGGCATGAGCGAGACGCATCCCACCGCCGGCGTGCGCTATGCGCGCAAAGACGACCGCCTGCCGGAATATCTGACCATCGAGCAGGCGACGGCCCTGCTCGACCAGCCGTTTCCCCAGACCGATGCCGGCGTGCGCGACCACGCGATCCTCGAGGTGCTCTACGGATGCGGGGTGCGCGTCAGCGAGCTCACGGGGCTGGACGTGGGCGACCTGTATCTCGATGACGAGTTTCTGCGCGTGACGGGCAAGGGCTCCAAGGAGCGGCTCGTGCCGATCTCCGGCACGGCCGAAAGCGCCCTGCGCTCCTATCTCGCCGACGCGCGCCGCTCGCTTGCCGCCCATGCGCGCAGCGGCGTCTCGGCGGCGGTGTTCCTCAACGCGCGCGGCGGCCGCATCTCGCGCCAGTCGGTGCACACGATCGTGGAGCGCGCGGGAAGGACGGTGGGGATCGAGGGCCTCCATCCCCACATATTGCGGCACTCGTTCGCCACCCATATGCTCGCCGGGGGAGCCGACCTGCGCGTGCTCCAGGAGATCTTGGGCCATGCGAGCATCTCGACGACGCAGGTCTACACCCATGTCGACCGCACCCAGCTGCGCGAGGTCTACCTGGCGGCCCATCCGCGCGCATGAGGGTGCGCTCGCCATGGGGGGCGGGCGCATCCGGCATATCCGCAGAAACCGAATCGACCGGCTCGCCTTGGGCCAAAACCCGTTCATTCATGAATGAACGGGGCCCGTTTCGGCGTTTGCCCAGGATTCGATTTTCTGACACCCCTCTTCATTCATGAATGAGCGGGTCGGCTGTCGTCGTTGCTCGACAATGAACGGGTCGACGGGGCCGACCCGGCGCGGGGGATGCACCCGAGGGACCGTCCTGGGGCGCGCATCGACCGCAGCGTCGGCGCCCCCACGGCGCCCCCACTTCCTCCCACCGGCGTTCCCACTTCCTCCCACCGGTGTCCCGCGGGCGCGCACATCGCTGCAAAAGCGCGGACCGCAGCAGCAAAACAGCTGGTCAGAGGCCTACTTTTTCTCCCACCGCGCTGACCTGCGGATTCTCGATTTCGTCACAACTTCGCCCCGCCGGAAAAATCGGTTCAACCTCAGCTTGAACGTTATGCTTTACCGCCCCTTCGGCGAGGGGTGGTGGCTTTTCGTGCTCAAAACACAAGATGTAGTGGTCGGGGCGGTGGCGTCCTGAAACCTCTCAACAAGGTCGGGTGGGTTGGTGGGAGCCGGTGGGGGAGAAAGTGGGAAAAAGTGTTGCGAAAGGGTTCAAAAGTCCATAAGATTGAAGACGTCGACAGCGGGGTGGCTCCCGCACAAGCCCACGAATTGCCTAAGGGGGTGCGGCGGTGTATCTCACCGGTACCTATGATCGAAACCTCGATGCAAAGGGCCGTCTGTCTCTACCGCCAGCCTTCCGCAAGCAGTTCGACGAGCAGGTGCGCGTGCTGCCCGCTCCTGAAAAGGAGCTCGACGCCCTGTACGTGTTCACCGAGGACACGTTCAAGGCCTGGCTTGACGATGTGTTCCGCGCAAAGGGCGGTTACGACCCCACGAACGGAGAGCATCGCATGGTCAGGGAGGCGCTGAACGGTCAGGCGGCTACACTCGATATCGATTCGGCCGCCCGCATCAGCCTTCCTGAGCCGTATCGCGCTCAGGCCGGTCTCGATCGCGAGGTCACGATCGTCGGCAACGGCGACCGCCTGGTGATCTGGGACCGTGCAAAGCACGAGGCGCGTCAGGCCGCGGTCAAGAACGTGCTGGCGAACTTCTTCGATTAGGGAAGCGGTCCGGAGGAGAACACGAACATGGAGACGGGATCGTTGACATACGAATATCGGCATGAACCTGTCATGCTCAACGAAGTGCTCGAGCAGCTCGCCTTGCACGAGGGGGAGGTCGTGTGCGACTGCACCCTCGGAGGGGCCGGTCACTCGGTCAAGCTGGCCGCTGAGGTCGGTGCGACGGGCCTGCTCCTCGGCATCGATCAGGACGACATGGCGCTGGCCGCGGCGCACGAGCGCCTCGACTGCGAGGCGCCGGGCGTGCCCCGCAAGCTCCTGAAAGGGAACTTCGGGGATCTGGACGAGCTTCTGTGCTCGGCCCAGGTGCCCGGTGTCGACGGCTTCCTGTTCGATCTGGGCGTCTCGAGCCCGCAGCTCGATATCCCTGGCAGGGGCTTCTCGTACCACGAGGACGCCCCACTCGATATGCGGATGGATCCGGGTAACAACACCTTAAACGCAGCTGAGGTCGTGAACACCTACAACGAAGCAGACCTCGCCCGGATTCTTCGCGTCTACGGGGAGGAGAAGTACGCCCGCCAGATCGCGCGCCAGATCGTGCGCAGGAGGGCGGACGCGCCTCTCAAGACCACGGGAGATCTGGTGGAGGCGGTCAAGGCGGGCATTCCCGCCGCGGCCCGGCGCCACGGGGGGCACCCCGCGCGCAAGAGCTTCCAGGCGATCCGCATTGAGGTCAACCATGAGCTCGATGTGCTCGAGCGCGGCCTCGAGGCTGCGGTCAGATGGGCGAATCCGGGAGGGCGCATCTGCGTCATCTCGTACCATTCGCTCGAGGACCGCATCGTCAAGCGGCTGTTCCAGGAGCATAGCCAGGGCTGCATCTGCCCGCCGGATATTCCGGTGTGCGTGTGCGGGCACGTGCCGGTAGTCGAGATCATCACCCGTAAACCGCTGGTTGCGCAGGCCGAGGAGGTCGAACGCAACCCCCGGGCCCGGTCTGCCAAGATCCGCGTGGCGAGGCGCTTGTAACCTTGCGTGCGATCGCGGTGCGGCCATCCCCGAGCGGCAGCATAAACGTACTTTAATCGCACTACTCTTACTTCGAGGGGAATGGGTTGCATACCATGGGTTATCGTCAGTCAAACGCAGCATTCGCCTATGATATGCAACCCGCCGCAACACCGGAGCGCCTCCGCCAGAACGAGGCGCCGCGCGTCGCCGAGCGCCCGAGCCTGCACGTCGTCACCGGCGAGGGCCGCCAGGCCAACCAGGCGGTCAGCCCGGCGTTCGTGAGCGTCATCAAGGTGTGCTGCGTGCTCATCGCCCTGTTCTGCGTCGTCGGCCTGGCCCGCGTCAGCCTGGCGAGCGCGACGGCGGCGACGCTCAACAACAACGCCGCGCTCACCAACGAGCTCGAGACCGGCCGTGACGAGAGCTCCAACCTCGAGGTCATGCAGTCGGTGTACGGTTCCCCCACGCGCATCCGCGACCTCGCGTCCGGTACGCTGGGCATGGTCGATGCCGAGAACACCGTCGAGCTCGACCTTTCCGGTTCGGCCGCATCGTCTGCCACCGAGGGCCAGCCGTCCGCAGACCAGCAGTAGGAGCCGCAAGAGGGGCGCATCTATGGCACAGAACAGAAACGGATACGGTCGCGACCGCTACGGGAGCGACCGCTTTGCTGACCGTCGCTTTGGCGACGGTCGTTTTGACTACGGTTCCCGCGAGCGCCGCGACCGCGCCTCGGCGCGCGCAGCCCGCGGGGGAGGCAACCGGCGCGGCCGCGGCGGCTCCGGTGCGGGAGGCTCCGCATCGGACGGCGCGCTCATGTCCCGCCGCACAATCGTGAAGGGCCTGCTGGGTGCGTTTTCGCTCGCGGGCGTCTTCAAGCTCTCGCAGCACCAGATCTTCTACCACGACGTCAACATGGAGCGCCTCGAGGCGCGCCGCATCGCCAACTCGACGCTGCACGCCAAGCGCGGCACGCTCTACGACCGCAACGGCAACGTGCTCGCGGCGAGCGAGGAGTGCAGCAACATCGCGCTCAACACGTACAACATCGAGGACAAGAAGAAGGTCGCAAACGCGCTCGTGAAGCACCTGGGCGTCGAGAAGAGCTTCGCGAACGACAAGGTCAACGAGGAGACCACCTGGACCTACGTGGCGCGCAAGGTCGACCAGGACGTGGCCGACGCCCTCATGGAGGAGGGCCTTGCGGGCATCGAGTTCGAGCAGACGGTCAAGCGCGTCTACCCGTACGGCCAGCTCGCCTCGCAGGTGCTCGGCGTCGTCAACACCGACAACGAGGGCATCTCGGGCCTGGAGCTGCAGTACGAGCAGGACCTGCAGGGCGAAAACGGCTGGATCGTGCGCGAGCGCGGCGCCGACGGCAGCTATATCGCCGGAGGCGCCTACGAGAAGCAGGCGGCGGTCGACGGCGACGACCTGGTGCTCACGCTCGACATCAACATCCAGCGCGAGGCGGAGGAGGCGCTTGCCGAGGCGGTGGCCAACAGCGGCGCCTACCACGGGTCCATCATCGTGACCGACCCCACGAGCGGCGAGATCTTCGCGGCCTGCTCGTACCCCACCTACAACCAGGCCGACCTGTCGACCGCGCGCACCGAGGACATGAACCTGCGCGTGGTGACCGACGCCTACGAGCCCGGCAGCGTCTTCAAGGCGCTCGTGAGCGGCATGGCGATCGATCTGGGCGTGGCCGACGTGGATACGACGTTCGACGTGCCGCCCGTGGTGCTCGCCGGCGACGACGAGGTCACCGACGTCGACGACCGCGATTACGCGATGACCATGACGCTGCGCGAGATCATGCGCCGCTCGTCGAACACGGGCATGATCCTGGTGGGCGAGAAGGTCGGCGCCGACAACTTCGCCGAGTATCTCGACCGCTACGAGATCGGCCATGCGTCGGGCATCGACTTTCCGGGCGAAAACACCGGTATCGTGCGCTCGCGCGACGAATACGACGGCGCGAGCGTGGCGGCCATGTCGTTCGGCCAGTCGGTCTCGGTGGCGCCGGTCGAGCTGACGCGCGCGATCTCGGCCATCTCCAACAAGGGCATCATGACCACGCCCCACTTCCTCATGGCCAAGAAGGGCGTGAAGGTCGATTGGTCCGCGCACGACAAGCAGGTGCTCTCCGAGGAGACGGCGACCAAGGTCGCGGACATGATGCTCACCGTCGTGGATGAGGGCACCGGAGAGCTCGGCCAGGTCGAGGGCTACGAGGTGTCGGGCAAGACGGGCACCGGACAGCGCGCGAGCGAGACCGGCGGCTACGAGCTCGGGAAGTACCTGGCGTCGTTCATGGGGTTCGCCCCGACGAAGGACCCGAAGGTGCAGGTCTACGTCACGCTCGACGGCACGGGGTACACCTCGGTCGCGGCGGCCCAGCCCTTCGCGACCGTCATGGGTGCGGCCCTGCAGGCACTCGGCGTCAAGCCGACCCGCTAGGCAACGTCCGTTTGGCGCGTGTTGGGTCGGGCTCGCTTGCGCTCATGTCGACGGCGCGAGCATCCACAGGGCCTGCACGAACTGGGGTGCCGGTCGCGCTAAAATGTACGGTCGGCATATTCGGCTCGTTAAGGAGCGATGCATGATAGAAATCGCAGTCAAGTACCTCGAGAGGGTCACGGGCGCGAAGCCGTGGACGGGCAACGCCGACCGCGTGTGTCGCGGCGTCGTGATCGACTCGCGCGAGGTCTCCCAGGATTCCATCTTCGTGGCGTTTCCCGGTGAGCGCGTCGACGGCAACGACTTCGCCGCCTCGGCCATCGAGGCGGGCGCCGCGTGCGTCGTGCTGACGCGTGAGCCCGCGCGCGACCTCATCAAGGCGGCCGACCGGCACGAGTGCGCCGTCTTCACCTGCGAGGACCCCACGCAGTTTTTGCTCGACCTGGCGCAGGGCTACCGCGCCCGCATGCACTGCACGGTCATCGGCGTGACCGGCTCGATCGGCAAGACCACGACCAAGGACACCCTCGCCGCGCTGCTGTCCACGCGCTACCGCGTGCACGTGACGAGCGGCAACCACAACAACCTCATCGGCATGCCGCTGACCATCCTGTCCGCCCCGCGCGACACCGAGATCATGATCTTGGAGATGGGCATGGACGGCTTCGGCCAGATCGAGCGCCTGTCGCGCTGCGCGCAGCCCACGTACTCGGTCATCACCAAGATCGGCACGTCCCACATCGGCCTTCTGGGGAGCCGCGAGAACATCGCGCGCGCCAAGGCGGAGATCCTGGCGGGCATGCCGCCCAGCTCCGAGAACTTCGAGGGGCACCATTCCGCGCTCGTGCTGAACGGGGAGGACGACTTCACCCCCTTCATCATCGAGAACTTCGCAAAGCCCGCGGGCATCGAGGTCATCCTCTGCGGCATGACCGACGATGACGACGTGAGCGCGCGCGACGTCGAGCTCGAGCAGGACGGCTGCCCGTCGTTCACCATCTCGTTCGAGGACGGCGCCCAGTTCAGGACGCACGCCTCGATCCCGGGGGCCCAGTCGGTCGTGAACGTGCTGTTCGCCGCCGCCCTCGCGCACCGCCTGGGCGTCGCCCAGTACGTGATCGACGAGCAGTTCGCGAAGCTGGAGATCACCGGCCGCCGCACCGAGGTCCGCATCTCCGCGTGCGGCGCGCGCATCATCGACGACTCGTACAACGCGGCGCCCGAATCCATGGCCGCGGCCCTCGACCTTCTGGCAAAGCTGCCCGCGACCGGCTCGCGCATCGCCGTCCTCGGCGAGATGGGCGAGCTCGGCTGTGAGGGGGAGCGCCTGCACGCGCTCACCGGCGCCTACGCGGCCGCCAAGAAGCTGGATCTGCTCGTGTGCGTCGGCGGCGAGAACGCCGGGCACATGGCCGCCGCCGCGCGCCTCATGGGCATGCCCGAGGACCGCGTGAGCGTGCTGCCCACCACCGATGCCGCGATCGCGCGCCTCTCGCACGCGATCGCTTCCGATGACCTGGTGCTCGTCAAGGGGTCGCGCTTCGTTGGCCTCGACCGCTTCGTGGAAGAGGTGTGCTAAATGATCGGCAACCCCCTGTATCCTACCTATCAGACGTTTCTCGCCCTCGGCATCGCCGCGCTCATCGCGCTCGTGCTCATGCCGCTGTGGATCCGCATCCTGAAGTTCGAGGGCATCGGCCAGCAGGTCCGCGCCGACGGGCCCAAGCGCCATCTGGTCAAGCAGGGCACGCCGACCATGGGCGGCGTGGTCATCCTGATCTCCGTCGTGCTCACCTGCGTGCTCATGGCCCGCTTCTCCGTCGAGCTGCTGCTCGTGGTCGGGGCGACCGTCGCCACGGGCCTGCTCGGCCTGATCGATGACGTCACGAGCGTCACCCACGGCCGCTCGCTCGGCCTCACCCCGCACGCCAAGATGATCGGCCTCACCCTCATCTGCGTCGTGTTCTGCCTGGTCGCCGTCAACCTGTGCGGCGTCACGCCCGCGGTGCGCTTCCCGGGAGGCTTCACCATCGACCTCTCCGGCATCAAGACCGTCTTCCAGATCGGCGACCGCGCCTACTACATCCCGTGGCTCTACCTCATCTTCACCTGGCTCGTGATCGCGGGCTTCTCCAACGCCGTCAACCTGACCGACGGCCTCGACGGCCTCGCGGGCGGCACGTCCATGATCGCCATGCTCATCATGGCGGCCATCGCCTTCATGCGCAGCGATCCGGGCCTGGCGATCTTCGGGGCCGCCTGCGCCGGCGCGTGCCTGGGCTTTCTGTGGTTCAATTGCTACCCGGCGAGCATCTTCATGGGCGACACCGGCTCGCTCGCGCTGGGCACCGCCTTCGCGAGCATGGGCCTGATCACGAACACCGAGGTCGCCTCGCTCATCATCGGCGGTCTGTTCATCATCGAGGCGCTGTCCGTCATGATCCAGGTCGTGAGCTTCAAGCTCACCGGCAAGCGCGTCTTCCTCATGGCCCCCATCCACCATCATTTCGAGAAACTCGGTTGGGCCGAGACCAAGGTCGTCATCCGCTTCTGGATCGTCGCCGCGGCGTTCGGCGCCCTGGGCTTCGCCTTGTTCTTCCAGCTGGGATAGTGATTCTTCATGCCGTTGCCTCAAACATTCTCGCTTCTGGTGCTCGGTCAGGGGCTGACCGGGATCGATGTTGTGACCTGGGCGCTCGATGCGGGCTCCGCGCGCGTGAGCTCGATCACCGTGTACGGGGGCGCCTCGTCGGAGCCCACTGAGCGCACGCGGGCCCTCGAGTCCGCGGGCGTTCGGTTCGTCTACGGCACCGAGGAGGTCGAGGGCGACTACGATATCTGCGTGGCGAGCCCCGGCATCTCCGAGTTCTCCGACTTCTTCGCCTCCGCCGCAGCGCATGCGGGCGAGATCATGGGCGAGCCCGAGCTCGCCTGGCGCCTGTCGCGCGCGCCGTGGTGCGCCATCACCGGCACGAACGGCAAGACTACGACCACCACGCTCGTGAACCACCTGCTCCAGGGCGCCGGCATCGAGTCCGTGGCGGTCGGCAACATCGGCACGCCGGCGATCGAGGAGGCCGAGAAGCACGGCCCGGACGCCTGGATGGTGGCCGAGCTGTCGAGCTACCAGATCGCGACGACCCATGAGCTGCACCCGCGCGTCGCCGTTCTGCTCAACATCACGCCCGACCACCTGGCGTGGCACCGCACGCACGAGAACTACGCCCTGGCCAAGATCAAGCTGTTCGACAACATGACCGCAGACGACCTCATCATCGTCGACGTCGAGGACGAGGGCGTCATGACGTATGCGGACCGGATCTTCACCGGCGGGCACCGCGTGCTGTCGCTCGGCATGGCCGACGCGGGAACGCGCGATGCGGCCTTCGTGCGCGAGAGCCGCCTTGTCGTGCGCCTGGACGGGGAGGAGTTCGACCTCGTCCACGCCGACGACCTGGCGATCGCGGGGCAGCACAACGTCATCAACGCCCTGGCCGCGTCCGCGGCGGCCCTGTACTGCGGTGCGCCTGCGGATTGCGTCCGCGCGGGCCTCGACACGTTCAGCCCGCTCGAGCACCGCGTCGAGCCGTGCGGCGAGCTCGACGGCGTGCGCTACTACAACGATTCCAAGGCGACGAACACCGATGCGGTCGAGAAGGCCCTGACGGCGTTTCCCGACGACGACGTCATCTTGCTGCTGGGAGGCCACGACAAGGGCACGCCGCTCGAGGACTTCGCCGCCTACGTGTGCGACCACGTGCGCGCCGTCGTGTGCTACGGCGAGGCGCGCGCCCGGTTCCGCCGCGCGATCGAGGACGCCGACCGCAACCAGGACGTGGACATCGCCGAGGCCGATGACCTGCGCGACGCCGTCGACGTCGCGCGATCGCTCGCCTCGCGCGGGGACGTGGTGCTGCTGTCTCCCGCCTGCTCGTCGTTCGACGAGTTCTCCGGGTTCGAGGAGCGCGGCAGGTATTTCAAATCGTATGTGGAGAAGCTGCGCCAGGCGCACGATGACGAGGAATAAGGGTGAGCGTGGGTAACGACACGAAGATGCAGGAGCGGACGCCGCACCCGCGGCAGGACGCGCGGGGCGGGGCCCCGACGCGCCGGGACCAGGCTGGCACCGAGCGCCGCCGCGCCGGAGCCCAGCGCCAGTCGGGCACCGCGCAGGACGGCATCGCCGAGCGCCTGATCGCCGGCGTCCCCGCGCGCATCATGCGCCCCCGCCTCATCTTCCTGTGCTGCCTGGTTGCGCTCGTCGCGTTCGGCCTGCTCATGGTGTACTCCGCCTCGGCGGTCGAGGCCGCCTCGGACGGGTACGCGCCCACGCACTATCTGGAGCGCCAGGCGCTGTTCGCGCTCGGCGGCACCATCCTCATCGTGGTGATGGCCTTCATCCCCAACCTGTTCGACCACTTCAAGCGCTGGCTCGCGTGGCCCCTGTGGGGCGTCGCCCTCGTGCTTTTGGCCGCCGTGACCCTCGTCGGCATGGTCGGCGGCGGCGCGCAGCGCTGGATCAGCCTCGGCTTCTTCACCCTGCAGCCCTCCGAGCTGCTCAAACCGGCGCTCATCCTGGTGGTAGCCAAGCTTTTGTCCGAGTACTATGCGGAGCGCGCGATCGACATCAACACGTATGCGGCCCGCATGGCGATCGCCGTGGGCGTGCCGCTCGTGTTCATCATCGTCCAGCCCGACCTCGGCACGACCCTCATCATCGGCATGACGGTGTTCACGATGATGTTCCTGGCCGGCCTCCCTGTCCGCTACGCCCTGTTCTTCGTGGCGGTGATCGCGGTGGGCGGCGTTCTCGCCATGATCGCGGCGCCCTACCGTCTCCAGCGCTTCCTGGTCACGATGGACCCCTGGGCCGATCCGTATGGAGACGGCTACCAGGCGACGCTCGCCATCATGGCGTTCGCGTCGGGCGGGCTGTTCGGCCGCGGCATCGGCAACTCGACCATCAAGTACAACTATCTGCCCGAGGCCCATAACGACTACATCCTGGCCGTCATCGGCGAGGAGCTCGGGTTCGTGGGCACGGTGCTGTTCTTCGCGGTGTTCGCGCTGCTCATCTGGAGCGCGTTCAAGATCGCGAGCGAGTCCCAGACCGTGTTCGGCCGCCTGGTCGCCGAGGGCTGCGCCGTCGTGCTCGCCGTGCAGTTCCTCGTCAACGCGCTCGGCATCATCGGAGTGCTGCCCATGACGGGAAAGACCCTGCCCTTCATCAGCTACGGCGGATCCTCGATGATCGCGAGCATGATCCTCGCCGGCCTGATCCTGCGCGCGTCGATCGAGTCCGAGGCGCAGACCGTCTACGACATGCGCCGCGACAGCTTCGCCGTGATGTCTCGCGGGGACGCGGGCTCGGCGCATGTGGGCACGTCGACGGCGGGCGAGGCGCGTCCGCGTCGCACCAGCGGGTTTTCCGTATATGATGGAGCGGGTGCGGGCGGCCGCCAGGCTGCGCCCGCGCACCCGCGCACGGCGCGTCCCGCCCGCGACGGCTCCTTTGGGCGCGTCGACCTGGGGCCCGATAGCGCCGATCGCCTGAGAAGCCGCGGCCCGCAGGTGCGCCGTGCGCCGCGGACATCATCGAGAAGGGATCGTTATGACCGATAAGCTCTCTGTTGCCATTGCCGCCGGCGGCACCGCGGGCCACGTGAACCCGGCGCTCGCGCTGGCGGAGGAGCTCGCGTCCCGCGGCGATTCCGTTCGCTTCTTCGGGGAGACGCGCCGCCTGGAGGGCACGCTCGTGCCCCAGGCCGGATTCGAGTTCTTCCCCGTCCAGGTGACGGGGTTCGATCGCGCCCGACCCTGGACCCTCGTCACGGCGCTTGCGCATCTGGTGCGCGAGGAGCGCCGCCTGATCGCGGCGTTCAAGGCCGACCCATCGCTCATGCCCGACGTCGCGGTGGGCTTCGGCGCCTACGTCGAGCTGCCGCTCATGCGCGCGGCGGCAAAGCTCGGCATCCCGGTGGTGCTGCATGAGCAGAACTCGGTGCCGGGACTTGCCAACAAGCAGTCCGCCAAGAGCGCGGCGCTGATCGCCATCGCACAGCCGAGCGTGCGCTCCGTGTTCGAGAAGCACGCCGGCCCCTCGACCGCGATCGAGCTCACGGGCAACCCCGTGCGCCGGTCGGTGCTCGCGGGCGATCGCGCCCGCGGTCGCGCCGCCCTCGGGGTTCCGGAGGATGCGACCCTGCTGCTCGTGTTCGGCGGATCGCTCGGCGCCCATCACCTGAATCAACGCATGGTTGAGCTCAAGGAGCGCCTGCTGGGGCTCGATGGCGTCTATGTCGTCCACTCGACGGGCAAGGATGACTTCGAGGCCACGCGCGACGCGCTGGCGTGCACGGAGCAGGAGGCCCTCCGTTATCGCGTACAGCCCTATATCGACGGCATGGGCGACATGCTCGCCGCCGCCGATCTCGTGCTTTCCCGCTCCGGTGCCTCGTCGGTTGCCGAGATCGCGGCGCTGGCCGCCCCGTCCATCCTGGTGCCGTACCCGCTGGCGACGGCGGACCACCAGACCACCAACGCGCGCTTTCTGGTCGACGCCGGCGCCGCCGTCATGTTCGCCGACGCGGATATCGACGGCGAACCCTTCGCCGACAAGCTCATCGGCCTGCTCGGGGATCCCGCCGAGCGCGACCGCATGCGCGCGGCCGCCCGCGGTCTTGCGCAGGACCAGGCGGCGGTGCGCCTGGCGGATGCCGTGGAGGGGCTGCGCCGCTGACCGTTCAGGCGTGCAGACGGCGTGGCCGGCCAATCAATCTCCCCGCGCGCGGCCCGTTTGCGTTAGAGTAGTAGGCTGCTGCATTACATCGTCGTCCCAAGGGGAGACCAATTCGACATGGCACAGACTAGCACCACCATCGCGCCTTCGTTCAAGAGCGCTCACTTTATCGGCATCGGCGGAGCGGGCATGAGCGGCATCGCGCTCGTCCTGCACGAGCGCGGCTTCGACGTCACGGGTTCCGACCTCAAGACCTCCCGCTACATCCGCCAGCTCACGAGGGCCGGTGTCGACGTGCGCGTGGGCCACGAGGCCAAGACCATCGATGAGGTCATGCCCGACGTCGTGGTGGTCTCCACGGCGATCCCCGACACCAACCCCGAGGTCGTTCGCGCCCGCGAGCTCGGCATCCCCGTGTGGCCGCGCGCCAAGATGCTCTCGGCGCTCTCGCAGGGATACACCACCATCGCGGTCGCCGGCACGCACGGCAAGACCACGACGTCGTCCATGTGCGCCACCATGCTCGACCGCATGGGGCTCGATCCGAGCTTTCTGATCGGCGGCATCGTCGAGGGCTACGACACCAACGGCCGCAACGGCAAGGGCGCATACTTCGTCGCCGAGGCCGACGAGTCCGACAGCTCGTTTCTGTATCTCGACCCCAACGTGGTGGTCGTCACCAACGTCGAGGCGGACCACCTCGATCACTACTCGGGCATCGAGGAGATCGAGGCGACCTTCGTCAAGTTCATGAATCTCGTGGGGGAGGACGGCACCGTCATCGTGTGCGGCGAGTCCTCGCACCTGGTCGATCTTGCGCGCTCGACCGGCCTGCACGTGGTGACCTACGGTTTCGACGCCTCCTGCGACGTCGTGTGCACGCCGGATGCGGCCGGCCACGGGCTGGCCTCCCGGTTCGGCGTCAAGCTGCCCGACGGCACCGAGCGCCAGGTGACCATCAAGAGCAACCCCGGTCGCCACAACATGCTGAACGCCTCCGCCGCGCTGACCGTCGCATGGGCCGTGGGCGAGGACACCGAGGCCGCCGCGCAGGCGCTGTCCTCGTTCGAGGGCGTGCGCCGTCGCTTCACCCACGTGGGCGACGTGCGCGGCGTCACGCTGGTTGACGACTACGGCCATCATCCCACCGAGATCGCCGCGACGCTGAACGCGGCGAGCTCGCTTGACTTCAAGCACGTGGACGTCGTGTTCCAGCCGCACCGCTACTCGCGCCTGCAGGCGCTCGCCGACGATTTCGCCGACGCGTTCGCCCAGGCCGACAAGCTCATCCTGATCGACGTGTTCCCCGCCGGCGAGATGCCCATCCCCGGTGTGACGAGCAAGATGCTCGCCGACCTGGTGGCCGAGCGCCATCCGGGCAAGCGGGTGCTCTACGCGCCCGACCGCGCGACCCTCATGGGCTATCTCGACGCCGAGGTGGAGGAGGGCGACCTGCTCATCACCATGGGGGCGGGCGACGTCACCCAGGTCGGGCCGGAGTATCTCGACCACGTCGCCGAGGCGAACAGGGACGGCCGATAGGCGATGGGCCTGTTCAACGCCGTGATGGCGCTCTCGGGCGCCATCGACACCGATGCGATCGAAGGCGAACGCCTCGCTCGCCATACGAGCTATCGTATCGGCGGCAAGGCGGCGCTGTTTCTCACCTGTCACAGCTACCATGCCCTGCGCCGCGCCGTCGAGGTGCTGACGCGCGAGTCCGTGCCGTGGGTCATCCTGGGCAAGGGCTCCAACCTGCTGGTCTCCGACTCCGGATACGACGGGGCGGTCATCACGCTCGGGCGCGAGTTCCAGCGCTCGGTGCTTGCCGAGGACGGCTGCACGCTCACTGTGGGAGCCGGCGTCATCCTCGCCCGCCTGGTGAACGACGCCCTGTCACGCGGGCTGTCGGGCCTGGAGTTCGCCGTCGGCATCCCGGGCACCGTGGGCGGGGCCGTCTCCATGAACGCGGGGACCCGCACCGAGTGGATCGGCTCGCTCGTGGAGGACGTTGTCACCTACAAGCCCGGCTCGGGCATCCGCCATTACAGCCACGACGACGTGTACTGGGCGTACCGCGAGAGCGGCATTCCCCGTGACGAGATCATCCTCGAGGTCACCTTGAAGTTGAAGCCGGGCGACAAGTCCGAGATCCGCTCGAAGATGGAGCAGTCGCTCGTCAGGCGTCGGCGGACCCAGCCCATCGGGTCGGCGTCATGCGGGTCGGTGTTCCGCAATCCCGCCGACAGAAGTGTGGGAGCTATGGTCGAGGAATGCGGATTGAAGGGTTTTTCCGTCGGCGGGGCCGAGGTGTCGCGGGTTCACGCTAACTTTATTGTGAACAACGGCACGGCGACCGCAAGCGATGTGGTCGCCGTCATCCAGCACGTGTACAAGACGGTAAAGGAAACGTATGGCGTCGAGCTCAAGCCGGAAGTCAAATTCCTCGGCTTCTAAGCAGAAGCCCACCTTCCGGCGCTCGACCGGTGCCCCTTCCTCACGCAGCGCCTCGGGCGCTCGGCCGAAAGCGGCATCGCCGGCGCCGGTTGCCCATAGCGCGCATGCCCCTGCCCGCACGTACGTGGCGCCCACGAAGCGCGCCGCGGTCAACCACGTCTCCTCTGCGCGCGCCTCGCGCTCCAAGCAGATGTCGGCAAAGCCCCTGGGCACGCGGTCGGGATCTCCCTCCGTGCGCCCTGCGGCGCGTGCGAGCGCGTCGGCCGCGCCGACCAAGCGCAAGGTCGCTACCTCCATCAAGCGCGTCCCTTCCCGCCAGGCAGCTCCTGCTCGCGCCGCCGCCGCGAGCCCCGCGGCACGGCCCGCCCGGCGCGCACCCCAGACCAAGCTCGCCGCGCCCGTTTCCGGCCCCAAGGTCAAGGCCCCCGTCAAACAGAAGGCGAAGCCGGTCAAATCCGCGCCCTCGCTCGGCCAGGTGCGGGCGAAGGGGCCGACGTCCCACAAGTTCGATCTGAAGAGCTCCCAGCCCGTCAAGCTTCTGGCGGGTGCCGGCGCCGCGCTCTCGACCGCTCGGAAGGGGTTCGCTCCGACGGGTTCCGCGCAGCCGTCCGCCGCGGCGTCCGCGCGCGTGAAGCCGACGCTGCCGTCCGCGCCCCGCATCATCGTGGCCGTCGTGCTCGCGGTCGTGCTCGTGTTCGGCCTCGGTGCCGCCGTGCTGGTCAATTCAAGCTTCTTCTCGGTCACCGGCGTCGTCGTCAACGGCAGCGAGCACGTCCCGCAGCAGACCGTCGAGCAGCTCGTGTCGGTCCCCGAGGGGTCGACGCTGTTCAACGTGAGCGACGAGGACATCGCCGCCGCCTTGCTGCAGAACCCCTGGGTGAGCAGCGTCGATATCGAGAGGCAGTTCCCGCACACCATCGTGATCACGCCGGTTGAACGCAAGGTTCAAGCCATCGTCTACCTGTCCGCCGATGACATCGCGTGGGCGGTGAGCGAGGACTCTCACTGGATCGCCCCGGTCTCGCTCGCCTCCGCGAGCACGGGCCAGACCTCGACGGATAGCGCCGAGGGGGATGGCGGCGAGGGCTCGTCGACGGATGCGGAGGCCACGGGGACCACGGGGACCGCCGCGTCGGCGTCGTCCAGCAACCAGCAGAGCATCGACGCGGCGGTGGCGCTCGCTCGCCATGCGGGCGCCGTGCTGCTCTCCGACGTGGGGACCGACGTGTCCCCCTCGAGCGGGCAGGAGGTCACCGACGACACGGTCCTTGCCGGCCTGGAATACGCCAAGGGCTTCAGCGCGGACTTCCTGAGCCAGATCAAGGAGATCTCGATCCCCTCGGTCGAGGCCATCTCGTGCGATCTGGAGTCCGGCGTCGAGGTGTCGCTCGGCAAGCCCGAGGACATCCAGCAGAAGGAGCAGGTCGTGCGCCGCCTGCTGGAGCAGGAGCAGGGCGTGACCTATATCAACGTTCGCGTGGCCGATGCTTACACCTTCCGGAGCGCCACGGTGTAGGGCTTCGCCGGTTTGCTGCGCGTCCCGTGGCGTCGCGTGGATTGACAGTACGCATATGTCACACCGCTTGATTGAGAGTGCGCCTCAGGCACGCTTTTGTGCGAAAAGCGTGCCTGAGGCGCACCGTCAATCAGGCGGTGTGACCAGAGCGTACCTTCAATTGTCCTCTCGCTGCACGCGGGCAGATGGTTGTTCGGCGCGCGGAACCCCATGGATTGGGCCTGACCTGC
This sequence comes from Collinsella sp. An271, assembly GCF_002159695.1. Taxonomy (NCBI): domain Bacteria; kingdom Bacillati; phylum Actinomycetota; class Coriobacteriia; order Coriobacteriales; family Coriobacteriaceae; genus Collinsella; species Collinsella sp. An271. The sequence continues at coordinate 40,448 of NZ_NFJE01000002.1, read as the reverse complement.
GACGATTGCGGACCGCACCGTTCGCCGTCCGCGAACGGTTGAGGGATTTACCTGCGAATTTCACATTTAGAGGATGCCAAAGTTGACTTGACGCCGGATTATATGCAAAGATACAGCAGTTTACCTCGACATTTAATCTGTACTTGAGGGTTATAGTCGACAGGCCGCCAAGCGCTTACACCGATGTTCGGAGGACCGTAACATGCACGAGAACGAGATCAACAACTACCTTGCCGTCATCAAGGTTGTCGGTGTTGGCGGTGGCGGAACCAACGCCGTCAACCGCATGATCGAGGAGGGCATCCGCGGCGTCGAGTTCGTCGCCATCAACACCGATGCCCAGGCGCTGGCCATCTCCGACGCGGACATCAAGGTCCACATCGGCACCGACCTGACGCGCGGCCTGGGCGCCGGCGCGAACCCCGAGGTCGGCCGTAAGGCAGCCGACGAGTCCCGTGACGACATCGCCGAGGCGCTCGCGGGCGCCGACATGGTCTTCATCACCGCCGGCGAGGGCGGCGGCACCGGCACCGGCGCGGCGCCCATCGTCGCCGACATCGCCATGAACGACGTGGGCGCGCTGACCGTCGCAGTCGTCACCAAGCCGTTCACCTTCGAGGGCCGCAAGCGCAAGGCGTCCGCCGAGGAGGGCATCCAGACCCTCTCCGAGTGCGTCGACACCATGATCGTCATCCCCAACGACAAGCTGCTCGACATCGCCGAGAAGAAGACCACGATGCTCGAGGCCTTCGCGATGGCCGATGCCGTCCTGTCCCAGGGCACCCAGGGCATCACGGACCTCATCACCGTCCCCGGCATCATCAACCTGGACTTCGCCGACGTGAAGACCATCATGAAGCAGGCCGGCACCGCCATGATGGGCATCGGCACCGCGTCCGGCGACACCCGTGCGGTCGACGCCGCCCAGCAGGCCATCTCCAGCCCGCTGCTCGAGAGCTCCATCGACGGCGCCACGCGCGTCCTGCTCTCCATCGCCGGCTCCAAGGACCTCGGCATCCAGGAGATCAACGACGCCGCCGACCTCGTCGCCAACGCGGTCGACCCCGAGGCCAACATCATCTTCGGTACCGTCGTCGACGAGTCCCTGGGCGACCAGGTGCGCATCACCGTCATCGCGACCGGCTTCTCCGATGCGAACGTCAACCGCCAGGATCAGCTGTTCGGCCAGTCCTCGGCGAGCTCGCGCGCGTCCGAGCCGCAGCATGCCGCCCGCCCCTCCGGCTCCCAGAGCGCCCCGACCCGCAACATCGGCGGGACCGAGCTGCCGAACTTCGGCAACGACCAGTTCGAGCTCCCCGACTTCCTCAAGCGCGGCAACTTCTAAGCCGAACTTACATTGTCTTCAAAGCGCCCCGACTGCGGCTGGGGCGCTTTTTTTGTCTCGCGCGATGCATGGGCCGGATCCCTGCATGCGAGAGATGCGATGAGAAATCGCCCGCGCGCGTCATGGATGCGGCAGGCGGGGGATACTATGCTCAGAATCGATTGAAGGGAGGCCGACTATGGTCGAGCGCGTGCAGCACGGGACGGTTTCGCTGGTGGAGGGTTTCGACGGTCCGGTCAGGTTCGCGTTTACCGAGCGCACCGGCGGGGTTTCCCAGGCCCCGTACGAATCGTTGAATCTGGGCGCCCATGTGGGGGACGATCCCAAAGCCGTGGCCGAGAACCGTCGCCGCGTCCTCGCGGCGCTCGGCGCGGAGGACCTTGTTGACAACCTGCTCGTTCCCAATCAGGTCCATGGGGACGACGTGGTCGTCGTCGACTCGGCCGAACCCGAGGCTCTTTCCCGCGTCCGCGAGCTGATCGCGGCGGGGGCGGACGCCATCGTCTGCACCGTCCCCGACGTCCCGGTCATGCTCTGCTTCGCCGACTGCGTGCCGGTCGTGCTCACCTGTCCCGGAGGGTTTGCGGTCGTCCATTCCGGCTGGAAGGGGACGATCGCCGCCATCTCCGCCAAGGCGGCCCGCATCCTCATGGACCGCACCGGAGAGGACCCTGCGAGCATCCGCGCCTATATCGGTCCGCACATCCTCGGCGATGAGTACGAGGTCTCGCGCGATCTGCTCCAGCGTTTCGCCGACCGGTTCGACCGGATCGAGATGAACGCCGCACGTCTGCTCGACCTGTCGGCCGCGATAGCGGAGGCGCTGGAAGGGGAGGGGCTTTCCGCGGACGCCATATGCGACACGGGGCTGTCGACGATGCGCGAAAACGACCGGTTCTTCTCCTATCGCAAGGAAGCGGGAACCTGCGGCAGGCACGCCGCCGTGGCCCTCATGCGCTGATGGGGCCTTCTGGGCCGGTGCAAATCGGGGCGCGTGCCGGGTGCCGGGGGGTGCAAATCGGGGACGTACCTGTTGCGTGCACGCGTGCCGGGGACACCCGGCACGCGTGCACGCAACAGGTACGTCCCCGATTTGCACCCCCCGGCATGCGTGTAATCAGATTCCTGCGCAGTCTTTACATGCGCTTGACATCGCCTCTGTACACTAAGTGTGGTCTTTTCCGAACGCGAGCCGTTCTGTGGACGAGTCGCACGTACACGTCGTTGGCGGGTAGAGATACCTAAGTCGACCGATTGGAGATTCAGTAATGCGTAAGATGTTCTCACGTCAGCTGGTTGAGGCGCGTCACGAGATGCTTTCCATCTACGAGGCACTCGATTTGACGATGCACGATGCGGTCCGCGCCTTCGTGACCAACGACAAGAAGCTTGCCAGCAAGGCCCAGCAGAAGACCCTGCAGATCGATGCCCGCTGCGCGAACCTCGAGGCCGTGTGCTACAACCTGATCGCCACCCAGAGCCCGGTCGCTTCCGACTTCCGCCTGCTCCAGACCGTCATCAACATCGAGTTCAACCTGCAGCGCATCTGCGACAAGGTCCGCCGCATCGCCCGCGCCGCCAAGCACAAGGTGAACTCCGACATCGAGCTGCCCGCCGAGCTCGTCGAGATCATCGAGCAGGAGGCCTCCTACGTCTACAAGATCGTGGGCCGCTGCATCTCGGTGCTCGTGTGCAACGATCTGTCCCTCATGCGCGAGCTGCTCGTGCAGGACGACACGGTGCACGAGCTCTACGAGGAGTTCTTCCGCGCATACAACCGCATGTCCTCCGTCGAGCTCGCAGACGACAGCTCCTACGACGACCTGCGCCGCGCCATCATGGTCTCCCGGTACCTCGACCGCATCGCGAGCATCTCCATCGATGCGACGAGCTCCCTGTCCTTCCTGCTCACCGGCCAGCGCCTGAGCATCTCCGATATCGCCGAGATCGACGAGGACGAGCTGGAGTCCATGCGCATCCCGTCCGGCGAGGACGTCATCCTGCAGCCGGTCTCCGATGCCCGCTATGTGTCCAACCTGCCTGAGGACGAGATCACCGACGGCCTCAAGGCCCTCATCGCGCGCGCTGCCGCCGGCGATGACGACGAGGTCCTCGACGAGGAGTAGCCTCCTTCGCATACGATCGGTCGTCTGACATCTGGCATATATGTACAGACGATTGCCAAAGCACGGCTTCGCGCAGGCGGGGCCGTGCTTTCGCGTTACCATGGTGTTCGTACCGCAACAGATAAAGAGGCACCTATGGAACGCTATGAAGAACTGATTTCACGCCGTCGCCAGGAGATCTGCGAGCGCATGGCGGATGCCTTGGCACGCGCCGGGCGCGGTGCGGACGACGCGCTGCTCATCGCCGTCTCCAAGACGGTCGGCACGGACGAGGTTATCGCCGCGATTCGCGCGGGGTACCGCACCTTCGGCGAGAACCGCCCCCAGGAGCTCGTCCGCAAGCTCGCGGACCTGGCCGAGCGCGACGGCCTTCCGCCGGTGCGCTTCGATATGATCGGCAACCTGCAGACCAACAAGATCAACGCTGTGCTCGGCCGCGCCCAGCTCATCCACTCCATCCGTTCCCAGCACCTTGCCGAGGCGGTGTCCAGCCGCGCGGCGCGGCGCATCGAGGCGGGCGAGCTTGAGGCTCCGGTTGATGTGCTGCTCGAGGTCAACGTCAGCGGCGAGGAGTCCAAGTCGGGTTTCGCCCCGGACGAGCTGCGCGCCTGCATGGGTCAACTCGTGGAGCTTATGGGTATTCGCATCCGCGGCCTTATGACCATGGCCCCCAGAGGGGATAAAGATGCCGCGCGCCGGACGTTTTCGGGCCTGCGCGACCTGCGCGATGAGCTTCAGGTCGCCCACGGCATCGTGCTTCCGGAGCTCTCGTGCGGCATGAGCGAGGACTTCGAGATCGCGCTCGAGGAGGGTTCTACCATCGTTCGCCTTGGGCGAGTGGTGTTCGACCCTTCTTTTGCACTACAATAGGGGTGTCTGGGCGCATGCCCGACCTGCACCATCTATACGCCACATGCACCACGGGCAGAGAGGTACCATCGTGAGCTTTCTAGACGACATCAAGAACAGGATTTCTGAGCGCACGAATCGCGGTTTCGGGAACGATTCGTATGGAGACGAGGAGGGCTACGCCGACGGCTACTACGATGAAGCCGACGGTTCCTACGACGAGCGCGGCTACGGCCAATCCGAGTCCTACGGATACGAGCCCCAGGAATCCAGCCATGGCGTGCTGGGCCAGACCCATCGCGGCGAGGCCGAGTCGGTCGCCGTGTACACGCGCAGCGGCCAGCTCGTAGGCGATGCCGATCGTCACGCCACGACGTTCAACCCGCCGGCGCGCAGCGCCGACGCCGCGTACCGCCCCGGCGCCTACGACACGCCCTCGAGCTATGCCGAGACGCGTCGCCAGGCCGCCGCGAGCGCATACGCGCCCTCTCCGGCAGCAGCCGACACCACCGCGCACATCAGCGCCGTGGTCAACGGCAATCCGCAGCTGCCCGCCTACATCCTGCGCCCCGAGAGCTATGACGACGTCGAGACGGTCGTGCGCCGCGTGCGCACCCGCCAGCCGGTCGCGCTCGTCTTCGTGGGCGTCCGCACCGAGATCGCCAAGCGCGTGCTCGACTTCAGCTACGGTTTCGCCTGCGGCCTCGGCGCCTCGGTCAAGGAGCTGGGGGACCGCGTCTTCATCGTCCTGCCCCAGGGCTGCGAGATCAAGGATTCCGACCTCGCCAAGCTGCGGGACGACGGCTATCTCAAGTAACCGAGGAGTTCGATACCAATTTACACCTTGCTTCAAGTGCTCTCGACGCTCGTGAATTTCTACGAGATTCTGATCGTCGTCTACTGCCTGTTCAGCTTCTTTCCCATCCGACAGGGTGGATTTATGTACGATGTGGCGATGGTCCTCAACAGCCTGGTCGGGCCGTATCTCAATCTGTTCCGCCGCATCATCCCCCCGATGGGCGGTCTCGACTTCTCGCCGGTTATTGCGCTTCTTGCGTTGAACCTCGGTTTTCGGCTGCTCGTCAACATTTTGCTGTAAGATGACACGAGGCGCACGCCGCATCCTGGATGCGCCTCAGTGACGAAAAGGAGAACTACCATGGCTATCACACCTGCTGACATCCAGGCGCAGACCTTCTCCGAGGCCAAGCGCGGTTATGATCCCGGAGAGGTCGATGTGTTCCTCGAGCAGGTCTCTGCCGAAGTCGACGCCATGCTCAACAAGATTGTCGATCTGAAGGGTCGCCTGACCTCCGCCGAGCAGGATCTGGCCGATACGCAGGCCCAGCTCGCCGCCGCTCAGGCTGCCGCCCAGGCCGAGCCCGTTGCCGCCCCCGCACCCGCTCCGGCGCCCGAGTACACCGCCAGCGAGCGTCAGATCTCCGCTGCGCTCATCGCCGCCCAGCAGACCGCCGACAACATCATCTCCGAGGCGCGCGAGAACGCCGAGCGCATCCGCAACGAGGCCGACGCCAAGGCGCGCGAGGTCATCCGCCAGGCGCTCGCCGAGAAGCAGACCGAGATCGAGGAGATTGACCGTCTCAAGGCCTCCCGCGAGGAGTTCAAGAGCGAGTACCTCAAGCTCATTCAGCACTTCATGGACGACGCCCAGAACTCGTTCCCCAAGGACCTGCTGAGCTCCACCCCGAGCGGTTCCGCCGCCGCGGTGCCTGCGGCCGATCCGGCGCCCATGACCACGCCCACCCCGGTGCCCGAGCCCGCTCCCGCACCGATGCCCACCCCGGTCGCCGATCCGTTTGCCCCGATCGACAACTTCGGCGTTGACGACCTCGACTAGGTTTCAGGCTATTTTGCAGTCTCTAGGGCCGGTTGCACTACCTGTGCAGCCGGCCTTTTCTCGTTGCGGCCCCTGAACGCGATCGGGGACGCAGGCTCCATGCGCTTGCGTCCCCGATGTGCGTAATGAGAATAAGAAGGGCAAAGCGGGCCGATAAGCCGGGTTCTGTCGAGGACGGTCATTTATCTCGGCGCGCATGTCTCCATGCGGCTCCTCGCACGCTACCCGGACGCGGGTCGGGCCGACCCATGGCGCCCCTATTTGCGCTTGCTCCGGATGGGGTTTACCAAGCCGCCGTGTTGCCACGACGCTGGTGGTCTCTTACACCACCGTTTCAGCTTTTCCCTTTACGGCACGCCGTAGGTGGGAGTCTTCTTTTCTGCGGCACTGATCCGTCGGGTTGCCCCGCCTGGCCGTTAGCCAGCATCCTGCCCTGTGGAGCCCGGACTTTCCTCACGCCGAAATGGACGTTTCGGTCGCGCGACCGTCTGGCCCGCTTTGCGAAGGGCATTATAGCATGCCGCGCCCGAGCGAGGCGCGGCCTCGGGCGATCTCTCACACTGTCTATCAGGGGTTGGCTTACCTCGAGCTTACAAAGAGCTTACAAACAAGGTTGCTTGTAACGTATTGGCTAAGAAACGGTAAAGTGATACCCTTGTCACGCGCATACGCGCAGGTCCACGGGCTGTTTCACAATAATGCCCGCCCTATTGTGCTGTATGGTCCCAACGACCCGGGTGCTCCACCGATCGTTCGGACTGTATGCGCATGCGTTACGACGGAGGAGTTGGCGTCTTGGAAGTCTCTCTAGCTGAATTCTTGGGTCAAGTAACCTCGAACCCGATCATGGCGATATCGGTGTTGCTTACCCTCGGGGTCATCTTCGTCAACGGATGGACGGATGCCCCCAACGCTATCGCCACCTGCATCTCGACGCGCTGCATGAACGTGCGTCCCGCGATCATCATGAGCGCGATCTTCAATTTCTTGGGCGTCTTGATCATGACGCACCTCAACGCATCAGTAGCCTCAACAATCTCCAATATGGTCGACTTTGGCGGCAACGCCCACGAAGCGCTGATCGCCTTGTGCGCGGCGATGTTCTCCATCGTGGTCTACAGCGTGGGCGCGTCGATATTCGGCATCCCCACGAGCGAGAGCCACAGCCTGATCGCCGGCCTCACCGGCGCCGCGCTCGCCATCCAGAACGGTCTGGACGGCGTCAACGGCCAGGAGTGGATCAAGGTCATCTACGGCCTGGTGCTGAGCCTTGTTCTCGGTTTCGCCATCGGCTGGGCGATCTGCAAGGCACTGACGTATCTTTGCGCGAACGTAGATCGGCGCAAAGCCAACGGGGCCTTCAAGTACCTGCAGATCTTCGCCGCGGCGGCCATGAGCTTCATGCACGGTGCGCAGGACGGCCAGAAGTTCATCGGCGTGCTGCTGCTCGGCGTCGCGTTCGCCAACGGGCAGCCCGACCTCTCGGGCGCGGTCATCCCGGTGTGGCTGATGCTCCTGTGCTCCACGGTCATGGGTGTCGGCACGAGCGTGGGCGGCGAGAAGATTATCAAGTCCGTGGGCATGGACATGGTCAAGCTCGAGCGCTTCCAGGGCTTCTCGGCCGACCTTGCCGGCGCGTTCTGCATCCTGCTCTCGACCGTGTTCGGCATTCCCGTGTCCACCACGCACACCAAGACGAGCGCCATCATGGGCGTGGGCGCCGTCAAGCGTCTCTCGGCGATCAACATGAGCGTCGTGCGCGACATGATGCTCACGTGGGTCTTCACGTTCCCGGGATGCGGCCTTATCAGCTTCGTCATGGCCAAGCTGTTCATGCTGCTGTTCTAACGTCCGTATCAACCGTTTCGCAATGGACTTTCGCGGGCCGTCTGTCTGCGCGCGAAAGATGAAAGTATAGCGACTGCTACTTGGGAGGCAGGTCTCGTGGCCAGGAAAAAGGATTCTTTCTACTTCGATTCGTTCACCTCGTGCGGTCAACTCGCATGCCAGGCGGCTCAGCTGCTCGCCGACATCATGCGCACGTTCGACTCTGATCGCATCGGCGAGAACATCGACGCCATGCATGCGATCGAGCAGCAGGCGGACGAGCACAAGCATCAGGTGCTCGACGCCCTGAGCACGGCGTTCGTGACGCCGATCGACCGCGAGGACCTGGCCGAGGTGAGCGACTACCTCGACACCGTGGTCGACCGGATCGAGGGCGTGCTGCTTCGGCTGTACTTCGACAACATCCAGTCCATCCGTCCCGACGCGCTGCAGCTCGTCGAGATGATCGAGCGCAGCTGCCAGGAGATGTGCAAGCTTTTGGAGGAACTGCCGCAGTTCAGGCGCACCAACTCCCTGCGCGAGCATGTCATCGCGATCAACTCGATCGAGGAGGAGGCCGACCAGGTCTACATCAACGCCATGCGCAAGCTGCACACGTCGTGCGACGACCCCATGCAGGTGTTCACGTGGCACGAGGTCTACACGTTCTTGGAGTATTGCGTCGACAGCGTCGAGCACGTTGCCGACACGGTTGGCTCCATCGTGATGAAGAACAGCTAGGAATGCGCCGGTCAATCGCTTTCGCGCCTGCGGGAGATTGACGGTACGTTTTGCGAAGCCGATAACGGGCCCCATGTCGCTTGCATGGGGTCCGTTTGTTTTTTTGCGTCGCATCGGTCTGGCTCCTTACGGCAGAATCGCCCGACGCCTATGGTCCCGGCCCGTCTTCCTGCAAAACTTGATACGATTGGTAGCGGTTCGTTTTCGCCATGTTGAGTTCGAGGGACGGGTATGGAGAGCTATATCACGATGCGGGCAGGGGTCGAAGCGACCGGCGAGTTCATCGACCGCAAGAGCCGGTTCATCGCCCAGCTTGTGCACGTGGAGACCGAGCAGGAGGCTGCTGCCCACCAGGCGGCCATGCGCGCCCGCCATTTCGACGCGCGTCATAACGTGCCGGCGTGGATTCTGGCGGACGGCCGCGAACGGGCAAGCGATGACGGCGAGCCGCAGCGCACAAGCGGCATGCCCACGCTCGAGGTGCTGCGCGGAGCGAACCTGCGCGACGTCTGCTGCGTGACGACCCGGTATTTCGGCGGCACGTTGCTCGGGCCGGGCGGCCTGGTGCGCGCGTACACGGCGGCGGCGCAGGCGGCGATCGAGGCGGCGCGCGCGGCGGGCCAGCTCGTCGAGATGACGAGCGTCGTGCCGGTGGATGTTCGCATCGCCTATCCTCAGTACGAGCAGGTGCTGCACGTGGCGGACCATGCCGGCGCGCACGTCTCGGGAACGGACTTCACCGATTCGGTGTGCCTGCACCTTGTCTTCAAGGCGGGGGAGGAGGAGCCGTTTCTGGCCGCTCTCACCGAGCTGCTTGCCGGAAAAGAGGACGTCGACGTCGGTTCTCCGCGGTTCGCCGAGTTCTAGGCGCCCTCGTCCCGTTCATTCATGAATGAACGGGGGTGTCAAAAATGAGAATCCTGGGCAAACGCCAAAAAGCGCTCCGTTGATTCATGAATGAGCGAACGTATGGGGTGTGGCGGGAATCCTGGAGCGCGGGCGCGTGAACGACGGTACGCTATAGGCACACAGCTCAATCCACGGTACGCCATAGGCACGCTTTCAGACGAAAAACGTGCCTATGGCGTACTCTCGATAGGGCGGCGTGCCTATAGCGTACCGTCGATCTGGGGGGCGGGGCACTGGGCGGAAAGAGTGCGGGACAGAATCCGAGGGCGCCCGCATGGCGGATCGTGGCGTCAGTCGTCGTAGACGTAGTAGCCGGGGACCTGCTTGCGCCTGCGAGTCTCGACCGCGCGCGCGGGCTCCGATGGCGAAGCAAGATCTGCGGGCTCGTCTTTCGATTCCACCTCAGAACGAGGGCTCGCCTCCGCTTCGGCTTCCATCTCGGCTGCGGGCGCGTCTGCAGCGGCGGCGTCGGTCATGGGTGCTGGCTCGCGATCTGCCCTGGTATCCGCTTCGGTCCCCAGTGCCTGCTCGGCTTCATCGGGCTCCGCCGCCGTCTCGGCATCGGTCCCGTGTTCGGCCTCATCCTGCGCTTCCGCTTCCACCAGTTCCAAATCGCTTGCCGGTGCCTCGAACGTGAACGATCCGATGCCGAAATCGGAGTCGGCCTCTTCCCCCAACTCGTGTACGGCCGCGTCCTCATGAGCTGTCTGCTCGGCACGATTCGCCGCGGCCTCCGCGGCCCCGCGCTCGCGTCCCATGCGGTAGATATGCCGCGCCAGCAGGAATATCGCCACGATGAGCGCGGTTGCCAGCCCGCCAATGCCGCAAGCGATTACCACGGGGCTGCGCAGGTATCCGATCAGGCTCTGCAACACTGTCTGGGTGGAATCCGCTTCATCGGAGGCGGCCTTGTGCACGCTTGTCGTATCGCAGGAGAGGACGGTTCCGTCCGCGGAGACGGCGGCGATGGCCCCGTCGAGGGCGCCGAGGATCTCTCCGTTGCACAGCACGCCGCAGGCCCGGTCCTCTGCGCCTTCCGGGTACGTGATGACGTACACCGTGCGCGCGGGGTCCCAAGGCGACGGCACCGTCTGAAACACGACGGCGTCGGCCAGATCGTCGGTATCGAGGGGAAGGCTCCGGTCGGTGCGGTACGCGCCGTCCGAGCGCGGCACGGCGTCGAGCGCCTCCGCGATCTCGTCGGGGAGCTCGATGGTCGAGGCGCTTCTCATGTAGACGAGGTCGTGAGTACGGTCCCGCTCGTCTGCGGTGCTGCTCGGCTCCGCCAGCTCGAAGTCAACGGCCTGCAGGTTCGCCTGACCGATGCGCATGGCGAGGTTCAGCAGCGCGTCATCGAAGCCGTTGGCGTGGACGACGACCGTCCCGTCCTCCTCGCCGCTTGTGGATGCAAATGCAAACAGCCTGCTCAGCGACGGGCTGATGCTCTCGTCGCTGTGGGCAAGATGCACCGATGAGGAGCTCGAGATCGTGGTCGAGCCGGCGTTCTCGCTCTTGGTCGGGTCGACGTCCCCGGTGTAGTTGTTGACCTCGACCCGCACGTCGATGATGGGGCTCGTGCGAGCCGCTTGGGGAATCGACACGGTGAGGCTTCCGGCGTCGGCGTTGGCGTCAGACAGGCTCACGCTGTCGACGCGCTCGTCGTTGATGTAGACGGTCAGCTCCGCCTGCGCAGGGTCGAGGTTGTCCGAATGGCTGAACTCGATGGTCACCGTCGAGCCCGGTCCGCTCGCGACGCCTCCGGGCTGTGTCAGGCGAAACGAGGCGATCTCGCCGGACGATTCCTGCAGCGTCACGTCTTCGTAGCCGAAATCGGAGAGCTGGTAGGTGCCGTCGGCGCGCTCCTCCGGCGTCACGGAGGACGCCGATGCAAAGGACGATATGACCGCCGAGGTTCCCTCGAGCTCGGCCATGGTGTCGGGATCGGATGCTGCGTCCGCTGCAAGCGAGAGGCCTTGGTCGTCTTGCGCATACACCAGCAGGCGCGGGATCGACGTGTACGAGACCGAGCCCGCGGTCGCGACGATGCCCTCCCCGTCGCCGGCGCGCGCCACATCGAGGTCGCCGAACAGGCCCTTCCAGTCGGAAATGCCTCCGACCAGCACGTTTGCCTCCTCGGCGCTGCCCGCCGCGCTCAGGTCGATGGCCGACTGGTAGGGGACCTGCGCGCCGAATGCCGATGCGATGCACAAGGCGGCGTTGCGCGATGATGTCTGGCCGTCGGTGATGAAGGAGAGCGAGGTCTTGGGGTCGCTCAGCACGCTGCCGAACTGCAGGGGGTACCACGTCGCGTTCGTGCAGGCGGGCAGGCTCTTCACGCGCATCTGCATGGTGGACGACGCGTCGAATTCGACCCAGTTGCTCGTATCGCTCGAGGTGAAGCGTGCCTCGTAATCCTGCACGTCGGAGGCGTCGGAGGAGACGTCGGCGAGGACGAGCGCAAGCGTGACCGAATTGGTCGCGCCCACCTTGAAGACCTGGGAGGGGATGTTGCAGACGAGCCAACCGGTCCCGTCCGATCCGATCTTCTGCACGGGGATCGACTGCACGACCGTTCCGTTCAGGCTGATGGTCAGCGCGAGGTCGTCATCGAGATGCTCGCTGGCGGAGACGAGCAGATTCATGGTGCAGGTCCCATCGAGCTCCACGCCCGCAGGGATGGTGAAGAAAAACGTCTGCAGGTTATCCGCGGAATCCAGGGTCTGGCGTCCGGAGAACATCTGGATGTCGACATGGTCGGCGTACACGTCGAACGCATGGCCGTCGGCGGCAAGCGTGCTCGCGGTGCTGTCGACGATCGTCTCGTCTACGGCACCCGTCGCGTCCTGCTCTGCCGCGGCGAGCGATGGCGTGAGGGCGACGGCCGTCGCGGTCAGCGAAAGCGCGACGGCGAGCCGGGCCGTCGCGTGCATGCGCGCAAGGTGGAGGTGGCTTCCGCGAAGCGCCGTTGTGCGAGTGGAGCTAGCGGACCTGCTCATGGATGGGGCTCCGCGAAAAGAGGCGACAAGGGGCAGGCGAGGGCGCCACGGGGCGATGCTTCGGCGCCGCGTTCCCGCACACCGCACGGCGGGCTGTTCCGATGCTTGAGATAGCGTGCATGCAATCGCCCCCTTGTCCGGTCCGTTTATGCTGCAGTGAGAAGAAGGCATGCTCCATATAGAGAAAACTATAGCCTAGAGCAGGGAGAATGCCTAGAAATGGAGCCTGGGCGGGCGGATGGGGCATCGAACGTGGGGCCTATGCGGTACCAATGATCGGCGCGCGCGCAATCTTCGCGCGGGCGCGGCATGACTTTTGTTCGAAACATCGCTCGCCATCTGTGTCCGCACCGGCCGCCTTGCAGTATCCTTGCTAACGACGCAACGTCTCAAGCAAAAGGAGCAGAGCATGGCAGAGCATCTTGGAACGACCTGCGTGCAGGGCGGCTATCGTCCCGGCGACGGCGAGCCCCGTCAGGTCCCCATCTACCAGTCGACGACGTGGAAGTACGATACGTCCGAGCACATGGGTCGTCTGTTCGACCTCGAGGAGGCGGGGTATTTCTACACCCGTCTGCAGAACCCCACCAACGACGCCGTTGCGGCCAAGATCGCCGAGCTCGAGGGCGGTGCCGCCGGTATGCTGACGAGCTCCGGCCAGGCGGCGAACTTCTTCGCGCTGTTCAACATCCTAGGCGAGGGCGACCACGTGGTGGCGAGCTCCGCCATCTACGGCGGCACGTACAACCTCATCGCGCACACCATGAAGCGCATGGGCGTCCAGAGCACGTTCGTGGCCCCCGACTGCACCGATGAGGAGCTCGAGGCGGCGTTCCAGCCCAACACCAAGGCAGTCTTCGGCGAGACGATCGCCAATCCTGCGCTCGACGTGCTCGATATCGAGCGCTTCGCCAACGCCGCGCATGCGCACGGCGTGCCCCTGATCGTCGACAACACGTTCCCCACGCCGATCATGTGCCGCCCCATCGAGTGGGGCGCCGACATCGTGACGCATTCGACCACCAAGTACATGGACGGCCACGGCGCCGCCGTGGGCGGAGCCATCGTGGACTCCGGCAACTTCAACTGGGATGCCCATGCGGACAAGTATCCCGGCCTCACGACGCCCGACGAGACCTACCACGGCGTGGTCTACACCGAGAAGTTCGGCCAGGCCGGCGCCTACATCACCAAGGCGACCTCGCAGCTCATGCGCGACTTCGGCTGCATCCAGTCGCCGCAAAACGCGTTCTACCTGAATCTCGGCCTCGAGAGCCTGCACGTTCGCATGCCGCAGCATTGCAAGAACGGCCAGGCGATGGCGGAGTTCCTCGCCCAGCATCCCAAGGTCCGCTTCGTGAAGTACCCCGGCCTGCCCACCGACCCGTGGTACGAGCTCGCCCAGAAGTACCTGCCCAACGGCTCGTGCGGCGTGGTGAGCTTCGGATTCGTCGGTGGCCGCGCTGCCGCGGAGGAGTTCATGAAGAACCTCAAGGTCGCTCAGATCGCCACCCATGTCGCCGACGCCCGCACCTGCGTGCTGCACCCCGCCAACGCCACGCACCGTCAGATGAATGACGAGGAGCTGGCTGCCGCCGGCATCGCGCCCGACATGGTGCGTCTGTCCTGCGGCATCGAGGACACCGAAGACCTCATTGCCGACGTCGAGCAGGCCCTCGCCGCCGTGTAGCGGCCGAGCAATCGTTGTCGATAGGGTGCCGGCGGGATTGGATCTCGCCGGCACCCTTTTCTTGACCCGCGGTCGTTTGCCGGGCTGTGCGACCGATCCGGGGCGCCGCCTGCCGGATACCGATGAGGGTCTCGCAAAGGCGGGGCGACCCGTTAGGATGGTAGGGAAACGACCGCGTGTTGCGAGGTGTCCGCCCATGAAGACCACAGCCCTGTCCTATCTCAGCGCCGACGGCGTCTCCACCGTGCGCGCCTGGCTGTGGGAGCCCGACGGGAATGCCGAGGCTCCTGCGGCAAGGCGCGGCCTTGTCCAGATCATCCACGGCATGTCCGAGCACGCGGGCCGCTACCTGCCGTTCATCGAGTACCTGTGCGACCACGGCTTCGCGGTGTGCGCCAACGACCATGTGGGCCACGGCCGCACCGCCGCCTCCGAGGAGGAACTCGGCCATATGCCGTTGAAGGACGGCGAGGATGTCCTGATCGGCGATGTCCATGCGCTGCGCATGCAGGCGATCGCCCGGCTCGGCATCTCCACCCCCTATATCCTGTTCGGCCACTCGATGGGCAGCTTCATCGCGCGCATCTACCTCACGCGCTACGCCTTCGGCGTCCGCGCCGCGATCATCTGCGGCACCGGCCAGCAGCCGCTTCTGCTCACGGGCGTCGGCCGCGTGTTCACGGGTATCGTGTCGGCGGTTCGCGGCGAGCGCCATCGGAGCCGCATCGCGCATGCGCTCGGGGCGGGCGGATTCGGCCGCGCCATCAAGGACGCGCGGACCGATGTCGACTGGATTTCTACGGACCCCGAGGTCGTCGACGACTATCTCTCCGATCCGCTCTCCGGCCAGGTGTTCACCGTCGGCGGGTACGGCACGCTTTCAAGGCTCGCTGCCGACGCGCAATCGCCCAAGCTGGTCGCGCGCATCCCGCACGGGCTTCCCATGTTGTTCATCGCGGGCGGCGAGGACCCGGTGGGGGAGCGCGGGCGCGGTGTCCATCGCGCCGTCGAGCAGTGCCGTGCGGCGGGTATCGAAGACGTCGACGAGATCATCTATCCCGGGGCTCGCCACGAGATCCTCAACGAGCCCATCCGTGCCCAGGTCGAGACCGACGTGCTCGCATGGCTCGAGCGCCACAGGCTCTAGGGAAGCGTAGACCAATCCGTCCCCTCGTGTAGGACGCGGAGGCACGGTCGCGCGGGGCGCTGCGCGCAAAGATGGATGGCCTATACGTGAGCTGCGGTCTTCCGGGGCGCCTTTCGCGCTCCGCCACCGCGCGACGGGCGGATTCCGGGGTCCTGTATGCGCGCGGTGGGGAAACCGCACCGCAAATCCGCAGGATTGAGGGGGTCAAAGTTTTCTGAAAATGAATTTGGTATCAAATCGGGAAGTATACATGGAAAACGGCCATATCTGACAAGCTTCTGACCTGCGGTTTCTCTGGCCGGCCGATCTTAGTGGACCCGGGAGGGGCTTCCGATTCGCTCTCAAGAGGCCCTTCTTGTCCAAGATTTGATGCCAAATTCAAAACGGGGCGTCCCCGCACCTTGGAAAACCTTTTATCAAGGTGCGGTTTTGCACACGAGCGGATACAGCGGCCCTCTCGCACCCCGGGAGCCCGGTCGGCGGGGAGGGGAACGCGCGGGTCGCCCCTGCCAGCCCAGAGATCCAGGTGCCCTCCACGGGCTGTAACCCCGCCGCTAGCGGCGCTTCCAGCCGAGCAGCAGCGCCGAGTTGGAGATGACGAGCACCGAGCCCGCGTTGTGGACCAGCGCGCCGACGACGGGGTTCAACACGCCTGTGATGGCGAGCGCGATGGCGATGAAATTGAGCGCCATAGAGAAGGTCATGTTGATCTTGATGGTCGAGATCATGCGACGGCTGAGCGCCAGCAGGTGGGGCAGCTCGGCGACGTCGTCCGAGACGAGCGCGATATCGGCGGCATCGACGGCGATGTCGGAACCGATGCCGCCCATGGCGATGCCCACGCGGGCGCGCTTCAGGGCCGGCGCGTCGTTGACGCCGTCGCCGA
The DNA here is from genome assembly GCF_002159695.1 of Collinsella sp. An271. Classification (NCBI taxonomy): domain Bacteria; kingdom Bacillati; phylum Actinomycetota; class Coriobacteriia; order Coriobacteriales; family Coriobacteriaceae; genus Collinsella; species Collinsella sp. An271. Next base: position 24,074 of record NZ_NFJE01000002.1, on the reverse strand, counting down.
CCATGCAGACGGCCCGGCCCGCACGCTCGCTCTCGTCTATCCAGGCGAGTTTATCTTCGGGCGTGCAGCCCGAGCGGAAGCTTCGGATATCGAGCTGGGATGCCATGGCGGCGGCTGCCGCCTCGTTGTCTCCGGTGAGGAGCACGGGCTCTGCGCCGGTTGCGCGGATGCGGGCCACGGTGTCGCGGGCGTTCTCGCGCGCGACATCGGAGAGGGCGATGAGGCACGAGGCGATCTCGACGGGCGACACGGATGCCGGCGCGCCGTCCACCTCGACGGTGAGCGCGTCCGCGCTGCGGGGATTGAGGCAGGCTGCGTAGGTGACGGTGCATCCCGTATCCAGATGGCGCTGCGCGCGCTCGAGCAGCGACGCGGAAAGGTCGATGCCGCGCTCCGCCATGAGCTCGAGATTGCCCGCGATCACCGTGACGGGACCCGATTCGCCCATGCAGACCGCCTCGACGCCGCGGCCGGGGATCATGGAGAACGACGCGGGTGCGCGCAGCGTCTCGCTGGCGCCCGATGCGTCCGAGCGCGCGCGGTATCCTTCCACGATGGCGCGTCCCAGCGGATGCTCGCTTTTGGTTTCCGCTGATGCGACGAGGGCGAACAGCTCCTCGGCCGCGCGCCCGTCCGCATCGTCTGCGCTCTCGACGGCCACGACGCGCGGCGTTCCGTAAGTGAGCGTGCCGGTCTTGTCGAGCGCCACGGCCCGCACGGACGCCAGGCGCTCGAGCGCATCGCCCTCGCGCACCATGAAGCCGTGCTTGGTGGCGTTGCCGATGGCTGCCATGATGGCCGTGGGCGTCGCCAGCACGAGCGCGCACGGGCAGAAGACCACGAGGATCGTGACGGCCCGGATGATCTCGCCCGTTGCGACCCACGTTACGGCGGCTGCGCTCAGCGCGATGATGACGATCCAGACTGCCCAGCGATCGGCAAGGCGCACGACGTTGGCCTTGCTCGCGTCGGCCGACTGCACGAGGCGGATCATGCGCTGAATCGAGCTGTCCTCGCCCACGCGCGTTGCCACCATGTCGAAGCTGCCGAATTGGTTGAGCGTGCCCGAGGAGACCTCGTCGCCGGCGGCCTTGTCGACGGGGATGGATTCACCGGTCATGACGGATTGGTCGATGGAGGTCTGTCCCGCCACGATCACGCCGTCGACGGGGACGGTCTCGCCGGGGTTCACCCGCAAAAGGTCGCCCACCTGCACGCTCTCCGCCGCGATTTGCTCCCCGGATGCATGGTCGAGTCGCGGAAGGACGGCGGCGCATGCCAGCTCGGCCGGGGTCCCGTCGATGCGGGCGGATGACAGCGCGTTCTGCACGCGCTCGGCAAGCTCGGCGCCGGGGCGGGCGATGAGGCGCGCCGTGCGCGGCGTCAGGTGGACGAGCTTCTCGATGCCGGCGCGCGCCCGCTCGACCGTGAGCTCTTCGAGCAGGCCGCCGAGCTGCATGATGAAGGCGACCTCTCCTGCGGCAAACGTCTCGCCGATGGCGACGCTCGCGATGAGCGCTATGGCCACCAGCACGTCTGCGGTGATGTCGAATTCGGTGACGAGGCCGATGACCGCCTCGCACAGGATGGGGATGCCGCACAGCACGATCGCTATCCACGCCGGGTCGAAGGGAAGCGCCTCGCGCATGCCTTGCGGCTCGAACAGGCTGATGAGCAGCGCGATGCCGCCGATGGCCAACAGGGCGATGTCCTTCTTGACACCACCCCAGCCGAGCGCCTCCTCGAGGCGCCCCATGATGCGGTCGATGCGCTGCTTCATGGCCGAACTCCTCCGTTACACGTCGATTACCAATACCCCTATGGGTATCAAATCGAGTTATATACCCCCAGGGGTATAAAGTCAAGGTTTGGAAAAGGTGTACGGAGTGCGAGACGAGGTGGCTTGGCGGCTTGGCTGCGGATGTCAGCCCATGTTCGCGAAGCGCTCGACCGCTTTGGTGAAATCGGCGATGGTCTTGTCGGCGTCTCCGTGCTCGATACCGTCGCGCACGCAATGCTGGATGTGACCCTCGAGCACGACCTGCCCGCAGCGGTGCAGCGCGCTCTTGGCGGCGTTGATTTGCGAAAGCACGTCTTCGCAGGGGACGTCTTCGTCCACCATCCGGTCGATCGCCTGAACCTGTCCGATGATCTTTCTCAGGCGGCGGTGCAGGTTGTCGGCATCCATGCATTGTCTCATTGCAGCTCCTCTTTTGGCGTTGTGCCCATAGTACCCAAAAGAGGGCCCGCAATCCTTAAGGAACCGCTGAACAATTCGTTACGTGTTCGCCGCCGCCGCGCCGAGCGCATGGACGGAGTCGCGCGCGGCGGCCTCGACCCCTCCCGATCCGCAGTGCCCGAACGGGGCCGATTTCCCCGATTTTTATGCAGGTTCGGGCCGAGAATATACGGAACGTGCCATGGACCGCCGCAGGGGAGCGTCAACCGGCGTTCCCTCAGCGCGCTTCGATGGCGTTTTCGTACCCTGCGAGCTTTGAGGTGCAGTGCGGGCAGCGCGTCGCATCGTCGGCGATCTCCTGCCTGCAATACGGGCAGGTGCGCGGCGCAGGAGCCTGCTCCTTCTCGATTATGCTCGCGAGGCCCGCCTTCTTGATCGCCATCTCCTTGAGGTCGTTCATCGTGTTCACGGACTTGACGATGGCGAACACGGCGACCGCGGTGATCAGGAAGCTGATGACGGCGGAGATGAAGGCGCCGAAGTCGATGGTCTGGCTGTTCAGCACGACCGCCATGCCCTTGACGTCGGGGCTTCCGCCGATCGCCGCGATAAGCGGCTGGATGATCGTGGAAACGAGCGCGTTCACAACGGAGGTGAACGCGCCGCCGATGATGACGCCGACGGCCAGGTCCATTACGTTTCCGCGGCTGATGAACTCGACGAATTCCTGGATGATACCCCTGTTGGCTCGAGCCATATCCACTCCTTCAGATGGACGCGTACGAAAAAGCGGCTGGAAGCCGTGTGGCCTCCAGCCGCTCTCAGGTGATCGGGTGGGCGACGGACATGCACGCACCGCACTCAACAGCGGATGAAAAACGGTTGCGCGGCGCCGCCTGGTGCCAAAAGCTACTCGTCGCCGAAGCTGATGCCGAGCGCCTTGGCCTCGCGCACGAGGTCGCAGGTGGGGTCGACGTACTTGAGCTTGCCGGCGACATCCTTGAGCGGCACGCGGGTCATCTTGCCGTCGACCTGCGCGATCATGTAGCCGAACTCGCCCGCGATGCAGCCGAGAGCGGCCTCGGCGCCGCACTGCGTGGCGAACACGCGGTCCTGTGCGTCGGGCTCGCCGCCGCGCTGGGTATGGCCGGGGATGGCGACGCGGGTCTCGCGGCCCGTACGCTCCTCGATCTCGCGCGCGATGTCGTACACGATGGACGGCGAGGTGCGGGAGGCGACCTTCTTCTTGTATTCCTTCTTGGAGAGCTTCGCGTCCTCCTTGGTGATGGCGCCCTCGGCAACCGCCACGATGGTGAAACGGCTGCCGCGCTCCATGCGGCGCTCGATGGTGTTGATGACGTTCTTCATGTCGAACGGGATCTCGGGGATGAGGATGACGTCGGCGCCGCCCGCGACGCCCGCGTACAGCGGGATCCAGCCGACCTTGTGGCCCATGATCTCGATGACGAACACGCGGCCGTGCGAGCTCGCGGTGGTGTGGATGTTGTCGATGCACTCGGTGGCGACCTCGACGGCGGAGGAGAAGCCGAAGGTGCGCTCGGTGCCCCACGTGTCGTTGTCGATGGTCTTGGGCAGGGCGATGACGTTCAGGCCCTCTTCGGACAGGCGGTTGGCTGTCTTGGTGGAGCCGTTGCCGCCGAGCATGAACAGGCAGTCGAGCTGCAGCTTGTGATAGGTGTGGATCATGGCCGGGACCTTCTCGACGCCGTCTGCCTCGGGCGTGTCGAGAAGCTTGAACGGCGTGCGGCTCGTGCCCAGGATGGTGCCGCCGCGGGTAAGGATGCCGCTGAAGTCGTGCGGCGTCATGATGCGGAAGCGGCTGTAGATGAGGCCCTGGTAGCCGTCCTCAAAACCGTAGATCTCGAGATTGTCGGCGCCGACGTTGTTCTCCAGCGTCTTGACGATGCCGCGCATGGTGGCGTTGAGCGCCTGGCAGTCGCCGCCGCTCGTGAGAAGACCGATCCTCAGCATGATTCCCCCTCATACAAGGTGATGTAGAACTTGAAAAGTGTAGCGCAACAGATGCGGGGTGCGGCCGGCAAGACCGGGTATCGCCAAACCTTTTCTGGACCATTACGCACCCACCACGCGGCATCCATAAAGAAGCGGACAAAACAGTCGAGATGCCTGCGCAAAATTGCCTCGGGTCGGGCTCTTTCGCGCTGCCTTATACGCGAACGTGATATTCTGCTAGGAAAGCGCTGACCAATTCCTTACACGACGGCGGCTCCGTGCCGGGCGCCGCGAAAGCGATCGATCTGCGCTTCTCTAGACAACGCAATGGGGGCACAGGGGATGCGCGTCACGGGCGCGCGCATGCATAAGAGAGGGGCTGCAATGAAGGAGCTTGAGGATCGCATCCGCCAGGACGGCATCGTGAAAGCGGGGGACGTACTCAAGGTGGACGCGTTTCTCAACCATCAGTGCGACGTCGAGCTGTTCGACCACATGGGCGCCGAGTGGGCCCGCCTGTTCGAGGGTGTTCCCATCAACAAGATCCTGACGATCGAGGCGAGCGGCATCGGTATTGCCTGCATCGCCGCGCAGCATTTCGGCAACGTGCCGGTGGTGTTCGCTAAGAAGGCCCAGTCTATCAACCTGGACGGCGAGCAGTACTCCACGACCATCTACTCGTTCACCAAGAAGCGCGAGTTCCCGGTCATCGTGGGTCGGCGCTTTCTGTCCCCGGGCGATCACGTGCTCATCATCGACGATTTCCTGGCCAACGGCTGCGCGCTCGAGGGCCTGATCGCCATCGTCGAGAGCGCGGGGGCCACGGTCGAGGGCATCGGCATCGCTATCGAGAAGGGATTCCAGGGCGGTGGCGACAAGCTTCGCGAGCGCGGGTACCGCGTGGAGAGCCTGGCCAAGCTGGTCGGGATGGACTGCGAGACGGGCGAGCTCACCTTCGCCTAGCAGGTTTTTAGGCGTGCTGATTCGGCATTCGATCGTCGGTCGACGTTCTGAGGCGTGCTCCCTCCTCTTTCGCATTACATCGACGCACCTGGGAACCGCCTGGGTTTCGGACGGGTTTCGGATTGTTCTTGATGGGCCCTCGGCTTGGTCGAGGGCCTTCTTTACGTATATAGGGGAGATGACGGGATGGATGAGGGACAGAAGCTGACCCATAGGGACTTTGCGGCGTTTGCGGCGATGACGGCCGACGAGATCGCCCGCGACTGCGAGGTGCAGGTGTTTCATGCGCACGGGCCGGGCGGGCAGGGCGTGAACACGTCCGATTCTGCCGTGCGCATGCGTCACGTTCCCACGGGGATCACCGTCACGTCTCGTGAGAGCAGAAGCCAGTTCCAAAATCGCGCGCGGTGCATCGCCAAGCTGCGCGAACAGTTCGAGCAGCGGAGCCGTCCGCCAAAACGGCGCAAGAAGACCAAGGTTCCCGCGTCCGCCAAACGCCGCCGCCTCGCAGACAAGCGCCAGCGCGCGCAAACGAAAATGCTGCGCCGCCGCGTAATGGGGGAGGAGTAGGGACGGCGGTATCGGCTGCCTGCATGAAAACGGCTGGCATCGGTGCAGCCCCAACCACGTCCCAACAGAGTCCCTGCAACACCTTACTCATATCTAACAACTAAAAAACAGCATAAAACATAATAGATTTTGCTATACTTGAGTCTGCATCAGCAAAGTCCGCTGCGGGCGGTGCTCCGATCTCTTTGAAAGGGACGACGCCTATTAGGGGGGCACGCGATTCGTTCGGTCTGCGAGAAGCGGTTCGCTCGGAAACCAATGCACCTGTGCGGAGACGGCAAGGCCTGACCGCGTTGCTCACCGACGAAGGCCGTCGGTGAAGGTGTCGGTAAAACACGGGAAATGCAGGTGACCGGACCGGCTTCAGGGCGGAATCAATCGGCGTTTCCGTAGCGTCAACCCCGCTCAAGTGGGCACTCGTCAAACTTCAGATTGCGCAGCGGGGCAATGGCCGTGAAGAACTTGCTGTCGAAATAGTCCAGCAGGAACTCGGGAAAGGCCGACAGCACAAAAACCTTCCCCTCCTTGCGCAGCAGCCCTCTCTCCTTGTCGAAGATCGCTTCGACAGTCACCCGTTCCCGATATAGATCGAATGAGATTTCATCCATCCCAAATAGGCACTTGCACCTCAGGACAAAGCACGAAATGGAATCCTTCCACTGCTCGAACTCCATGCGTTTGCTCGTATTCAGGTTGCCCTCGCCGGAAAGCCGCTTATACGATGGAATGCCTTCCCTGCTGACGAAGCATCCCGAATGCGACTGGCATTGCCCTGCGCGGTAATCGTAGAGGGCCTCAACCATCGGGTAGCTCACGTACAGTTTCCCGCCCTCATGCTCATCGCAAAAAGCGGAGATCATCTTCTCGAGCATATCGTCCGCTTCGCCATCGGCGGCGTTGTCCTGATGCGGGTCGTAGTCGAAGAACAGATAGACTTGCTCGATGGAGTCTCGCGATACCCCTTCCAAGCTTTTCGCCGCAGCAGGCACGGACTCCCTCAGCACCTCAACGACATCCGTCTCAAAGTCATCGGCCGCGAGCCTTTGGTAGAGCATGTAGATGTTCTGGCTCGCAGGGAGGCAAACGACCCTCAAATCATCGCGTGGTCTTAGGAAGCATTGCTTCATCTCGTTGGCAAAGCGACGGTCGCGCGCCTCCCCCTCAACGATGAAGAGCGTCACAGGGCTATTCATTGAAGGATCCCGCCTTGAACATCTTCTGCAGATTGTGCGCGGCTCTCAGCTCCTTGTTGGTGAGCTTTTCGAGCGATTGGATCTTGCCGTCTTGAAGGATGAAATACGCATCGGGCCGTAGGAGGTCGTTCGAGAGGAGGTCTGTGTTATGCGTGGTCATAAAGACCTGTACGCCTTCGAGGTCTCGCAGCATCTCGACGATAGCCCGCGCGAGCTCAAAGTGGTAGAAGGCGTCGAACTCGTCAATGAACACAAGAGACGCCTTCCCCATCCTGATGTACCAGTAGTAGTACAGCGCAAGGGACGTGGTCCCGGTGGACGCGACCGACATAAACGGAACGCTGCTGTTCTCAAATCTGCAATACAGCTCCGGCAAACCGTTGACGTCAACGGAGACAAGGTCGTACGAGATGCCTTGCTTCTCCAGGAATCGTTGGAAGTCTTCGAGCTTCCCCTCCCGGATGATCCCCTGCGTGAAGCTGTCCGGGCCGACCGAGAGCCCTTGGTACCCGCGCTGATCGAGCGAGTAGAACATGAGCATGTTGTCGACGAAGTTCATGAATGCGATAAACGCCCTAGTGGCGTCGCTTTCCTGCAGTATGGCGTTGCTCCTGACGTACTTCACGCGGGAAAGCCTGTCGGTCTCGGCGGGGAGCTCGGAGGAAAGCGCCAGCGACTCGGTGCCGGCCAGGGAGACGAAACCCGTGCGCGATGCGAAGTTGTAGCCCAGCACCTCCTCGCCGCCGATGGAGAGGCGTTCGTACACCAGCGTGAGGGGGTCCGTCTTCCCGTAGCGGTAGACGACTTCAGTCCCATTGAAGCGGAACTCGTACTCAAACTCGGCCATGAGATTCTTCGAGTCCAAGCAGAGGTAGGGAGAGTACCTCGCAAGAAGCTTCTCCTTGTCCGTGAGATGGAGGATTATGTCGAATATGGCGAGGGCCAGGTTTGACTTGCCGCTGCCGTTGGCACCGTAGACGATGCCCTTGGTCTTAGTTCCCTCGTGAATGACCTGTTGGTTGAAGACGTAGTTTGCGGGGTCGGACAAGTCGAACGTGGTCCACTTTTCAAAGCACTTGAAATTGGAAACCGAGAACTTCCTCAGCACGACCGAACTCCCTTTCTCTGCATTTTACCTCTCGATACTGCTAGGTTATGCCTGCTGCGTATTTAGGTCAATTTCAATCGTAGTTATTCTACGGGCATTACGTAAGAAAGCTACGCTTCTGAGAAAGGCCCGCTTGGTAACAACGATCATCGAGATGCAAAACGATTTCGCCAAATACGATCCCTTCCTGGAGACGCAACACCGCTGCATCTCGGAATTCAACCTATCCTTGTTCGGTTCGCGGAGAGTCAGGATGAGTGGAGACCGGGGCGTATGAGCGGTGACGGTATAGCTTGGGCGTGCCGCATCGGGCGCCTGAAGTTGTCAGTGAAGGTGTCGGTTAGACACGGGACGTGCGGCCATTCGTGTTGCCTTGGACCCCATTTGTGCGCAGTCTGCGAAGCGTTGGTAAGGGATCGCAATAGGCCGTAGGGGAGAGCAGACACGCTGCTTCAGGCCATACTCCGCAGGTCAGCAAGGGTATGACCTTCGTCAAAATGTACACCTTTTGAGGAGGGTTGAATTAACAAACGCTAAGGTCAGCGCCGCTATGTGAAGCTGCGGTTTCTTTACACGCCACCCCTCAACGATGTGTATAATTGGGTCGAACGTAAGTGTTTCAAAAGGTGTACCTTTTTGCGCTTTGCGCGCAGGCGGGCACGGACAAGGGAGGGTCGGAATGGTCGTCGCACAGACGCAGGTCAAGCGCGCGTCGCGCATGGCCATGGGGCTCCCGTGTGGCCGTCGCGTGCCGCGCGGCAGCGAGCGCTGGTACCTCCTCAGGGTCCGTGAGCGCGCGGAGGACGCCACATGCGAGAAGCTGCTGCGCCTTGTGCCGCGCGACATCCTGACCGATTGCTTCTGCATCAAGAAAGAGCGCTGGTTCAAGCGCGGGGGAGCGTGGTCGCTGCAGACGATTCCCGCGTACCGGGGCTACGCGTTCGCGGTGACCTCGGACCCGGCGGCGCTGTACAAGCAGCTTGCAGGCACCAACGCCCACGCCGAGCTCTGCGGGGCGGACGGCCGTGCCTGGATGCCGCTGTCGCCCGCGGCCCAGACGTGGTTCGCGCACAGCATGGACGAGCGTCACGTGCTGCGGGGCTCCACCGCGGTGATCGAGGACGGCATCCTGCACGTGACCGAAGGCCCCCTCATGGGCCAGGAGGCGCACGTGCGCGATGTGGACCGTCATCGCAGGCGCTGCATGGTGGACGTGGGCGACGGCGCCCTCGGGGGCTTCTCGGAGTTGATGGCCATAGACGTGCCCATCAAGACCTAGCGGCTCCGGGCTTGCAGCTTCTTTCGCGCGCTCCACGGGGACATGGCCCGCGGGGCGCGCGCAGGGAGCTGCCCTGCATGAGAACAATCCTTCCGGCCGGCAATCGTCGCGTATCGCGTTGGCGGATCCAGCGAGGGCATGAATATCTTCCCATGTGCCGTGCAGTCGGTGCGGGGCGGCCCGGCCATACGAACCCAGGGGGTCCTATGGCGCAAGCGAAGCTCTACGTGGTCCAGGTGCGTTCCGGCACCGAGGACCGGATGTGCCGACTGCTTGAGCGCGCGCTCGGCGACGCCGCCGAGGACGTCTTCACGCCGTCCTACGAGGCGCTGCGGGCGCAGCGTGGTGAGTGGCGGACCGTGAGACTCAGGCTTCTGCCGGGCTATGTGTTCGTTCAGACGCGCCGCCCGGAGACGGTGCTCGAGCGGCTGCGCGCGGCACCGGTGTTCGCGCGCCTGCTGGGTGCGGAAGGGGAGAAGTTCATGCCGCTTTCTGCCGACGAGGTCGCGTGGCTCACGCGCTACGCGGACCTCGACGAGCACGTGGTGAGGATGAGCTCGGGCGTCATCGAGGGCGACCGGGTCATCGTGTTGCGCGGGCCCTTGAAGGGCCACGAGTTCGAGATCAAGAAGATCGACCGCCACAAGCGCGAGGCGGAGCTGGAGGTGCCGATGCTCGGCCGGGTGAAGAGGATTCGGGTCGGGTTGGAGATCGTGAGCAAGCGCTGACGGTCGTGTAGCCACGTTGGGTCGAGTGTGTCGGATCTGACTGATGAGAATCGAATAGGGGAGGCGCGAGGCGAAGGCGGTCTTGTGGTTCCGGCTGAGGTGCGTGCGTCTGTTTCGGGCACACGCGAGAGGGCAAAGAAGGATACCCGCAAGGGCAAGCGCTACTCGCTCATGCGCTCCGCCGAGGCCTGGGACCGCTCGCGGCTCGGGTACCGGGTCGTGAAGAGGCTGTTCGACATCATGTTCAGCCTGGCCGTCATCCTGGTTGCCCTGGTGCCGTCCATCCTGCTCTGCATCGCCATCCGCCTGGAGTCCCCGGGCTGGCCCCTCTACGGTCAGAAGCGCGTGGGGCGCATAGGCCCCGACGGGAGGCCGAGGGAGTTCACCATGTGGAAGTTCCGCTCCATGGTGAAGGACGCCGACAAGCAGCTGGAAGGGCTCCTCGACCGGAACGAGGTCGAGGGCCCCATGTTCAAGATGGCCGACGACCCCAGGGTCACCCGCATCGGTCATTTCATAAGAAAGCACTCCATCGACGAGTTCCCGCAGTTCGTCAACGTCCTGCTGGGCCAGATGTCGGTGGTGGGCCCCAGGCCGCCGCTTCCCCGCGAGGTGGAGCAGTACGACGAGTGGGCCATGCAGCGCCTGGCCGTGAAGCCCGGCCTCACCGGCCCCTGGCAGGTGGGCGGGCGCAGCAACCTCGACTTCGACGACATGGTGAGGCTCGACCTCGGCTACATCGCACGGCGCGGCGTGAAGGCCGATCTCGTCCTGATTATCCAGACGGTCGCCGTCGTCTTCACCGGGAAGGGGGCGCACTGATGCCCCGCCCCAAGATCCGCATCGCTGTCGCGTCCCACAAGCCCTACAGGATGCCGTCCGACTCCGTCTACATCCCCCTCCACGTCGGCCGCTCCCTGCACCCGGAGCTCACCGCCGAGATGGACGCTCAGGGCTTTCTCGGGGACGACAGCGGGGACTCCATCTCGGGCTCGAACGCCTCCCTCTGCGAGCTGACCGGCCTGTGGTGGCTCTGGAGGAACGTCGACGCAGACTGGAAGGGGCTCGTCCATTACAGGAGGCACTTCGCGTCGAGGCGGGCCGGCGGCAAGGGGGCGGGCGACCGGTTCGGCAGGATCGCCTCGGAGCGGGACTTCCTGCGGGCGATGTCCGGGGGTGCGGAGGCGATTCTCCCCTCCAGGAGGAACTACGTCATCGAGACCGTGGGCTCCCATTGGGAGCACACGCAGCCCTCGGGGCAGCTCGCCTCCGCCCGGGGCGTGGTGGCGGACATGGAGCCCCGCTACCTCGGGAGCCTCGACAGGGTTCTCTCCTCCCGCGGGGCACACATGTTCAACATGATGGTCATGAGGGACGACGTGCTCGACGCGTACTGCTCGTGGCTGTTCCCGCTGATCTTCGAGCTGGTGGAGAGGCACGATCCGGACCGCTACGACGCCTTTGCCGCCAGGTACCCCGGGAGGATATCCGAGCTCCTTTTGGATGCCTGGATGTCCGAAAAGCATGTTCCCTATGCGGAGATGCCGACGGTGAGCCCCGAGCCGGTCGACTGGGTCAGGAAGGGCTCGTCGTTCCTCGCGGCGAAGTTCCTCGGGAGGAAGTACGGGAGCAGCTTCTGAATCTTTGAGCCAGGGGAGTTAGGAGGGTGTAGGTTCTCTATGCCCATGCGAAGAGCTTGGAATTTAACTTGAGTATTAATGACATGACGGTCAGCGCAATTGTTCCCGTGTACAACGTCGAGCAGTATCTCGAGCGTTGTTTGGAATCTATCAGGAATCAGACCCGTCCTTTCGATGAGGTTATTTTGGTTGATGATGGGTCGACCGACCGATCCGGCAAGATATGCGAAGAATGGGCGTTCAGTAATCCGACGTTTCACGTCGTTCACCAGCGCAACGGCGGGCTCTCCGCTGCAAGGAACAAGGGGGTTGAGCTCTATACCGGCGATTGCGTCGCGTTCATTGATAGCGACGACTGGATCGCTAAGGATTTCGTCGAGGTTCTTTTGAACTTGCTCGTGCGAACGGATAGCGATATCGCTATAGGTCAGTGGGTTCGCACGGACGGAGAAGACGGATGCCCGGCTTGCAGCAAGGTGGGGCGGTCCCGGGAGCGCGTATACGAAGCAGACGAGTACATGAGCATGCTCCTAAGGATCCGGGGCAACCGGGCCCTGCATTACGCTCCCAGCAAGTTGTATAGGCGGTCCGTCGTCGAGGATGGGCACTTCCCGCTCGGGATTCTTAACGAGGACGTCGAGGGGGCGTTCAAGTTCGCTCTGAACGCGTCGCGGGTGGCCGAGACTGGGCGAGTTCTCTACTACTATTACCGCAACGCATCGAGCATCACCGGTTCATCTTTCGGGGAGAATTATCTCAACTTGAGCCATGTCTGGCAGCGCGTCGAAGCGATTGCGGAGTCCAGGGCTCCCGAATGGGCGGAGGCGTGCGGCTACAATGTGATGCGTGCGGACTTCACCATTCTGTGCGACATGCTCCTTCACGGCGATGAAGAATCGGATAAGCGGTATTCCGAGGAGCGCGATGCCTGTCTCGGTCGGCTGCGCGGCAATATGGCGATGCTCCTCAAAGGGCCCATGCCTATAAACAGAAAAATAGCGGCACTGATTATCAGTGCAATGTATTTAAAGATTAACCATATTATAAGAAAGATGAGATAGATTTGACGGCGAGAGTGGTTACCGCGGCGGAGGTCCGGGGAGTACGTGACGAGCGACCCGCACGGCTAGGCGGGGCTCATTGGAGCTGGCTGTGCTTTGCGTTGTTTCTTCCGTTCACAGAGCCGCAGATGTTCAAATACTCCGGTTTAAGCTTCTGGGACGATGTGTTTGCCTGGCTGAAGGCCGCGTCTGCGCTGATAATCATAGTCCTGTACTTGAGGCAGAGGCCCTCGACCGCCACTACCGTAGTGGCGGCTCTTTGTTTTTGGCTCGGCTTGGCTACGGTTTTGACTCGTACTTCGATCGTGACCTTTCTTGGTCCGGCGGTTGGGCTTATTTCCACTTTCATGTTGTTCGATATCGTATCGAAGCATGATTTCATTACGTTTTTGAAATGGATCAGAAATCTGCTATCGCTTTACTACTTCCTCAATCTGCTGAGCTATATCATCAAGGAAACGGGTATGGCAAACATACCTATCACATTTTTGGGGATTGACAATCGCTGGATCTATTACTTCCTTCCCTGGATCGTGGTTTCGTTCATAGTGGCGATTTATGAACGGGGCCAGGCCACGGTTGGCGCCTGGGCAGTTTGGCTTGTCTGCTTGCTTCAGCTGGCAGCGGTTTGGTCTGCAGGCGCAATGGTCAGCATATTGATGTGGCCGTTGCTATGGGGCTGCTTCATGGCAAAAAAAACCACCGGCGGATTTGCGATACGCAGATTAGGCGTAATATTCATAGTGGTCATTGCATTAAATGTATTGATTACAGCCGATATAATTCTTCCGTCTTTGCGCTGGCTAATCGTTGATGTGCTCCATAAAGACATCACCCTTGCTGGGAGAACATATCTTTGGGAATCGGTGCTTCGTTTGCTTGAGACCAAGCCTATGACGGGGATGGGCGCATTGGCCAATGACAGCGCAATAGATTTCTTCTATTCAAGCTCCGGTTATGTTTTTGCTTGCATGGTCAACCACCCGCACAACAATTTTCTGTACTACGCCTTTCGCGGCGGCTTTCCGGCGATGATATTGTACGGCGCATTATGCTACAACGCCATTAGGTCCATCGATAAAAACCGCGATTTGCCTTATGCGAGATGTCTCGCAGCGGGCCTGTCCTGCTTTTTCCTAGCCGCCCTTATCGATACGATGGATTTTTCATTGATGCATATGATATTCGCGATTTCATGCAACGTGTCCTGTCTCCCAGTTTGTAGTTCTACGCCCCTAAAAAGGATATATTCTAATATCTAATATTAGACAATAATGCAATATATTCTACGAAATATGACTGGAGTATTGTGAAAAAACTGATTGTATGCAATACATATTACCAGTTAATATCTGCAATCCAGCTTGCATTGACTCTGTTTCAAGAACAGCAGATTGACTTGATTCTATCGGATCATAGCTGCCACGCAGAGAAAGTAGCGCAGAGAATCGGTGAAGTCGGCTTATTTCATAGCGTGAGCTTCGCTAGGACGGTTGAAAGGGATTCGGATGCGAGCTTTCGAGCGAAGGTTTTGAGAACTCTTCATATGATAGTCGAGCGTTACGGTGCCTTTGCTGGTTATGATGAGGTGGTTTTCTACAATTTAGACGAAAGTCTGTACACAATTATCACTTCGTTGAGGGCCGACAATGTCCGTCTGATTTGCTCCGGTTTCGATGAAGGGATTCTATCTACTGGTCAAATTTCGCATGGAAACTCCGTCGCTATAGCAAACAGAGCCAGGGGGGCATTGAGACTCAAGACCTACCCGGGTCTTCAGAAGTATTACTGCTACTATCCCGTACTTTACCGGTCGGACAGAAAGGGGTGTGAAGTCGTTCAAATTCCAAGCTGGTCGCAGACTAGGGAGAAGTTGACGGGTATTCTGCGTGATGCCTTCGAGACGGGCCCCGGATTGCGTCAGCAGAAATACATCTACTTCTGTTCTTCCTCCGATATCGATGGTTTCCCGTTTGGGGAGACCGAACTGGTCATGAAACTTGCTGATCACGTGGGAAGGGATAACCTTCTTGTGAAGATGCACCCGCGAGACGGGAGAAGGGTGTTTCAGGATTATGGCATTTCGGTCATGGGAAACTCCAGCACCCCTTGGGAGGCAATTCAGATTTGTGGCGAAGTAACCGGCAAGATTCTCCTTACCGCTACATCCGGGTCATTCCTTACGTCGACGGCGATGCTCGATGACGGGACGCGAGGCGTGTTCCTCTTGCCTCATCATGAGAAGGTTCCACCTCGAATTTGGGAGCAGGAGGAGAGGATTCGCGAGGTTGTGCGGAAGCTGAAGTCCGAGGGCGAGTGCGAGAATATAACGATTAGTGAAGGGTTCGACCTCGAGGTTCTGGACTGATGGGCAAGGCATCGTCGCTGATCAGGAACACCGGCATCCTTGCTATCGGAAGCTTCAGCTCGAAGCTCCTCGTCTTCCTGATGGTGCCGCTGTATACGGCGGTCCTGTCGACGGAGGAGTACGGGGCGTATGATGTCATCTACAGCACGGTGAGCCTGCTCGTCCCCATCCTCACTATGAACATCTCCGATGCGCTGCTCAGGTTCCCGATGGAGGGGGACGCGGACGTTCCTGCGATCGCCCGAATCGGGTTGCTGCTTACCTTGGCGGGCAGCGTTCTGGTCTTCGCCGCCCAGGTCGTTCCAGGGACGCCCTGGTCCTCGTTCGCTGGCGTCGGCTGGCTCGGGCCGCTTTTCGCGGCGACTTCCCTGTACCAGTCGCTCGCGCTCCTTGCGCGAGGCCTGGAGCGCATGCGCGACATCGCCGTCGCGGGCGTGGCCAGCTCCGCGGTCACCGTCGGGCTCAACGTCCTGCTTCTCGTCTTCGCCGGCATGGGGCTGGACGGGTATTTCGTTTCCAGTGTTGCGGGCCTGCTTCTGCCTTCCGCCTGGCTGGTCTTCCGGATGCGAGGCCCGATATTCGGGAGGGCGAGGGGCGGCCTCGCGCCGCTCGCGTCCAAGATGGTGCGTTACTCGCTGCCTCTCGCCGCGACCACTGTGGGCTGGTGGCTCATCAACACCTCCGACCGCTACATAGTCCTCTGGTTCTGCGGGGTAGACGCGAACGGCCTGTACTCCGCCGCTTACAAGATCCCCTCCATCCTGAACACGGTGGCGGGGATATTCATCCAGGCGTGGCAGGTCGCGGCCATCAAGGGGTTCGACCCCTCGGATGCCGACGGTTTCCTGCGCGGGACCTACAGGGCGGTCGAGGCGGGGGTCGTCCTGCTCTGCTCGCTCATGATCCCGCTGTCGCCCCTCATCGCCGGGTTCATGTTCTCCGGTGAGTTCTACGCGGCGTGGGCGTACGTGCCCCTGCTGCTCGTCTACGCCGTCCTGAACACGATGGCGGGCATGTGGGGGCCGTTCTTCTCTGCTGCCTACGATCCGGGCCCCATGGCGACGTCGACCTTCCTCGCGGGGGCGGTGAACGTGGCCCTTGGTGTGCCGCTGGTCGCTGCGCTCGGCGTTCAGGGGGCGTGCCTTTCGAGTGCCCTCGCGGGTCTGGCGAACTGGGGGCTCCGAGCGCACAGGGCGCGCAGGCACATGAGGGTCAGTTTCGCGCCCGCGAGGTCGCTTCTTCTCTATGTCCTTTTGGGCATGCAGGCGGGGCTTATGGTGTGCGGGTTGTCGGTATGGGCTGTCATCGCATGTCAGGCCGCCTTTTTGGTTGCGCTTTCATTCCTTCTCAGGCATGAGATGGCTGGGGGGTTGAAGCTTGTTATGAAACGGTTCAGGAGATAGTTGCTCGAATAGGAGCGAAAAGTATGAAAGTTATAGCGGTAATGCCAATCAAGCTTCATAACGAGAGATGCCCCGGCAAGAACACGAGGCGTCTAGGAGGCGCGCCTCTGCTTCAGCACGAACTCGAGAGCCTCAAGGCAACTGGCCTTGTGGGGCGGATTATCGTCTACTGCAGCGATGAGGCTATCGTTCCGTATCTTCCCGTTGGGGTGGAATTCGAGAGGCGGCCCCCGTATCTCGACTTGCCAACATCAAATTTCACGCAGATATTCGAAGAGTTCGCAAGCTCCCACCCTGCGGATGCGTACGTGTACGCCCACGCGACGGCGCCCTTCGTTTCAGTTGACACCATGCGGGAATGCATTCAGGCCGTCACTTCGGGGGAATACGACTCCGCATTCTGCGCAGAAAGGCTCCAAGACTACCTCTGGCAAAACGGACGACCGCTCAACTTCGATCCCGAAAACCTGCCGCGCACCCAGGACCTCGACCCGATTTTCAAGGAGACATCGGGGGTGTACGTCTTCACGAGGGAGGTTTTCGAGAGGCATCGACGGAGGGTGGGGGTCCGTCCCTTCATCAAGGAGGTCACCTTCAGGGAGGCCGTTGACATAGACACCGAGGAGGATTTCGCTCTCGCAGAGGCGCTCTGCGATGTTGAGGTCTGAGCTCGTTGTTTCGCCGAATTGCCCTACCAAATAATCTGTTAGAAAAGGAGAGAGATGGGTTCGCTTAAGGTGCTGGACGTGACGCTTCGTGACGGCGGCTGCGTCAATGATTTCAACTTCGGTCAGGAGTACATGGAGAAGATCCTCGCTGCTCAGGAGGCTTCAGGCGTGGATGTTATCGAGATGGGATATCTCGATGAGAAGAAAGGCAGCCGAAGCGGCCGCACCCAGTACGCTGACGAGCGCGCGATAACCGAGTGCCTGCTTAAGCATAAAAAACCTGGAACGATGTACGTCGCGATGATGGATTACGGCAAATTCGATGTGGACGAGCTTGGACCGCGTGTTCCTGAAGGCATAGACGGTATTCGCCTGGCGTTCCATAAGAGGAATATGCGGGAAATCGTCTCCCTGGGCCGTAAGATAATCGAGAAAGGGTATCAGTTCTATATCCAGCCGATGATCACCCTTCGTTACAGCGACGCCGAGCTCCTGGACCTCATCGCACTGGTGAACCAGGAGCTGCCCGACGCCTCCGGCTTTTATATCGTCGACAGCTTCGGCGAGATGCGTCCGAACGATATGGACCGCGTGCTGAATCTCGTGGATCACAACCTAACGCCTGGAATGACGCTTGGGTTTCACTCGCACAACAACCTACAGATGTCGTATTCCAACGCCGTAGCGCTCCTGCAGTTTCCCACGAATAGGGATCTGATGCTTGACAGCTCTATCATGGGGATGGGAAAGGGCGCGGGCAATCTCAACACTGAGCTCCTCCTTGAGCACCTCAATCTCTTCTATGGAAAGAGCTACAGGATAGCCCCTCTGCTCGAGGTGATCGACAAGGTGATAAATCAGCTCCATTCTGAGTACTACTGGGGATACGCTGTGGAATACTACCTTTCATCGGCCAACCACTGCACGCCGAGCTATGCGAGCCATTTCTACAATAAGCATATGCTCCCCATCGATCAGGTTGGGGAATTGCTCGCTATGATTGAAGAGGAGAAGCGCGTCTCATTTGACAGGGAGTATGCGGAGGGACTGTACCGCCGCTTCAACGAGGAGAAGCGGGTCGACGATTCCCCGGCGGTAGGGGAAATCTCCGCGCGTCTTGCGGGCAAGAAGGTCCTCCTGGTTGCGCCCGGGAAGAGCGTCTTGGGTGCAACCAATCGCATCCTTGCGATCATGGGGGAGCCCGATACGGTATCCATCGGGCTCAACTCGATCCTCGACCTGCCGTTTGACTACGTACTTACGACCAGGCAGGATGCATATGAAAGGGCGGTCGCCGAAGGCAGGAGCGTCATAGTCCCGTCGAATGTCTCCAAAGGCGGCAGGGGCGATGTCAGGGTCCTCGACTACGCAAAGTGGATAGAGGTTGACGAGGGGACTCATGATTCCTCGGCAGTCATTGCGATGAATCTGCTGAAGACGTGCGGTGTTGAAGAACTGCTCCTTGCTGGATTCGACGGGTTCTCTGCAGATATCAATGAGAATTACTGCAACCCCGAGATGCGGCATCCGGTCAGCTCGGCGCAAGCTGTTCGGAGGAATGCATATTATAAGGGCTTTATTCGCAGGGTGGCGGAATCCGGGATTAAGGTGCGATTCGTTACGCCTTCAAAATACGAGTTGTAGGCATTGGCCTTTGATTCCAGCCATTCTTTCATTGGGGAGGGGTGTGCCTGTATGACAAAGTTGCTTGTGATGGATGTTGATGGCACGCTGACGGACGGTCGCGTGTATATCGGCGAGCAGGGGGAGCTTTTCAAGGCATTCGATATCAAGGACGGCCTAGGTATCCACGACATCCTTCCTGCCCTCGGCATCGTTCCTGTCATCATCACGGGTCGCAGTAGCGCAATGTTGGAAAGGCGGTGCGCGGAGCTCGGCATCGCAGAGCTTCATCAGGGGGTCTCCGACAAGCTGCCGTTGCTTTGCGAGATCGCCGTGGGCCACGGTGTCGGTCTGGGCGGCTGCGCCTACATCGGCGATGACGTCAACGACCTGCCTTGCATGGAGGCAGTCAAGGGTGCCGGCGGCGTTGTCGGTTGCCCCGCGGATGCGGTTCCCGAGGTCCGCTTGATTGCCGACTTCGTGAGTGCAAGGGACGGAGGTCGCGGCGCCGTGAGGGAGTTCATCGAGCGGCTCCGCGATTCGCTGCCCTAATTTACGGGGAGGTGTCTGGATACGCGACTCCATCGCGTGGCATGAGTGTTTACGTGCGTACCTTGGCGCAGTGCACTGCTTTCGAATCAGACTGCCGACTTTGCGAGATGCGCCAATCTTATTTTCCGCTCAACCGGCATATTGCTCGCGGCGTCATTGCGACGCATGCCGCTCGGACGAGTGGCTTCCAGAAAGGATATCACGGGTTTGCAGCCTTCGGTGGGCGGCAAAATGTTATGCGAAACGGGGGTGGATGATAGGAGTATTGTGAAAAGGCTTAATAAGTACGAAACAAGAAAGGTGGATGGACATGACCGATGGAATCTTAATCGAGAATGATGCCTTAGAGATGGAGTCTGAGAATACAGCTAGTGATGATCGATCCGAGCTATCGGAGGAAGAGCTCAGGAAAGGCGCGGAAAAGTTTGAGTTTTTCTGGCTTCGGCCGTTGAGGTACAAAGGTGAGGAAGCAACAATCCGTTTCTGCATAAGAGGAGAATTCTCAGGATGGAAGCTTAAAGACGAGCTTGTCGAGTCGCTTGGTTTGACGGTGGGAGATACAGTCAATGTGGAAGGGTCTGTGGAGTTTGGGCCCGGTCTTATTGGCGATGACGACAGAGTTGACATTTTTGCAGAAGGCGATGCTGCCACATGGCTCCTGCAAACTGCCGTAGATGCGGGAGGGTCGGATGGATGCACGTTTGACGCCGTCGTTCGTTTTTCTTACGTCGAGGCGCCCGTAGGCGGAATTGAGGGGAAGATGGTAGCAAAGGCTTCACTGATACTAGAAAGGGGTATTCGCAGGGTTAATTCCGAAGGACGTCGTCCGAAAACAAAGAACAGGATAACGTTAATGTCTGATATTATAAGCTCGCTTGCATAACAGGCATATTGCTTTAGACTAATACCATGTTAGAAGGTAATAAAGATATTAGCAATCTTGAGGATGATCAACCGGCTTCATTAAAACAAGATGAGGGGCCCAATAAGGATGGCCCCGCCAAATCTGATTCGGAAAAAGGATTTTCAGGTCTGTATTATGATGTAATTAAGCATGCTGAGCCGAATGTAAACACCGTAAAAGTTGAACAGCAGAAAATCGTGATTAATGTAAACGATAGTTACGAGGACTTGGATGATGGAAAGATAGGCGATGCGAAAGCGCAACAAGATAGAGATACATCGTCAAATGATTTCAACGAAACACCACTTAATATTATAAGTAAAGCATTGCAAAAAGATATTGACAGAAACTACGACAGGATAAGAGGCTTAGAAAGCGATTATGATCGCACCATATCGGAAATCTACAACATAAAATCAGATATTCATCATCTACGAGATTCGGAGGCAGCAAACCAGAATTCATTTGACGAGAAGTATGGAAAGATACTCCAAGATCTGGAGAAATTTGGCAAACAACAGGAGGAAAGCACCGATTCTCTTTCCTCTACGATTAATAGTCTGAATGGTGCTGCGAAGGCGCTTATTAGCATCATTAGTACTATGTATGCTATCAGGAAATTGGTTTTCACAATACTAATTGCCTCTGTACTACTCACAGTCATATCGATATATATAAATAACACAGTTGAGAATAATATCTCTCTATTTGTTTCTGCTGTCATAGACGTGATTGTTGCTGTAATTAGCTTGGTTCATTTTCATGAATGGAGGCTGCAGAAAGCTAGGCAGTTAGCAAGAGATTGGGGCATAACCATAGACGAGAGCGATCTGATATAACCCTTTTCTATATCCATTGCCGTTTAGTAGGTCTGTAAGAAATACACAGTTTAAAATAAATATTCTGAATTTCTGAATAAGGCAGTCGTTAATAGCATCCTGAATCGAGAGCATCGGAAGTTGGTCACATGAATTCTACTGACCTTCATGATGAAGCCGGTCCCAAATCGGGCTATGAGTACCTAGGTCCAGAGTATGACGAAGAACGCCATGGGGCGTATCTTGACATGCTTACTGATGCGCTTAGTGATCCTCGTTGCCTCAATGTGGCGCTCTCTGGCCCGTATGGTTGCGGCAAGAGCAGCATTCTCGAGGAGTACAGAAGGCGGAATCAGAAAAGCACGCTTGCTGTCAGCTTGTGGTCCCTAACCTCGCAATCGGACGATTCTGAGGGGTCTTCTCATGAGGTTCCTGCTGGCAGAATCGAGCAAGAGATCGTTCGACAAATTTTGTATAGCGGCAAACACAGAAAGATGCCGTACTCGCGTTTCAACCGTATACACCCGGTTGGGCGATTGTGCAGGGCAGCTTACGCGGTTCTGATAGCGTTTCTTGTTTTCCTCGGAGTTCTTATTCATGATGAGAACCTTGCCCTTAAGTTGTTTTCTCAGGCGCCTTCTTCCCTCGCCACTGCCGTGAGGGCCTGTTACTACTTTGTTATAGCGTGTTTAGCTGTCTTCCATGGATTGCAGGTCATTTGAGGGGTGGAAAAATCTCGACCGGCATTGCGTCGTTGACGGTCGAGCGCGATGAGAGTTCTTATTTCGACAAGTATTTGGATGAGATAATCTATTTCTTGAGACCAATCCATTCGATACGGTGATATTCGAGGACCTTGATCGTTTTGACAATCCTCATGTTTACATGGGGCTTAGAGACCTCAATCTTATCTTGAACAATGCGCCCGGAGTCGTAAAGCGCGGTCTACTTCAAAGTGGCAAGCCCATCCGTTTTATATACGCTTTGAAGGATGGGGTATTTGAAAACAGGATTGCCGCATGGGATTCTGAAGGCTGCCATCCCGATGCGGGAATGTCGGAGATTCCCGGCAGCAACAGGGTAAAGTTCTTTGACGCCATTGTCCCTGTCATTCCGTTCCTTTCGTCTGTCAACGCTTTTGAAATGGCTTTGCCCCTATTCGATGGATTGCTGGAATCGGAGAAATCTAGGGATGTGCTGAGGGTCGTCGCGCCGCGTCTTGTCGACATGCGAGTGCTCAAAGAGCTCAGGAATGAATATCTTTTGATGACGAATGTTCTTTTGGGCCATACGGACAATTCATCGGCGAGCGAATTGGGCATCACGGAGGAGGGCGTGCTGGCTATGGCTGCCTACAAGTGCGCCCGTCCATCCGATTATGAGATCATTGCCTGCTGCGGAAGTAGCGATTTGGATCATGTATACGATTTGCATCAACGGCTGCTGGAGAAGCTTCTTGAGGAGCCCGAGCGAACAGGAGAGGGCTCAACAACGTTGGTTTCCGGACAAAGAGTAGTCCATAGTGCTGACGGCGACATGCGACGACCGAAGTGGCTTGATTTCTCTGATTGCTGGGACATTGTGCTGGAGCTCGAGGGGCAATCAGATGAGCCGATGGCGACATTTGGTTCAGCTGTATCGCAGATTGTCCGCAACCCGCTTTGTTGTAAGCTGATTGAGCTCGGATACATTCGTCAGGATTATGCTCTCTACGCGGCAACCTATCCTGTGGGAGGGCGCTGTAGAGCCGTGAATTATTACATCCATCATCTTCGTCGAGATATTCCTAACTTGCATTATCGTTTGGATGATGAGGATGCTCGAGAGGTTCTCGATATGTCCAAGGAACTCGGGTGGAGTAGGAAAGGACTTCTAAATCTGGATGTGCTCTCTTATGCCCTGAAATATAGGAAAGATGTTGCACGATCAATTGTAGATATGGTGATTCACGATCAGGATAATGATGCGGGAGAGACGTTTGACGCGTTTATAGCCAAGAACCTAGGAGACAGATTTTCGGAGGTGCTTCTCACCTTCATTCATCTCCTGATGAGCATATGGGATGGGGCTCTTGACTACTTTTTCTCAACGAGCGCATTGGAACTATCGATTTCGGATCCGATTGTGGAAGCCGTGTTGGTCAGTCTGAATCCGCGGAGAGATTATTCAGTTGAAAAATGTATCTCGTTCTTGATCGATGCTTTTGAAAGGGGGGTGCGGCAGGAATCCTGGAGCGCCGGGGCGGAAAGGAACTGCGATGTTCACACCCGAGGAGAGGGAGGCGGCGCTCGAGCTCTACGACAGGCTCGGGAGCGTCCCCGCCGTGGTCGCCGAGCTCGGCTACCCCAGCGAGCGCTGCCTCTACGGCTGGATCGCCCGCCGGGACGGCGCCTGCGCCCGTCCGCGTGCGGTAAGATACCCCGCGCAGGAGAAGGCGGCGGCCGCCAGGCGCGTCCTGTCCGGGGAGAGCTGCGCCGCCGTCGCCGCCGACGTCGGGGCCTCCGCCTCGGCGGTCCTGCGCTGGCGGGACGCCTATGCAGAGGGAGGGATCGGGGCACTCATGGCCAAGGGGGACGTGGTCGCGCCGGGGCCGCGCGCGGACGCGGGCGCGCTGCCCGACGACGCGGGGGAGCTCAAGCGGATGGTCCTCGAGCTCCAGCTCGAGAACGACCTCATGCGGCAGGTGGTCGAGCTCGTAAAAAAAGACCCCTGCGTCGACCCGACGCGCCTCTCGAACAGGGAGAAGGCCCGGGTGATCGACGCGATGAGGGGGACGTATTCTCTGAGCTGTTTGGCCTCTAGGCTCGGCATCGCCGCGTCCAGCTACCACTACGCCCGGGCCGCGGCCGCCGCGCCCGACAAGTGGGCCGAGGCGCGCGCGGCGGTCGTCGAGGAGTTCGAGGGCGCCGGGCGCTCGCGCGGCTACCGCTACGTTGTTACCGCTAATCTAAGATTCGCCGTTTAGGCCAACGGGCGGCGCCGATTCCGCCAACGTATATCCGCCGATCGCACCAACGTACTTTCACCGATTCGACCAACGGGC
>NZ_NFJE01000019.1:0-26327 GCF_002159695.1 Collinsella sp. An271 | reverse complement strand
GTTCTCAAGGTGCCCGCCTGCGCGGCCCCGCCGCGCGGCAAGGAGTTATATTGCCAGAACCGGGCGGCCCCGGGGGCGGGAATCCGGCGCTCCACAGGGTCTACACATACTTAAGTTTTCGCCTTCGGGCTGATCGCCCCTATGCCTCCTAATCGAACTTCAAGTGCGCCATATCCGTTCCCGCATCAAGGAGCTCGTCTCTCATCTCCACCGTCTGCGCTTCTGCATACACGCGCACAAGCGTCTCGGTTCCGCTTGGACGCAGCAGCAGCCATGATTCATCCTCGAATTCAAGGCGAAGGCCGTCCATATGGCTTACGCGCACCGGCTCCCTTCCAGCCACGCTTCGAGGGTTGATTCCCGGCAGCATGGTCCTCAGGGCCTCGATGTCTTCGTACTGGAGGCGCAAGTCCCTCCTCGCATAGCTCGTCGAACCCAGCGCATCCTCAAGCTCTTCGACGAGCTCAGCAAGGGTCTTTCCCGACTTCGCCATGAGCTCGCACAGAAGCAAAGCCATGAGCAGGCCATCGCGCTCGGGGAAGTGGCTCGGTATTCCGAAGCCGCCGGTCTCCTCGCCTCCGATAAGCACGCCGCCCTTGAGCATCTCCATATATATGTATTTGAAACCTACGGGCTTCACCACATAACGGCAACCGAGCGCGCGGGCAACCCGCCTCGTCAGAAGCGAGGACGCAAGCCCGAGAACCACGCGCCCCGACATGCCGCGGTTCCGCACGAGATGGCCGAGTATCAAAGAGAACAGCTTGTGCGCGTTAACGAAGCGACCCTTTTCGTCGACCGCTCCCACGCGATCGGCATCGCCGTCGTTGATGAGGCCACAGCAAGCGCCCGCTTCCACCACCGCCTGCTCGCAATCATCGACCCACGGCTCGATCGGTTCGGGACGCATGTCCTCCATATCCTCATCGGATTCACCATGGATCTCGTCAACTTCAACCCCCAGCGCACCGAGCACGGCGGGCAGATAGCCGCGCGCCGCACCGTACATCGGGTCATACACAATATGAAGATGGGCGTTCGCGATCGCGTCGCCGTCAACGAGCGACACCAGGGCGTCAAGGTACGGCGTGGTGAAGTCTACGATGTCGATGGGACCGCGCAGGTCGGTCGGCTCGGGGCCCACCGCCCGCTCGACCTCCGAGACGAATTCCGTTGAGCCGGCGCCCCCGTCGGCGACACGAAACTTGACGCCCAGATAGTCCGCCGGATGATGGGAGCCCGTTATCATGAGGCCTCCGCACGAACGGGCGTCATGGGATATCGTCCACGATAGGGCCGGGGTGGGCGTGTAGCGATCGGATAGCTTTACCACGAGACCGTGGCCGGCGATCACGCGAGCCGCGAGACGGGCGAACTCATCGGCGCCGGGGCGCGTATCGTATCCAACGTATACGATGGCGCCTGGGTGGGACTGCGCCCACAGAGAAGCCGCCGCATCCGCGACGCGAACCACGTTTTCCTCGGTGAACTCACCGTCGCGGCGAGCCCTCCAACCGTCTGTTCCAAATCGAATCATGGCGCCCATGGTCTCATTGCCCCCGTATGGCGTGCATACTACTCAGCATCTTGACTATACCCAGCCCGAACCGATGCAGTCAGCGTTCAAAAGGTCAACAAGTCGGATGCGCGCATCCCGCACGTCGCGCCGCTATATATCCAGCACGCCGGCAAGCGTGCAGGTCGTCAGCACGCCGGCGCCGCAGCACGACCCGACGATGCGGGCCCCATCGGCGCGCCACTGCTCGCAGGCGCGGGCAAACGCCTGGGGATCTTCATGCCACGTCAGCGACCCGTCTTCTCCGCGATGGGGGTACCCCGCGTTCGGCCGCACCGAAACGGGCAGGTCCGTCGCGCGCGTCATGCGCGGAACCGCCTGGGTCGCAGCCTCGATCGAACAGCAGTTGATTCCAACCGAATAGGCGCCGAGCTCCTGGGCCCTCATACAGGCCGCTTCGATATTCAGGCCATCACCCAGCAGGTTCCCCTCGTCGCCGATGGCGAAACTCACCAGCACGGGCATGCCGTCGGCCACATCGGATGTGCCCGCAATCGCAGTCTCCAGATCCCGCAGGGCGGTAAACGTTTCGAGCATGATGCCGTGCGCCCCCGATGCGAGCAGGGCATATGCCTGCCTTCGGTAGGCAGCGCGTGCGCGGCGATACTCCTCGGAATCCTCTTTGAGCCAAAATATACCGTTCGACCCCATCGAGCCCAAGACGCACGGGGCGCCGGCCCGCTTTGCGCAGTTCACGGCGGCGCTGTTCACGCGCTCGACGGTGTCGGCGATCTCATCGCGCGCCAAAGCCGATTCGTTCGCCTGAAAGGTGTTGGTGAGCATAAGGTCGGCGCCCGCGGCGCGATAGAGCCAGTGCAGGCGGGACACTTCTTGGGGATCGCCAAGATTCCAATAGGCGGCCGGCACATCCTGGCCGCCCGGCTGGCTCATCAACGCCGAGCCCATCGGGCCCTGCATCAACAGCGAGCGCTCGGCAAGCGTCTCGTCGAGCCAGTCTGCGCCCGTGCGATCATACGAGCTCGTATCGAATGACAGCTGCCCGTCCTGAGGCATGTCCGCCTGCCCGTGCCCCGACACGACTACTCCTCACCAACCGAGATGCCCTGGTCCTCAAGATAATTCAGCCAGCGACGCATCGTGTCCTCGGATAGGGCGTGCTCCATCATGCATGCCTCGGCATCTGCCCGCTCGAACTCGACGCCCAGCTCCTGAACCAAAAACGTACGCAGCAGTCGGTGGCGATACCATACCGCCTGGCCCAGTTCGCGGCCGGGTTCGGTCAGGACGACCTTGCCGTAATGCGACTGTTCGACCAGCCCCTGCTCTTTGAGCACGGTCACCGCCTTGTTGACCGAAGCCTTTGAGACGTTGAGCTGCTGGGCGATATCGACCGAACGAATCCCTTCGCCCTGCACGCCCTCCTGCTCCAGGCGGACCATGCACTCGAGGTAGTCTTCGTTAGCGACGGTGAGATGCAGCTTGCGCGAAACATCGGTGGTATCCATGGGGCCATCCTCTCGTTGTACATTCAAGTTAGTTTAGCGCATTCGATCGGGAAGCACCGATGAATTGCCTGCGCGCTGAGCAGCCCCTCAGCGGGAAGAACGCCGGTGTAGACGGTAGCGGCACGGACGCCCACCGCATGACCGGCGGGCACTGGATGAATTATCGGTGTTTCCCCAGAGTCGTTGGCGCCGTCGCATCGCGCTAGGGAGACACTGATTACTTGCTTTCGCGGCGAACGTCCTCGTGCCGGGCACCTGCCGCGGAGCACATGAACAGCGGCTTTTTGGAACAGCCCTGACCGTATGGCCCGTCATGAGAAAAGGGGGATCTTACATGGATCAACCGAACCAGTCCGACGTTCTCGAACGCTTCTTGCGATACGTCCGAGTCACGACGCAATCAAGCGAAGAGCACTGTGATGTCGTGCCGTCCACGGCATGCCAGTTTGACCTGGCAAACCTTCTCGCCGACGAGCTGCGCGGACTCGGAGCCCTCGATGTGGAGGTCAGCGAGCACGCCTATGTCACCGCTCATATCCCGGCGAGCCCGGGGGCCGAAAACGCCCCGCGCCTCGGACTGATCGCGCATCTCGACACCACCGAGGCCGCCCCGGGCGACGGCGTGAACCCCCATGTCGTTCATTACGAGGGCGGCGATCTCGTATGCGGCGTCGTCGATGGCAAAGAGGTCTCCATCAACCCCTCCAAGATCCCCGCGCTCGACGAGGTCGCGGGCGAAGACCTCGTGTGCTCCGACGGCACCACGCTTTTGGGCGCGGATGACAAGGCGGGCGTCGCGGAGATCATGGAGCTCGTCGCCCGCATCTCTCAAGACCCTCTGCTCCCCCACCCGCCGCTCGGCATCTGCTTTTGCCCCGACGAGGAGATCGGCCATGGCGCGGAGCTGCTCGATATCCCCGCTTTCGGCTGCGCGTTCGCCTATACCGTCGACGGGGGCCCTATCGGCGAGCTCGAGTACGAATGCTTCAACGCGGCCGATGTCACGGTGAGCTTCGAGGGCTTCTCCATCCACCCGGGGGACGCCAAGAACCGCATGGTCAATGCCTCCAACCTGTTCGTTGAATTCCACACCATGCTCCCCGCAGTCGAACGCCCCGAGCACACCGAGGGATATGAGGGCTTCATCCATCTTTGCGGCATCAGCGGCACGGTCACGCACGCCACCGCACGCTATATCGTCCGCGATCACGATGCCGAGCGTTTCCAGCAGAAGCTCGACATGATGGAGCGCGCTGCGGGCTTCGTCAACGACCGCCTGGGAGAAGAGCGCGTCTCCGTCGAGATCAAGCCCCAGTACCGCAACATGGCAGAGGTTGTCGCGGGCTACCCGGAGCTGATCGACCGCGCGCGCAACGCGTTCGAGACGACCGGCGTCCCCTGCCGCATCATTCCCATCCGCGGCGGTACGGACGGCGCCCAGCTCTCGTTTAGGGGCCTTCCCTGCCCGAACCTCGCCACCGGCGCCTACTGCTGCCACGGGGTCAACGAGTTCATCCCCGTCTCCTCGTTGGAGAAGATGGTCGACGTCCTGCAGGCCCTCGTCGCCCAGTTCATCTAGATACGGTCGCGCCCGCGACCGAGCCGGCGGATGCGCGCTCGGCCGCAGGCCATGCCCGAGATAGGAGCATGATGGCACACAAGACCCCGCGCAACGTGCGCATCGAGTCCCTGCGGCTGTTCGCCATCGTCGCCATCGCGGTGTTTCACACCTTTCAGCCGCTCTTTTCGCAAGCCACCGCCTGGGCGCTTGCGGGAGACGAGGGGGCTCGATGCGCCGCCGCGGCAGCAGGCGACATCGCCGCCATCGTCGCCGCATCTCCCGTCGCCGTGGGGGCACTCGGATTCATCAACCTCTTCGGGGCCTTTGGAAACTGCATCTTCTTTATGATCTCGGGATACTTCCTGATTCCCCGCTGCGCGCAGGCGTCACGAGATGAGGGGTACTGGCGCATCCAGGGCGTGAATACGCTCAGGAGGGCGGGCGTCATTCTCATCTCGGTCGCCCTCTATGCGCTGCTCGCACTCGCCATCGGACGGTTCATAACCCCCTTGCCCGGCATATCGCTCCACGAGACAGGATGGCTTTTGGGAGGCCTCGAGTTCATCTGGGTGTACCTCGCCGTCATGGTCGTCTCGCCGCTCGTCGGCTGGGCCTGGGAGCGCTGCCGTGCGCGAACTCCGGCGGCGCTTTCCCTTGTGGTTCTCATTTACCTGGTCAACGCCTATATCGCCTTCATCTCTCCGGGAGACGCGGAGCGCGGTCTGCTCGAATGGCGCAAGCTCATGAGCGCGGTCACTTATTTCGCCGCGTTCCTGATCGGAGGGCTGATCGCCCAGCGCGCACTGCACCCGGCAACGGGACGACGCGTCCGCGTTGCGGCCCTCGTCGCCTTCGCAGGCGCGCTGTGCGTCGAGATCGCCCTTTCGGTTGCGGGGCATGTCGACATCCTCGTGGCGACCTCGTTCAAATCGACATCGGCGATATCGTGCGCGCTTGCAGCCATCTCGTTAGCCGCCCGCGCCCAGCCAGCCCGCAGCGCCGCATCTCGGCGCGACGCCCTCATCCGTTCGGCGGCCTCATCGATTCTTGGATTCTATATCCTGCAATCCATGCTGTATTCGCTCTGGCGAGGCGGCATGGATCTCCTTCTTGCCGACGCGGCGCGATCGATCGGAGCGCAAGACACCGTTCTGTGCATATGCGCCGTCCTCGGAGCGGGACTCATCGGCAGCCTGCTCGTCGTAGCCGGCTTTCTTGCGATCGACCATGTGGTCCGCAAGCCGTTGCTGCGCGCCCTTCGCCTCGAATAGCCAAGCCGGTCGCGCCATCGATCGGAAATGGGGGCGGCGACCTCGTCGGTCGCCGCCCCCATGCTCTGTCAAGGCTATTCAGCCGTCTCGTCAGAGGACGTAGATGAGCCGTCGTCGGATTCGCTGCTACTGGAAGACGAGCTCGTCTCGGCCGTACCGTACGCCCAGTCGTCGGAGGAGTTGTTCGCCAGATCGCCGATCGTGGCAGATTCACCGCCCGAACCCATGCTCTGGGGGCCTTGCGGGTCTTTGCCCGCATCGACGCGCGCCATCATCTCTTCCAGCTTGTCCTCGTGTACGAACACGTAGCTCTGGCCGTCGATATACGTATCTTCGCCCGCCCACGAGGGAAGGTTCGCCGACCAGATCTCATCGGTGTTCATGCCGCGCATCGCGTTGACCAGCGACAGGATGTCCTGCGGGGAAAGGTCGGTCACGACCATGGAGGACAGCGAGTCGATGATTCCGCCGATGTTGGCGATGTTCAACTCGTTCAGGATCTTGTTCGCGAGCGCCGCGAGCACCTGGCGCTGATGGCGCATGCGCGTGTAGTCGCCGTCGATGTACTGATAGCGAGCGCGCGCGTAGGTGAGCGCCGTGGCGCCGTCCATATGCTGCCATCCGGGCTCAATGGTGATATCGAGATGCTCGGGGTCGTCGACGCCGTCGGTCGCGTTGATATCGATGCCACCGACCGCATCGATCAGCTGCTGCATGCCCTCGAAATTGATTTCCGCATAATGGGAGATCTCGACGCCGCACAGCTCGTTGACGGCGCGCACCATGCCCTCGGCGCCGTCGTAGGTATGCGCCGCGTTTATCTTCATGGTCTCGCCGTTGTATTCGATCTTGGTGTCACGAGGGATGGAGATGAGGGTTACCTGCTTATCCGGAGCGTCGATACGCGCCAGGATGATCGAATCCGCGCGGTACGCATCCTCGCCCGGACGACCGTCCGTGCCCAGCAGCAGCATGTAGAACGGCTCCTGGGAGATATTCGTATCGAACAGCAGGTCCGTGAGGCCGGACGTGATGATGCTGCTGTTGTTCAGCCTGCCGGTAATCGTGGAGAACCACATGCCCGCAGCCGTGCCCACGAACGCGAGCAGGGCGACCAGCGTCACCACGACCGCCCGCCGAATCCGCTTGCCCCGACGGCGCTGGCGTGCGCGCTCGGAGTAGCGCCCCACGTTGTCGCGGCTATAGATTCGGCTCGCCGCCCCCGTGCTGGGGCGCCTCGTTTCCTGTACCGGCTTTTTCTTCATACGGCTACCTGCTTTAGTCGTCGAGAGGATCGGGGACGTTTACGCGCTCCACATGCGCTCCGAAATGCACCAGCTTTTCCACGAAGTGCTCGTAGCCGCGGTCTATGTGGTGGATAGCCGACACCTCGGTTCGGCCGTCGGCGACAAGGCCCGCCACCACCAATGCTGCGCCTCCGCGCAGATCGGGCGAAACCACCTGGGCGCCCGAAAAACCCGGAACCCCGTGGATCATGGCGTGGTGGCTCTCTATGCGGATATCAGCACCCATGCGGACAAGCTCGGAGGCGAACATGAAGCGGTTCTCGAAGATGTTCTCGGTAATCACCGAGGTTCCCTCAGCAAGGGCGGACAGGACCATGGCCTGCGCCTGCATATCGGTCGGGAATCCCGGGAACGGCAGCGTCTGAATGTCCACGGGCTTGATGCGCTCGGCGCGATGCACGCGCACGCCGCCGCCGAGGCGGTCGATCTGGATGCCCATGAGCTCGAACTTCTTGATGACCATACCGAGATGGTTGGCGTTGAATCCGTTCACCTCGATGCCGTCGTCATCCGCCTGGAGCGCGCCGGCCACGATGAACGTGCCCGCCTCGATTCGGTCGCCGATCACGCGATGGGTGACGGGGTGGAGCTCGTCGACACCCTCGATCTGGACGACCGGCGAACCGGCTCCCACGATCTTGGCCCCCATCTCGTTCAGCATGTTCGCGAGGTCGACGATCTCGGGCTCGCGGGCGGCATTGTCGATGACCGTGGCGCCCTTGGCGCGCACCGACGCCATGATGAGGTTCTCGGTCGCGCCGACGCTCGCGAACTCGAGCGTGACCGTCGTGCCGCGCATGCCGCCCGTCGCGTCGGCATAGATATAGCCGTGATCGGTGTCGAACGTGACGCCGAGCGCCTCCAGGCCCAAGATATGCATGTCGATCTTGCGCGCGCCAAGGTTGCAGCCGCCGGGCATGGCGATCTTGGCACGTCCGCAACGGCCGAGCAGCGGGCCCATGACCGCCGTGGACGCGCGCATCTTGGCCACGAGCTCATAGGGGGCTTCCCATGAGTGAACGTTGGTCGTATCGATAGCCAGGCTGTGCTCGTCGACGACATCGATGGTCGCGCCGAGGCGCTTGAGCACTTTGCCCATCACGTGAACGTCGGAGATGTTCGGCACATTCTCCAAGATGGTCTTACCGGGGGCAAGCAGCGTTGCGGCCATGAGCTTGAGCGCCGAGTTCTTGGCACCCGAGACATGGACGCTCCCGTGGAGCCTATGTCCGCCCTCAACGCGAATGATGTCCAAGCGCGTTCCCTTCAATAGGTATACAAAACATGCCCGGAGGCCAGGCCCCCGGGCATGATGCTTTCCTGACGTATGCTGCAGTATTCCGGCGCGTGAACGCTACGAATCGAGAAGCAGCTTACACCATGCTATTTCATTATAGAGGTAGGCGCGGTGTGCATCGTTCTCCGACAAAACGCTCAACTGGTCTTCAAAACCTTTAATCTTGGCTTGAACCTCATCCGCGTCGACGAGGGCCAGATCTTGAGCGCGATCGGCAAGCACGATGATGACGTCGCCGGCAATCTGCACGTACCCGCCGCTCACGGCGAACGTGCGGTCGACCTGCCCCATCTTCTCGTTGCACACGCGCACGTACCCAGGACCGATGGTGCTGATCTCGCTCGCGTGCAACGGCGCGACGCCCGTCTCGCCATCGGTGGTCGGAAGCGTCACGAACGCCGCCTCCCCATCGTAGGGACATGAATCCGGACACACGATGCGCAGCTCCATAGGCATGGCTTACGCCTCCATCTTCGCGGCGCGCTCGCGCACGTCATCGATGGTGGACGCGTAGCGGAAGGCCTGCTCGGGCAGATCGTCGCACTCGCCGTCGACGATAGCGGCGAACGAGCGGACCGTATCGCCCACGCGCACGTAGACGCCCGGGTTGCCCGTGAACTTCTCCGCCACATGGAAGGACTGGGAGAGGAACTGCTGGATCTTGCGGGCACGGCTGACCGTGAGCTTCTGCTCGTCGGAAAGCTCGTCCATGCCGAGGATCGCGATGATGTCCTGAAGGTCGGAGTACTCCTGCAGGATCTCCTGAACCTTGACGGCAACACGGTAGTGCTCCTCGCCCACAACCGCAGGATCGAGCGCGTCCGACGTGCTCGCCAGCGGGTCGATAGCCGGGAACAGGCCCAAACTCGAGATGCTGCGCGACAGAACGGTCGTTGCGTCGAGGTGCGTGAAGGTGGTCGCCGGCGCGGGGTCGGTCAGGTCGTCTGCGGGGACGTAGACCGCCTGGACGGAGGTGATGGAGCCCGTCTTGGTGGAGGTGATGCGCTCCTGCAGGTCGCCCATCTCGGTGGCGAGCGTCGGCTGGTAGCCCACCGCCGACGGCATGCGGCCGAGCAGGGCCGAGACCTCAGAACCCGCCTGGGAGAAGCGGAAGATGTTATCGATGAACAGCAGCACGTCCTGACCGCGATCACGGAAGTACTCGGCCTCCGTGAGGCCCGCCAGGCCGATGCGCAGGCGCGCTCCGGGCGGCTCGTTCATCTGACCGTAGACCAGGCAGGTCTTGTCGATGACGCCCGACTCGTTCATCTCGAGGTACAGGTCGGTACCCTCGCGGGTGCGCTCACCCACGCCCGTGAAGACGGACGTACCGCCATGCTCCTGGGCCAGATTGTTGATGAGCTCCTGGATGAGCACCGTCTTGCCGACGCCGGCGCCGCCGAACAGGCCGGTCTTGCCGCCGCGGATGTAGGGCTCCAGAAGGTCGACCGCCTTGATGCCGGTCTCGAAGATCTCGGTCTTGGTCGTCAGCTCATCGAAACTCGGCGCGGGATGGTGGATGGGATAGTAATCCTCCACCTCCGGCATGGGCTTGCCGTCCACGGGCTCACCCATGACGTTCCAGATGCGCCCGAGCGTCTGGTTGCCGACGGGCATCTTCATGGGGGCGCCGGTGTCGACGGCCTCGATGCCGCGCTGCAGGCCGTCCGTGGAGGACATGGCCACGCAGCGGACGACGCCGCCGGGAAGCTGGCTTTCCACCTCGAGGATGGTTTTGATGCGACCGACGGGCGTCTCGGCGTCGACGACCAGGGCGTTGTAGATGCCCGGGACGCCCTGCTTGAACTTGACGTCCACGACCGGGCCGATGATGCGGACGATGCGTCCGACGCCGGCGGTCGTCTCGGTCGGGGCAACGATGGTATCTGCCATTAATATTCCTCCAATGCAGCGGCGCCACCGACGATCTCGTTGATCTCGGTCGTGATGGACGCCTGGCGCACGCGATTGTAGGTGCGCGTGAGCTCGGCGATGATGGCGCTCGCGTTCTCAGTCGCGGAGTGCATGGCCTTGCGGCGCGCACCCTGCTCGGCCGCGGCGGAATCGATCAGCGCCTGGTGGACAACGGTCAGCACGTAGCTCGGTATGAGCCGGGAAAGCACATGGCTAGCACTCGGCGCGTACTCAAACGGCGACGTCAGGCGCTGAGGAGCCTGCGCCTCGTTTGCGCGCGGGCCGCGAGCGGTGTGCAGGACCTCGCTGTCGAGCGGCAGGATGCGCTCTTGGCGAAGAACCTGGTCCACGCGGTTGCGCGCGTGGTAGTAGATGATGTCCACGCGGCCGAACTTGCCGCTCGCAAAGCCGTCGCACACGTAGCTCGCGATGACGCGAGCGCGCTCGAGGGTCGGGTCGTCCGACTCGCCCTCCACCGCCATGACGACATCGTCGTAGTGGCGGAAGTACTCGCATGCCTTGCGCCCGCACGTGATGAGCTCGATGCGCTTGGCGCCGTGGCGGCGAAAGTGGTCCAGGCGCTTTTCGGCCGCGCGCTCGACGGCGACGTTGAAGCCGCCGGCAAGGCCGCGGTCGGAGTTGATGACGATCAGCAAGGCGCAGTCGTAGGTATTCGGGTTCACCAGCAGAGGCGAGCTCGGGCCGGCGGCGGTGTCGCCGGCCACGGTGAGCATCACGTCGGTGATGGCGGCGCGATAGGCCTCCGACTGCTTCTCGCGATTGAGGGCGCGTCCGATCTTAGCCGTCGAGACCATCTCCATGGTGCGCGTGATCTGCTCGGTGGTGGACACCGAGTTGATGCGCTTCTTTATTTCGCGGAGGTTGGCCATGGGGCTCGAGTCTCCTTACGCATTCCCGTCGCCTGCGCCAGCGCCGTTTTGGGCGCGCGCGGCGATGAACTGGTTCTTGTAATCGGCGATAGCCTGCTCCAGCTTGCCTGCGACCTCGTCAGAGAGCTTGGCGTCGCCGATCTGCGACAGCAGGCCGGAATAGGCGCCGTTCAGATACTTGATGAGCCCGTCGCGGAACGGAAGCACCTCGGTGATGTCCAGGTCATCCAGGAAGCCCTTGTTGCCGGCGAACAGCGCGCTCACCTGATCGGCCACGGCCATGGGGCGGAAGCGAGGCTGCTTGAGCAGCTCCGTCATGCGCGCGCCGTGCGTGAGCTGATGCTGCGTCGCGGCATCGAGGTCGCTGCCGAACTGGGTGAAGCCCTGAAGCTCCTGGTAGCCGGCCAGATCGAGGCGCAGATTGCCCGCAACCTGCTTCATGGCCTTGGTCTGGGCGTCGCCGCCCACGCGCGACACCGAGATGCCGACGTCGACCGCGGGGCGCTGTCCCTGGAAGAACAGGTCGCTTTGCAGGTAAATCTGGCCATCGGTGATGGAGATCACGTTGGTGGGGATGTAGGCCGACACGTCGCCGTCCTGCGTCTCGATAAGCGGAAGGGCCGTGAGCGAGCCGCCGCCGTTTTCGTCGGACAGCTTGCAGGCGCGCTCCAGCAGACGGGAGTGCAGGTAGAAGATGTCGCCGGGGTAAGCCTCGCGTCCCGGCGGACGACGAAGCGTCAGGGACATCTGACGGTAGGCGACAGCCTGCTTGGACAGGTCGTCATAGACCACCAGCACGTGGCCGCCCGGATTGGATGCGCTCGCGGGCTCGCCGTTCTCCCCGTTGTACATGAAGAACTCGCCGATGGCGGCACCCGCCATCGGAGCGATGTACTGCATGGGCGCCGAATCGGCGGCGGTTGCCGACACGATGATGGTGTAGTCGAGCGCGCCGTGGTTGGCGAGCGTCTCGCGGATGGTCGCAACCGTGGACGCCTTCTGGCCGATTGCGACGTAGATGCAGACCATGCCCTTGCCGCGCTGGTTGATGATGGCGTCGATGGCGATGGCGGTCTTGCCCGTCTTGCGGTCGCCGATGATCAGCTCGCGCTGACCGCGGCCGACCGGAACCATGGCGTCGATGGCGAGCAGTCCGGTCTGGACGGGCTCGCACACGGGCTTGCGCGCGATGACGCCGGGGGCCTTGAACTCGATGGGACGGCGATGCGTCGCGTTGATGGGACCGCGGCCGTCGATCGGCTGGCCGAGCGGGTTCACCACGCGGCCGAGCATGCCGCGGCCGACCGGGATGTCCATGACGCGGCCGGTGGTACGGCAGGCGTCGCCCTCCTTGATGAGCTCGACATCGCCGAACAGGACGGCGCCGACCTCGTCGCGGTCGAGGTTCTGGGCCAGGCCGTAGACGGTCTTGCCCGTCGCGCTGCTCGTGAACTCGAGCAGCTCGCCCGCCATGGCGCGCTGAAGACCGGCGACATGCGCGATGCCGTCGCCGACCTCGGCGACCGTGGACACTTCCTGCGTGTCGACAGTGGCGTTGAGATCAAGGAGGCGCTGTTCCAGGACGCGCTCGATGTTCTGGGCGTTAATTGCCTCGGACATGTACGCTAAACCTCCCTCATGTTCGAATTCTGCGTCATGATCTTCCGCGCGTTCTCAAGCTGCGTGCGCACAGAGGCGTCGCGGCGCTGGCCGCGCGCGGACAGGATGATGCCGCCGATGATGGTGGGGTCCACATGCTCGATGAGGAACACGCGGGACTCCAGGTCGGATTCGCACTTCTGCGTGATGAGATCACGGAGCTCGTCGTCGAGCGGGATGGCCGTCGTGACGTGAACGCCCACGACATCCTGCTCTTCGTTGACCATCGAGCGGTACAGGTCGAGAACCTCGGGCAGGCGGTCGAGGTCGCCTTGCTCCGACATCTTGGCGAGCACCGCCAACACCTCGGGCGAGGCCTCCGACTGCGCGATAAGCGGTGCCAGGTTCTCGTAGACGTGATCTTCTGCCTTGGAGGCCTCCAGCAGCGTGCGCGCATAGGTCTCGAGCCGACGGCTCTCGATGCGGTCGCTACTAGGCATGGAGGCTACCCACTTCCGCTAGGTACTTCTTGATGAGCTCGCGCTGCTTCTCGGGGTCGTCGGCGAGCGCGTCGCCCACGATCTTGCCCGCGACGGCGACGGACACCTTGGCGATGGAGTCCGTGGCGCCCGCGTAGGCGCGCTTCAGCTCGTCGTCAGCACGGTCGTGCGCCTTGGTGATGATGTCCTCGGCCTCGGTATGGGCCTCGGCGACGATGCGGGCGCGCTCCTTCTCGGCGTCACCGCGGGCGGCGAGCACGATATCGGAAGCCTGGCGACGCGCGTCGGCGATGACCTCGTCGGCCTGCTTGCGGACCTCGACGGCATGGGCGCGAGCCTGGTTGGCCTCGTCCATGCTGTCCTCGATGGTCTTCTCGCGCTGCTCGAACATGGCCATAACGCTCGGCCAGGCGAACTTGCACAGAAGCAGCAGGATAATCAGGAAGATCACGAGTGCCGGCACGAACTCCGCAGCCTTGGGGATCAAGATCTCCGCGCCGTTGGACGTCTCCTCGGCGAATGCCATAGAAGGCGCCATGCATGCCGCTGCAGCAAGAATCGCAGACACACGGATGCGATCGAGTTTCATGGCTTCTACTCCCTTAACGACTGGTTGCATTCCCCAACGGGGCGGCTTACTGAACAACCAGCGCAACGACGAAGCCGATGAGCGCCAGCGCCTCAGCGAAGGCGGCGCCCATGATGAAGACGGTGAACGCGCGACCCTGGATCTCGGGCTGACGCGCCATTGCGTTCGCGCAGCCATATGCCGCAAGGCCGATTGCGAGGCCAGCGCCGATAACACCGAGGCCGTAACCGATAACTCCCACAATTCCTCCTTTAGTTGCATGCACTCTTCCGTGCATTCAGGAACTACCTGCTTATATCAAGCGCTTGCGCGCTCGGTACCGAACCTATGGGCCCGACGGGCCCGAGAAACGAAGCGCTACTCCGTCTCCTCCGCCTCCTGGATGTAGAC
Organism: Collinsella sp. An271; assembly: GCF_002159695.1. Lineage (NCBI taxonomy): Bacteria > Bacillati > Actinomycetota > Coriobacteriia > Coriobacteriales > Coriobacteriaceae > Collinsella > Collinsella sp. An271. The sequence goes on along the minus strand of NZ_NFJE01000019.1, from coordinate 11,967 downwards.
GGCGGTCAGAATGGTGAAGACGTACGCCTGGACAAAGGCGACGAAGATCTCGATGGCGTAAATCACCAGCAAGATGAAGGCGAACAGCACGCCCGGAAGCGCCGCGAGCACGTTGGACGCGGTGACCTCCTGGAGCAGCGGCTGGGCGAACAGCGTGACCATGAGCGCGAAGGAACCCATGACGATGTGGCCGGCGAACATGTTGCAGAACAGACGGATGGCCAGCGTGATGGGGCGCAGGATGGTCGAGATGACCTCGATGAGCCACACGAGCACGTTGAGCGGGAACATGACGCCCTCGGGAGCCAAGCTCTTGAGGTAGCCGATGGGCCCGTGCGTGCGCACGCCGCAGGCGACGAAGTAGATGAAGACCACCACGGCGAGCGCCGCGGTCGTGGAGATCGTGCCGCTGCCCGGCTTCATGCCCGGGATGACGCCCACGACGTTGTTCGCAAGGATGAAGAAGAACAGCGTGGCCAGAAACGGGAAATGCTTCTTCCAGTTCTTGCCGATGATCTGCTGGCACACGTCGTCTTTGACAAACGAGATGCCCCACTCCATGAGGTTCATGAACACGCCGTGCGGAACGAGCGTGAGCTTCTTCACGAACACGAACATGAGAACAAGCAGCAAAACGGCGGAAACGCACAGCCAAAACGTGTACTGCGTCATGCCCATCATGAGGTCGCCCACGACGGGAATGGAATGGAACTCAGAGACGAGATGGTTGATCTCGCCAGGCAGCTGAGCAAACGCGTCCAAAACTAAACCCTCCTTGAGTACCGCTGCAGCGCGGTCTTATGACCGTCTGAGCGCAAGCGCGCACAACAGCGCAAGCATAGCAAAGTATCCTACTACCATCCCGACCGTAAAGGTCAAGAAACATTTCGGAATCACCATCCATGCAATCCCGCCCGCGACCATGAGGAACCCGAACGAGATGACGATGGACGCCATTCCGCGGCCGATACCGGCGCGCTTCGTTCCATGAAGCACGGGCATGACCGCGCAGAACATGGGCACGACGCCGATAGCGCCCACAAAAGCTCCACCGAAGCCGAATGCGATGTCGCAGCCTGCTGCGAGCGGCATGGCAGCCACGTCCCTTCCGTCTATGATACTGTGCGACAGCATAGCCGACCTACGATGCCGATGACGCATGGGGCTCAACCAATGGATGGAGCCCGCTTGTCGACGAGCGGCCTTGTTGCATGCGAATCGGGAAGGCCGCACCCTCGCACCTGCCGTCACCGCGCCTATCCATGGCGTCAGGCACGACGGCCCGATGCAAGGGTCGCGTGGCCGGCGCCTCCCCTGCGGCTACAGGGTCCCGAAGATGCGGTCCCCCGCATCGCCCAGGCCGGGCACGATGTACGCGGCCCCGTTCAGGCCCTCATCGATCGAGCAGGTGTACACCCGCACCTCGTCATCCGCCTCGAGCACGCGCGCCAGCCCCTCGGGCGCCGCGACGATGCACAGGAAGCGGATATCGGTCGCGCCGTGTGCGCGCAGGTACTGCAGCGCGGCCTCCGCAGAACCGCCCGTCGCGAGCATGGGGTCCACGACCAGGCAGGTGCGCTCGGCGATATCTCGGGGAAGCTTGGCATAGTACTCATGGGGCTCGTGCGTCACCTCGTCGCGGTACATCCCCAGATGCCCCACGCGCGCCGCCGGCACCAGATCGAGCACCCCGTCAACCATGCCGAGCCCGGCGCGCAGGATCGGCACGACGGCGAGCTTTCGACCGGCGATGCGCTTCGCGGTCGTCGCGCTAATCGGCGTCTCGATCTCAACATCCTCGAGCGGCAGATCGCGCGTCGCCTCGTAGCACTCAAAATGCGCGAGCTCTCGAACGAGATCCCTGAATTGCTTGGTCCCCGTCCGCTTGTCGCGCAGGATTCCAAGCTTGTGCTGTACCAGCGGGTGGTCGACCACCGCAACACGAGACCGATCAAACTCCACCATCAAACAACCCTCCAGCCGCATTCCGACTCTTTCGTATAGACATATATGTAGGTGCAGGCGATCCGCCGACAAGCGCGCCCCCATGGGACGACGCCCGGTTTGCAAAAAGAGCGCCCCTTGACAGGGCGCTCGGTCGGCGGGGAAACCGGCACCATATGCCCTATACCCGATCTGCCGGCGCATAGCCGCCGCACCGAAGACGAGAGGGCGCGGCCGATCCGCATCTCCCCCGCCGTCATGCGCAGGCGCCCGGCACAGGGCCGACCGCCGCGGAATGAATTGGTCAGGGTTTCCCAGGGAAACACCGATTGATTGCTTTCGCAGCGGGCGTCTCCGTGGCGAGGCGGATGCAGGCGAAGGCGAGGAAGGCACAGTGGGGCTGCGCCGACGCAGCCTGAGCCCGCAGGCGCCCGCCACGGGGGCGCCAGGCGCGGAATGAATTAATCGGTGTTTCCCTGATCCAAATCCATGACCTTCGCCACACGCTGCGCGTGCCGTCCGCCCTCAAAATCAGTGGAGAGGAACACGCGAAGGATCTCCTTGTTGACCTCAGGGTCGGTAAAGCGTCCGGACAGACAGATGACGTTGCCGTCGTTGTGGCGACGGAACAGGTCGGCGAAATCGGGCGTGACGATCGAGGCGGCGCGGATGCCGGCCACCTTGTCGGCGGCAAGCGCCATGCCGATGCCGGTTCCGCACACGAGCACGCCGCGGTCGGCATCGCCGGAGGCCACCGCATGCGCCACCTTCTCCGCATAATCGGGATAGTCGACCCGGTCGTCTGTGGCGGGGCCCAGGTCCTGGACATCGACGTCGAGCTCTTGGGCCAAAAAGTCGGCGAGCATCTGCTTTTGCTCGAATCCGGCATGGTCGGAAGCGATGGCAACGCGCATGGCTTGTTCCTTTCCAGTCGTCAGGCCTCCTGATATATCAGCATGCGATGGAGGCCGGTATCACTGTATCACGGTTCGCGATCTCGCCACGGCATCGTGCCAGCCCGAAAGGCAATGTGCGATCTCTTCGTCGCTGCCCTGCGGCTCGAAACGGCGCCCGAGCGCATGGTCGGCGACCAGCTCCTCGCGGTCCTCCCAGTATCCGACAGCCAGACCGGCGAGATACGCCGCCCCGAGCGCCGTCGTCTCCACCGCCTCCGTCTGCACGACCGGAATACCCAGAAGGTCCGCCTGGAACTGCATGATGAACTCGTTGCGCGACGCCGCCCCGTCGACCGAAAGCTCGGAAAGCTTCATGCCCGCGTCGGCCTGCATGGCGCGCAAGACGTCATAGCTCTGGTACGCCATGGACTCGCATGCGGCGCGCACGAGCGTGGAGCGATCGGATGCCGCCGTCAGGCCCGTAATCAGACCGCGCGCCATGGGATCCCACCAAGGGGCGCCCAGGCCGCTGAACGCCGGAACGAGATAGCAGCCGTCGTTGCTCGACACCGACCGCGCGATATCGGCCGTCTCGCGTGCGCTGGAGATGATCCCGAGCTTGTCGCGAAGCCACTGGATGATGGATCCGGCATGGAAGATCGAGCCCTCGAGCGCGTAGGAGACCGTCCCGCCCTCTGCGATGCCGATGGTAGAGATGAGGCCGTTGCTCGAATGCACGACCTCGTTCCCGGTGTTCATGAGCATGAAGCAGCCGGTGCCGTACGTGTTCTTGGTGTCGCCGCGATCGAAGCAGCAATGGCCGAAGAAGGACGCCTGCTGGTCCCCGGCAACGCCGGCGATGGGAGGCATGTGCGTCATGACCTCGCTCGACACATGACCGAAATCACCCGAGCTCCACCGGACCTCGGGCAGCATCGAGCGCGGCACGCCCATGATCTTCAGCAGCTCGTCGTCCCACTCAAGCGTATGGATGTTGTAGAGCATCGTGCGGCTCGCGTTGGTCATGTCCGTGGCATAGACCAAGCCGTTCGTCAGGTTGTAGATGAGCCAGGTGTCGATCGTGCCGAACATGAGCTCGCCGGCCTCGGCGGCCTCGCGCGCGCCGCTCACGTTGTCCAGGATCCACTTGATCTTCGTGCCCGAGAAGTACGGGTCGAGCTTGAGGCCGGTCTTCTCGCGCACGACGTCCTCGTACCCAGCGGCGATGAGCTCGTCTACGATGGGGGCCGTGCGGCGGCACTGCCAACCGATCGCGTTGTAGATGGGCTGACCGCTGTCGCGATCCCACACCACGCACGTCTCGCGCTGGTTGGAGATGCCGATCGCCGCGATGCGGTCGGAATGGATGCCGCTTTTGAACTGGACTTCGGCCATCACGGCGATCTGAGAGGCGAGGATCTCCGTGGGATCCTGCTCGACCCATCCGGGATGCGGATACGTCGTCTTGATGGGCTTCGACGCCTGCGCGACGATGCAGTCGTACTCGTCGACGATGATGGCGCGCACCGATGTGGTGCCCGAGTCGAGCGCCATGATATAGCTGGCGCCGGGCAGGGTCCCGACGCGATCGACCAGACCGAGATTGTTAAAAAGGAAAGCCATGGCTAATGCACCTTACGATAGGAAACGGAACAGGAAGCGAGGGCGGACTCGATGTCTGCGGCGGACAAGGCCCCCTGCCGGATGATGTCCAGCTCGCCATCGAACAGCGACACGATGGTCGACGCATCGTGGCAAACGGTCTCGCCTGCATCGATGGCGGCGTCAACCCCTGCAAGAATGCGAGCCTCCACCTGCGCAAACGATGCCGGCGCGGGAGCTCCGTGCGTATTGGCGCTCGTTACGGCCAGCGGCGAGCCGCATGCGCGGACAAGCGCCTGGACGACAGGAGACGCCGACGCGCGCAGCGCAACCGTGCCGTCCGCAGCCCGCATGAACCGCGGAACGCGATCGGAGGCCTTGACGATCAGGGTCAGGGCGCCGGGCCAAAACGCACGGGCCAGCACGTGGACGCCCTCGGGAACATCTACGCCGAACGCATCGAGGTCGCGCTCGCCGGCAACGAGCCAGGGAACGGTCTGGCGGACGTCACGCCGCTTGAGTGTGAAGATGCGGCCGTACCCGGTCGCGGGCGCGGGCGCCTCGTCCCCCGACGACGCATATGCGCCGATCGCCACGCCGATGCCGTAGACGGTCTCCGTAGGCGTCAGGATGAGACCGCCCGCGGTCAGAACCTGCGCCGCATCGCGGATAGCCAGAGGATGCGGGCCGGAGCCTCCGCCCACCCGATAGATCCGCTGCATGCGACGACCACTCCCTTTGCCTTCGTCCGTTTTGCGTAAACGATTTATCAGCGCGCGGTAAACGCGCCCCGCTGCATTGTCTCACGCCGCGGCCGCAGGGAGCCGGAATCGACTCAACCCAGCAGACAAGCGGGTAATATTCTCGGCAAAGGGCCGAAAGTATGTACGTGATATGTGATTCGGGCCAAGCGATTTTTGCGGCGCGCCCCTACGCGCGGCGAGCGAAGCGCTCGCGAGCCGCAAGCACCGCCGCTTCGGGCACGACAGCGAGAATGATGCGCGGGCGCCCGGCAAGGTCGCTCACGATCCGCACGTTCTCGAATCCCGCCTGACGGCAGATGCCGGCAGCGGCATCGAGCGCCGTCTCGTGAAGCTCGCATGCGAGCAGGCCGCCCGGACGCACCATGCTCGGCGCGGCATTGACCAGTCGACGGAAGATATCCAAGCCGTCCTCCCCGCCCTCGAGGGCGAGCTCCGGCTCGTATGCGGCCACCTCCTGCGGCAGCTGCTTCATCACCGACGTCGGGATATAGGGCGGATTGGAGACTAAAACATCGAAGGTCCCCCACTCCGTTTGACGGTCGAGCGGAGAGACGAGGTTACCCTCTCGGAAATCAACGACCTCGGCGCCTATGCCGAGCGCATCGCGGTTGCGGCACGCCAGCGCGACGGCGCGAGGCTCTATGTCGGTCGCGATGCAGCGAACGCGCCCGGGACGCTCGGCGGCAAACGACAGCGAGATGCAGCCCGTCCCGCACCCGACCTCGAGAATACGGGCGCAGCGGGGCTCGCTCCCCTCCGCATCGGCCTCCCCTTCGAACCCGTCCACGTCATCGTCGGGTCGGTCCTCAGGCAGACCGTCCCCATCCGGTTTTGGGCCGTCATCTTCGGACTCGGCAGCATCCTGACGCGCCTTCTCGGCGGCAGCAGCCTCCTCCGCGCGGCGGGCCGCCTCGACCTCAGCGTTCCAAGGCAGCGCGGCCCGCTCTCGGCGCGATGCCCCGTCCGCCTCGCCGAACACATCGCGGTCGATGAACGCGAGGACCTCTTCGACGAGCATCTCGGTCTCGGGACGCGGGATCAAAACGCCCGGCTCGCAGGCGACGTCGATGATCCGGAACTGCGTATCTCCCGTGATGTACTGCAGCGGCTCGCCCTTTGCGCGGCGAACGACCGACCGGTGCATGCGATCGAGTTCTTCGGGCAGCAAAGGTCTATCAAAGCTCATGTAGAGCTGGGTGCGCGACAGCCCGAGAATTGACGAAAGCATCCACTCAGCCGAAACCCGCGGCTTCTCGATACCCTTGCCGCCCAGATATTCGTTCGTCCAGTCGAGGCAACGCTTTACTGTCCAGGTCTCGCTCATGGTTCGCTCCGTCCGTCGGGCCTTCGTTCTCCAGCGATTCTATAGCACGTTCACCCGAGGCGACCGACAAAACGCCCGATTGCAGCCTTCTGGGCCTTATGGCACACCCAACCTGCACCGCCTTGCATACAACCCGGCTTTTCCTTATCGCCGTGCAACATCGAAGGCCCTCGCGGAACCGGGCCGATTGCCCGTCCAGCCACCTCCACGAACGTGCAAATCGGGGACGTACCTGTTGCGTGCATGCATGCACGCAACAGGTACGTCCCCGATTTGCACGGTGGCCGAAAAAAGGGCCCGGCATCGATGCCGGGCCCGAGGGAAACGCTGGTCTTTTCGCCGCGGCGCTATTCCTGAACGGCGACGGTGAGGTTCTCGCGCACATGGATGCGGCCGTCTGCAAGCAGCTGGACCACATGCGGGTACAGCTCGTGCTCGATCTCGTGGATATGGGCCTCGAGCGTATCGATGTCCCACCCCTCTTCGACCGCAAGCGGTCGCTGGGCGATGATCGGGCCCGCATCGTAGGCGGCGTTCGCAAAGTGAACCGTCACGCCCGTCACCTTGACGCCGCGCTCGTAGGCGTCAGCGATAGCGTGCGCGCCCGTGAAGCTCGGAAGCAGCGCGGGATGCAGGTTCACGACGCGGTTGGGGAACGTCACGAGCAGAGGCGCGTGAACCATGCGCATGTAACCCGCCATGACCACATATTCCACGCCATGCTCCAGTAGCTCATGGGCGATGACCTCGTCGGCGGCAATGGGATCGGCGTAGATCTCCTTGGAGAGCGTGAGCGTCTGGATGCCCGCAGCCTCGGCGCGCTGGAGACCCTTGGCCGAGGGCCGGCTTGCCACGACAAGCTCGATCTTGGCGTTGAGCGACCCGTCGGCGATGCGGTCGATGAGCGCCTGGAGGTTCGTTCCCGAACCGGAGATGAGCACGCCGATCTTCAACGGCTCGAGCGGCTCGCCCGCCGCGCGCGCAGCGGCACGATGAGCCTGGATCTCGTTGCAGTCGGGGAAGTGCGGCGCCTCGTCGGCCGGCTCCAGCTCCTCGATGGCCTTCTTGAGGGCGCGCTTGAGCTCCCCGTCCACGTTGGCGTTGAAGAAGGCGTCGCTCGGAAGCGCCTCGGGCGGCAGGCCGGCCTCCTCGACCAGCCTGCGGTACTCGTCGCTACTGCTCATCCGAATACACCACCTTGCCGGAGCCCGCAACGCACGTGCCGACGCGGAAGGGATGCTCGCCCATCGCCTCGAGCTTCTCGGCGATGGCAGCCTCGTCCTCAGGGGCGCAGATGATGCACAGGCCCACGCCCATATTGAACGTCTTGCAGGCCTCGTTGGGGGCGAGCTCGGCATGCTCGGAAACGTAAGTGATCACCGGCGGGACGTCCCAGCCCATCGCGGCGCCATCGCGCGTCACCACGGCATCGACGTCGTCGGCGAGCGCGCGGTTGAGGTTCTCGGTGATGCCGCCGCCGGTGATATGGGCGATCGCATGAACCGGGGCACCGGAGCGCAGCAGCTCGAGGATGGGCTTCACATAGATGCGGGTAGGCGCCAGCAGGGCGTCGGCGAGACTCAGACCGGGTGCGACCTCGATACCCTCAAGCTCGGCCTTCTTGGCCGCGGCCTCGGGCGTGCCCGGCACGATGCCGTCGACACCGATGACCTTGCGCACAAGCGAGTACCCGTTGGAGTGGACGCCGGTGGAAGGCAGGCCGAGGATGACATCGCCGGGACGAACGTTCGCCGGATCGAGCATCTTGGGGCGGTCGACGACGCCCACGGCAAAACCCGCCAGGTCGTAGTCATCCGGGCGCATGACGCCGGGGTGCTCGGCCATCTCGCCGCCCACCAGCGCACAGCCCGCGAGCTTGCAGCCGTCCGCCACGCCGCGCACGATCTTTGCCATGTGCTCGGCCTCGATATGGCCGATGGCGATGTAGTCGAGGAAGAACAGCGGCTCGGCGCCCGAGGCGAGAATGTCGTTCACGCACATGGCGACCAGGTCCTGGCCCACGGTCTCGTGACGATCGAGAATCTGGGCGAGCACGAGCTTGGTGCCCACGCCGTCCGTACCGGAAATGAGGATGGGGTCCTCCATGTCCTTTAGCGCGGACGCGGAGAACAGGCCGCCGAACCCGCCGATGCCGCCGACGACCTCGGGACGGTTGGTCTCGGCCACCATCTGCTTGATCGCATCGACCGCACGACCGCCCTCGGCGGTATCGACGCCCGCATCCTCATACGTCACGTGCTTGGTGTTCTCGCTCATCGGCGATCCTTTCCGGAGAAATCTTCAGATAGCCAAATCATAGCAGGTGCGCCGGGGCAGCACACGCCCGGCGAGCAAGCACCTTGCAGCGCGCATCTCTCAGATTAGCTACATCTCTCAGGCTATCTCTCAGTTATCTCTCAGATCTGAGAGATAACTGAGAGATAGCCTGAGAGATAGAGCGGGACATGGACCAAAGGTCCCTGAATTCGGCATCACCTCGAGAGCTGCTTTGAAGTGCAAATCGGGGACGTACCTGTTGCGTGCAAAAATGCACGCAACAGGTACGTCCCCGATTTGCACGATATGAGAGATGGAACGGCACGCAAGCCGGGGCTTCGGAATTTGGTATCAACTCACGGGCTTCTTACCGCTCGTGGTGCTCCTCCCAGCTGTGGTCGTGGTCCTTGACGCGCACGACATCGCGCGGGAGCACAGGGTTCTCGCTCAGGTTGCAGGGGTTGTAGCCGGGCATGAACTTGTCGCGCCCGAAGCTGTCGGGGATGGCTACGGGGTAGACGCCCGTGAAGCAGGCGGTGCAGTACCCGTGCACCGGGCAGCCCGCGCCGGCTGAGACGCCGGTTTCCGGCAGGCAGGCAAGCAGGCCCTCGACCGACAGGAAGCCGAGCGAGTCGGCGCCGATGAACGCGCAGATCTCCTCAACCGACTTGTTTGCGCTGATGAGCTGCGCCTGGACATCGGTGTCGATGCCGTAGAAGCACGGCCAGACGACCTCGGGAGAGTTGATGCGCACGTGCACCTCGGCCGCGCCGGCCTGGCGCAGCATCTTCACGAGCTGCACCATGGTCGTGCCGCGCACGATGGAGTCGTCGATGACCACGAGGCGCTTGCCGGCGATGTTGTCGCGCAGCGGATTCAGCTTCATGCGCACGCCCATGGCGCGAAGCTCCTGCGTGGGCGCGATGAACGTGCGCGCGACGTAGCGGTTTTTGATGAGGCCCTCGCCGAAGGGTATACCGCTCTCGCGGGCAAAGCCCTCCGCCGGCGGAAGGCCCGAGTCGGGCACGCCGATGACCATGTCGGCATCGACCGGGTTCTCCTGCGCCAGGCGCCGGCCCATGTCGTAGCGGCACGCGTAGACCGACTTGCCGCCCATGATGGAGTCGGGACGGGCGAAATACACCTGCTCGAAGATGCACTCGGCGCTCTCGGCGGCCGCGGGAACGCCCTGCTCGGACACCAGACCCGCAGCCGAGATGCGCAGGATCTCGCCGGGGCGGATATCGCGCACGTAGCGTGCGCCCACGATATCGAGCGCGCAGGTCTCGGAGGCGACGACCCAGCCGGACGCGGACGCGAGCGCGCCCTCGTCGCCGCTCGCATCGTCTGTCTGGGACGGCAGCGCCGAGACGGCGGAGGGGTCCACCTCGTCCAGGCCCTCGTCGACCAGCTTGCCCAGCACAAGCGGGCGGATGCCGTAGGGGTCGCGGAAGGCGTAGAGCGCCTGCTCGTTGATGAGCGTCATGGCGTACCCGCCGCGCACGAGCTCCATGGTCTTGCGGATGCCTTCGCGCAGATGGTGCGTCCGCTGGGTGAAGTAGCCGATGAGCTTGGCGGCCACCTCGGAATCGGAGTTGGAGAGGAACGGTACACCCAGCTCGATCAGCTGGCGACGCAGCTCGTCGGTGTTGACGAGCGTGCCGTTGTGGGCGAGCGCGATAATCACGTCGTTGATGGTGGACAGATGGGGCTGCGCCGCCTCCCAGCTCTTGGCGCCCGCCGTGCCGTAGCGCACGTGGCCGATGGCGAGCTGGCCGGTCAGCGTCGAGAGGTCCGCATCGGTGAACACCTGGTCGATAAGGCCAAGGTCCTTGCGCACCATCACCGTGCCGCCGTCGCCCACCGCGATGCCTGCGGACTCCTGGCCGCGATGCTGCAGCGCCTTGAGGCCGAAATAGGTGAGGCGCGCCACGTCGCGTTCGGGCGCCCACACGCCAAAGACGCCGCACTCCTCGTGCAGCGCGTCTTCGCGGGCGGATTCGCAAGTTGCCGGGGTATTCGTGATCTGTTGAGCCATGATCGTCCTTTGCGCACACGCGTTCTTGCGTAAAAATACCTGCACATTATGGCACGAACGAACCTGCTCACAGGCGTATGGAATATGTTGTCGATTGAAATTTACGCATGCGTCCCCGCGTAATGTGCGAAGGGGCGCGAAACCGGTTGCAGAGGCCTCGCACCCCAGCCATGCACATGCGCGAAGCGTATGTTTGTTTTCATCATACCCGACGCCGTCGAAGTTTTTTCGCAGCATGTTCGTACATGATGAAACCCCACAGTTTTTGCATGTCACACGCGGCACGGGGCCGACCGATGCGGAATGAATTGATCAGTGTTTCCCGAGACAACCGGTTCGGAGCACCCGTTCAGCCATAATTAAGAGGCTCGTGCGAAAGGCCGCCGCTCCGCGGGGTATCATCTCGCGCAACTACGTAAGGAGCCCCTGTGAACACAAACGCATCCGCCGCATCCGGCCTACCCGACTACGACCTGCCGGGCAACGGCCTCGATCCCAAGACCCCTACGCCCGAGGAACGCAAGCGCATCCCGCGCATCTACAAGGTATACGGCGCGCTGTGCCTCATCGACGGCATCGTCGCCCTGCCGCTCATCGTGCTGCTCATCGCAGTCGTGGGCATCGTGCTGGCGACCTCGCCCGAAAAGCTCAGCATCGCCGCGGACCCGACCCTCACCGTCGTCGTCACGGCCATCAACGTCATCCTCACGCTGGTGGCATCGGTCCTGCTCATCCGGTTCGGCCTCTCGCTCATCAAGAACCAGCGTCGCAACGCGGCGCTGTGGTCCGAGGCGCTCATCGCCATCACGCTTGCGCAGATCCTCGCCAACATCATGCTCAACGGCATCGGCGCCCACCTGATCCAGCCTGCCGTCCAGCTCGTCATCCTGCTGGCCATCTCCGTCACCATCGACCCGTCTTTGCGCGAGGAGCGCGATCTGCAGGCACGCCTGCGGAACATGCAGGAACGCGAGGCGGCGGAAGAGGGCATGCTCGGCCGCGACGAGACCGGCGAGGGCTATATCAAGCTCAACTTCTTCAACCTGTTCTGGGTATTCATGGTCTGCAGCGTCATCGGTCTCGTGCTCGAGATCATCTGGCACATGACCGTGGTCGACCCGG
>NZ_NFJE01000018.1:0-30150 GCF_002159695.1 Collinsella sp. An271 | reverse complement strand
GAGAAAGACGTATGACAGCTTGCGTCAACAGGAAGCACACTAAGAAGGTGGCAGCCGTCGTGACCGCGTCCCTGGTGGGCGCGCTCTCGCTGGGCGTCGCCCCCGTGGCGGCCGTGGCCGACACCGGGATCGAGACCCTGGCGGCCAACTGGGCCACCGGCGCCAAGGTGACCGCTGCGACCGACGGCAAGGGCGCCACGGTTACAGGCGATCTCGAGCGCAAGAGCTTCACGGCTAAGTCCGGCAAGTTCCTCGTCCCGACCGAGATCACCGGCACCTATACGACCACCGAGGTTGATGAGGACTACCTTCGCTACGAGAAGCGCAATACGAGCGGCGGCTATTCCTTGGTGGGGGCCACCGGCTCGCTGGACGATGCCATCGCCTACTTCGCCACCGGCAGCACCGGCACTGACACGACCGGCACCTACCGCGTCACCTACACCTATGACAGCGAATCCTACGACGTCCACTTCAAGATCTCCGGTGAGGGCAAGGTCGAGGGCGTGACCGTCAAGGGCACCCCCACCTATAACGGCAAGGACCAGAGCTCGACCCTGTCCTTCGTCGACGCCGAGGGCTACGAGATCGCCAACGGCGCCACTAGCTCCATCAGCTACAAGGATGCTAAGGGCGATAGCGCCGTGCCGCAGAATGCCGGCGACTATATTGCCGAGTTCTCTGACGGCACCAACACCTATTCGGTGCCTTTCTCTATTGCGAAGCTAGACCTCAGCACGTCGACCGTTGTTGTCAAGGACACTGACACGGCCATCATCAGCGAAGCTGACCTCGAGGACAACCTCTATATCAATGGAAGCGTCGCGGGCGGCGCCACGGGCACCCTCGCTGGCGAGATTGAGGTGACCAAGGTCACGAACCCCGCCGGTACGGCCGGCTTCGGCTCGGGCAAAGCGGGTGTCTACCAGGTCACCATCGCGCCGGTTGCTAACAACAAGAACATCACCGGCACTGCTTCCATCTCCTACTGCATCGTAGACGATATGGTTGCCGACGCGGTCGAGTACAACCGTGTCGACTACACCGGCAGCACGCTCAAGATCGAGCTTGCCTACGGCGATGCTTTCGATGCCAGCAAGATTGTCGTGAAGGATACCGCCGGCAACTCCTACACCGGCGACGATCTCGAGATCACCTACACCGACACCGATGACAACAAGACCGTCGATGCTTCCGCTCTCGCCAACGTGGGCGAGTACGAGCTGACCATCCGTGTCAAGCCCACGCAGGACTTCGCCACTGGCGCTTGGTCCGGCGGCACCATCACCCTCGACGTCGAGGTTGTGGCAGTCGGCCTCGACGACAGCGAGGACCTCGCCTTCTTCGTCGACGGAGAGCTCGCGGGCAACGCTGAGAGCGTGACCTACGACGGCACCGACCAGCTCGATAAGATCTCCGTCGTCGTCAAGGGCGCTGACGGCACTGACCTCGTCGAGGGCACCGACTACGAGATCAAGGTTACGAACACCGATACGAACCGCGAGGTGGACTCCATCGTCGACGCCGGCGAGTACGAGATCAAGGTCAACCCCCTGACCTTCTCGTTTGGCTCCTCTCCGAATGATACTCTCACCCTGACCGTTAATCCCATCAAGATCGGCCTTGCCGTCACTGGTGGCGATCTTAAGGACTTCCTGTATCGCACCAACACCGCCGGCACCGTCGTCCTGCAGAACGATGCGGTTGCCTATACCGGTTCCGCTGTCGAGATTCCGACGGTCAAGTATCCTGTGCTCAATGAGGACGGCACGGACGTCAAGCGCGACAAGGACGGAAACGTTGTCTACGCTGACCTGTCTACCGACCTCTACAACATCGTCTCCATCAAGGATGAGAACACCAAGACGGTCAAGGAGGCCATCGAGGAGGGCGAGTACACCGTCAAGATCGCCCTGTCCGACGCTGCCAAGAGCAATTACCAGCTCAACGATGACAAGTTCGTCTTCGAGATCCGTGAGGCCGGCCACTTCACCGACGTCGACTCCACCAAGTGGTACTCCGTCGCGGTCGAGAAGGCCTACAGCCAGTGGTACATCAACGGCATCTCCGGCACGAACCTGTTCGCCCCCGAGGCCGACATCACCCGCGCCGACGCCGTGTGCATCATCTACAACATGGCCGGCGGCGACTCCATCGGAGACGAGGACTTCTCCTTCGACGTCGATTACGGCTACAACACCGGCTTCTCCGACGTCGACGGCCACGCCTACTTCGCCAAGGCCCTCGCCTGGGCCCGCGCCTTCGGCGTAGCCAACGGCTCCAACGGCGAGTTCCGCCCCTACGACCAGATCACCCGCGAGGAGTTCGCGAGCCTGCTCGCCAACTACGCGAAGGCCATGGGCAAGTTCGAGGCTGCCGACGCCTCCGCGCTCGACGGCATGTCCGACGCCAGCACCGTCTCCGACTGGGCAAAGGACAACGTCGCCTGGGCCGTCGAGAGCGGCATCATGGGCAACGGCGGCTTCGTGGCCGGCCAGTCCAACATCATCCGCGCAGAGGTTGCGGCCATGGCCGTCAACTACCAGCCGGAGATGATCCGCACCGACAAGCTCCCGCGCTAACATTCGGTCGAAGTCTGTTTAGCCTCTAGACGGCTAGACTAATCAGCCCTCCCCTCCGGGGGAGGGCTTGCGGGAGGGCTCTTCACCATGAGAGCCTCCCCGCAAGCCTTTGGCTCAAGTTGCAAGCTGTCGCACAAGGCTCGATGCTGAACGGGCCCCTTGGAAGAGATTCCAAGGGGCCCGTTCGGCATTAATTGTTAGTACTGAATTCGGCAGCCTGACGTGCTGTTTTTCATCTGATTGAAAAGACTCTCGACGAAACATTTGCGTTTATACCCAGGCGATAGCGAGCACGGCCGGTCACAGCGCCGCCTCCTCCCCGAGCGCCCTGTCGCGAAAGGGGGTTGTCCTAGAGCTCGGAGGCCTCGATGACGCCCGCCTGCTTCCCGTTGGCCTCCCCGCAATCCCCGCTCTAGAAGTGCGTCGACAGGAGCCTTAAGGGGCTGACGTCGTCGCCTGGGGCTTCGACGTCGGGGTCCGGTCGCGACTCCCCGCGGGTATACAAGCTGGACAAGGTCGCCGACCTGAGCTCGCAGGCGTCGAGCATCGGCTTCGCCATCCTCCTGAGCCCGTTGATGGCATATACGTTTTTCAAGGCCCACCTTATCGCATAGGAGTTTGCCACATAATGTCCGCATCGGAGACAGGGTAAAGACATCAAGGAGAATCCGGAACTCTCTACAGCGCCCGACGGACTAAGAGACCAAGGCGGTACCGTTGAATCCAAGAAAGGAAAGTCGATCCCGGCATCAGGGTTGTCGTTGTTGTGAGACAGGCAAATTTCCCAAAACGCTCTTAGGTGGGGAATGCCGAACGGGCCCCTTGGAATCTCTTCCAAGGGGCCCGTTCGGCATCGAGCCTTGTGCGACAGCTTGCAACTTGAGCCAAAGGCTTGCGGGGAGGCTCTGTCTCCCAGAGCCCTCCCGCAAGCCCTCCCCCGAAGGGGAGGGCTTTGGACAACTGCCCGACAGGAAGCTTACTGCAGGAAGTTGTCGGTGATCTTCTCCGGCTGGTAGTTGACCGCCATGGCGGCAACCTCAGCGCGGCTGATGTCGGAGGTCGGGTCGATCGAGCCGTTGTTGCCCATGATCTTGTTGGCGACCGCCCAGGCGACGGACTCCTCGGCCCAGTCGGCGACCTGGCCGGCGTCGGCGAAGGAACCGAGCGCGTCGGAGGACGCGGCCTCGTAGTCGTTCATCGCCTTGGCGTAGTTCGCGAGCATGGCAGCGAACTCCTCGCGAGTGACGTTCTTCTCGGGAGCGAAGGTGCCGTCGCCGTAGCCGTTCACGACGCCGAACTTGGCAGCCCAGCCGATAGCCTGAGCGTAGTACATGTTTGTGTCGACGTCATCGAACTTGGTGGCGTATGCGAGGTACTGGTTCCAGAGGTCGGAGCCGACCAAGACCTTGCCGCCCGCCATGTTGTAGAGGATGCAGACGACCTCGGCGCGGGTGATGTCGCGCTCGGGACCGAACAGCTGGGTGCCGGCGTAGCCGTTGATGTAGCCGTTCTTCTTGGCGGTGTAGACGACCTCGGAGTACCAGGCGTCGTTCGGCACGTCGGCGAAGATGCCGGCGTCGCTGACCTCGACAAGGGCCTTGACGAAACCGGTGTTGACGTCGTAGTTCTTGACGCCGGTACCAAGGGACACGGTGATGCGGTAGTAGCCGGTGTCCTTCAGGCCGTCAACCGGGCTGAAGATTCCAGGAATGAAAGAACCGGAGCCATTCGGGACCTTCTCGGCGTACTCAATGCTGTCGATGAGGACGGTCCCCTCGGGAAGCTCATTCCACTTGTAGTTCTTGTCGGCGTCGTATGCCACGACCTTGCCGTCGGCGTCGGTGAAGTAGCCGAAGGTGAAGGCGGCATCGATGTCCGCGCCGGTGTAGGGGATGATGGTCTGGTTGCCGAAGGTCTGCATCAAGTCGGACTTGGCGTACACGAGGTTGTCACCGACCGCATCGAAAAGCTCGACGGGCTTCACGGTAACCGTGATGTCCTTGTCCGCGACGGCGCTGAGATCGTAGTTGTCGCTGTCGATCGAGATGGTGTAGGTGTCCACGTCGACGATCTTGTCGACCTCGTCGCCGGCGGCGTTGACGACCTTGACGGTGTAGTCGGTGCCGGCGGTGAGCTCCTTGCCGCCGCTGCGCACGACGGTCTGGATGTCATCCAGGAAGTCCTCGCCGTTGTAGACGAGGGAGGTCAGGTCGTTGCAGACCTCGCCCTTGTACTTGAAGACGACATCGCTCTCGGCGACCTGGCCGCCGGTCACCTTGACGGTGATGGTGTGCGTGTCGCTGCCGATGGCGTAGTCGGAGCGCTTGGCGTTGACGCGGACGTTGACCTTCCAGGTGCCGAGGGTGCCGAGGTCGGAGGCGCTGGCCTCGTTACCGTCCTTGTCGGTGTACCAGATGTCGTAGTCCTTGGAGCTAAGCTCAGTGCCAGCAGTATCGAAGACCTCGATGAGGGACTCGTCATATGCGGTGACAGGCTTGGAGAGATCCACGTTCATGATGGACGAGGGGAACGGGTTGCCGTTGTACTGAAAGTCGGCGACGACTTCGGCGACCTTGTTGAAGGTGACCGTGGCGCTGCCGGTGATGTTGGCCTGGTTGCTCACAGCCTTGACTGTTGCGGTGTACTCACCGTTAACGCTGATATTCGCGTTGACGGCGATATCGACCTTGTCACCGTTGCCGCCGGTGGTGTTGAGGTCGACGCCGTCGGCCTTGCAGGCGGTCGGGGCCGCGCTGCTGGTGGTGTCGCTGATGGTCACGTCGGCGGTGCTCAGGTTCAGCTTAGCGACGGTGACCTTGATGGACTTGATGGGAGCGGAGGTCGTGGAGCTCTCGCCCGGCTCGTAGACGTTCACCGTGTAGTCGCCGGCATTCGTCAGATTGTAAACGGTGGCGTTCGAGGCGTCCTTGATCTCAACGACATAGTCGGCCGCCTTGAGGACGGCGCCGTCGACGGCGAGACCCACGGTCTGGGCCTTGCCGTTGTAGGTGAAGGTGCTCTCGGAGGCGTCGGTGTTGCCGTCGGTCGCGTTGAAGACGGTGGCCTTCGTGAGGTCGGTGTCGACGATGTCGAAGTTGATCGTCTTGGAGGCGCCATTGTACTGGCTGCCGCTCTTCAGGTAGGTGATGGTGACGGAGTACTCGCCGGCCGTCCAGGTCTGGCGGCTGGGAGCCTTCGTCGCGTCGGCGCCGAGGCCGAGCTCAGCGAAAGGAGCGCCGCTCTTCTTCCACTCGATCTTGGTGTCCCCGCTGACGGAGCTGAGGTTGAAGTCGATGGTGGAGCCCTCGATGGTGATGCTCTCGGGGAGCAGGTACTCGCCGGAGCCGGCGGAGAAGGCGACGTCGTCCTTCGCGGGGAACGTCACGGCCTCGCCCTTGCCGTTGGTCGCGGCGACGGTACCGTTCTTGAACGCATCGGCGGGCGTGAGGGCCTGCATGTCGATCCCGGTGTCGGCCACGGCCGCCACGGGGGCGGCGCCCAGGGAGAGCGCGCCCACCAGGGACGCGGTCACGACGGCTGCCACCTTCTTAGTGTGCTTCCTGTTGACGCAAGCTGTCATACGTCTTTCTCCTTCCGTAAGGAACAGATAATCGCCAGTTATCGATACCATCATTAAAACCGCAGGTAGATGGCATAGTTTTTAGGGCGATTCAGACGCGAAATGGGACAGTTTTCATCTTGTAATGGCAGCCGTTTTGTCCGTTATGTAATGGTGGAAATCTGATTCGCCGCCTGTCAATGGACCTCGGCACCCAAGCGAGCCAATGAGAGCCGATTTACGGCCTCGCTTTTCTGACGTGCACACACTCATTTGTCGGCAAGCTATCAAATAGAGCCATTCAGGCGTCAGTGCGTTCCGGGGGCAAAAGGCAAACATCCACACCTAAAGATCTACGTTGTCTGCGGCTAAACAAACTAAAAGCCACGAGGAGGATATCGAGAAGGCGCCCGACTAAAGACGCGGCAGCGAGTCGAAGTGGCGTTTCTGCGGTACGGCTTTACGCGCTCGAGCAGCGCAGACAGCGACCTCGAGCGAGCACTCCCACGCTATCTTTTCGAGTTCGTGGTCAAATTACCCAGCGAACCGGGATAGCGCCGCCCGACTGATTATCGTTTTACATTAATTCAAGCAAGTCTATCGAAGGACTGCCGCGCCTTCCCGCCCACCAGGTGGAAAAGCAGCTCCCGGACGCACCGATACAATACATACTATATTGTCCCTGCCGCGCCGCAAGCCGCTCTCGCCGTCCCGCTTTCCACAATCCAGCGCCCATTCCCCGGTTCGATGGGCAAATTGACCACGATCGTGAATTCATACCGAAAAACGCGTGCGAGCAACTAGGGGAACCCCGACGCTTCAGCAAAAGAAAACCCCGGAACCTCGCCGGCCCCGACAAGGCCGTTCGAAATCCCGGGGAGCGCAAAATCCGCCCGCGCCCCAACCAGAGCGCGGACAAAACCAATCAACCCGCTCTAGAACACGTCCTGTTCCAGGCAGTTCATCATGATCGCGGCCATCTCGGCGCGTGTCGCCTTGTTCTGCGGCGCCACGTAGCGCACGTCGCCCAGCTCCACGCCGTTGATGATCTGGTTGTTGATGGCCCAAACCACGTTGGTCACAGCCCATGTACTGGTCTTATCGTGATCCGGCATGCTCTCGTACTTCGCCATGCTGCCGAACGGCTCGCCGTTGCGTGCGATGTTGGCCACGATGCACGCCAGCTGCTCGCGGGTGAGGGGGTCGCCCACGCCGAAGTGCGTGACCTCGCCGGTCGCCACGTTTTCGTATCCGTTGATGTAGCCGTGTGCGACGGCCCAGTTCACTGCGTCGGTGTAGTAATCCTGCCCAACATCAACAAGCCCGCAGTCGGGGGCCTTCTCACCGTTGCCCAGGATGTTGTACAGGACCACGGCGGCGTCTTGGCGCACGATGGGCTCGTTGGGGGCAAAGCGGGGCGAGTCGGACAGGCCGTGCATGATGTCGTTTTCGTACACGTACACGATGGCGGGGTAGTACCACTCGTGGTCGACGTCGACAAACGGCAGCTCGGGCTCGGGTTCGGGATCCGGATCAGGTTCGGGCTCCGGCTCAACCGCACCCGTCAGCTGCTCCACGGCCGCCCCGGCATCCAGCGCGCCGGCGCTGCCGCTCACCTCGGTCCGGTCGTGCTCCTCGTCGACCACGGGCACGGCGGTCTCTTCCAGGGCGGCACGCACCTGCTCGGGCGTGGCATCGGGATCCGCGGCGTACAGCAGCGCCACGGTGCCGCTCACGATGGGGGAGGCCACCGACGTGCCGCTTGCCGTTGAGAAGCCGCCGCTCATGTTCGTGGTGCGGATGTTCTGGCCCGGTGCGCTGATGTCTTTGAACTCGTTGTAGTCCGACCACACGAGGTTGGTGCCGTCGGATTCGAGCGCGGTCACCGAGATGCACTCGTCAAAATCCGCGGGATACATCTTGCCCGTGTTGGGCGTGGTGGTCTGGTTTCCGTTGCCTCCGGCGCACACGGTGAGGATGTCGTACGTGTTGAGCGCCGTCTTGATCACATCGTGGAACGCCTCGTCGTTGGCCTGGCTGTCCTCATAGCCGCCGAGGCTCATGTTGATGACACGCAGGTTGTCGAGCCTGCCGCTGTCGACCAGGTCGAACAGGTACTCGTAGCTCTTCACCAGATCGGCGCTCGTGATCTGCCGCTCCTCGTTGTCCACCACTTTGATGGGCAGCAAGTCGGCGTTGTACGAGGCGCCGGCGATGCCCAGCGCGTTGTTGGCGACAGCCGACGCGACGCCGGCGACCATGGTGCCGTGGCCCGCGCAGTCCGTGATCTCGCACGCGGAGAGCGGCTGCTCGAGCGTTGCGTCCCAGGCGAGGTCGGTCAGGATGTTGCCGGCAAGGTCTTCATGGTCGAGATCCACGCCGGAGTCCAGCACGGCGATGGTGATGTCGTGGTCGCTTTGCGCCTGTTCCCACGCGTCGTCCAGGTTGGCGCTGTAGAGCCAGTACTGGTTGTTGTCCGCCGCAGGGCTGGAGATCTGGGCGAAGGGGTCGTTGACCGAAGAGACCGTCAGCGTGCTCACGCCGGATCGGGACGTGCCCGTGCTGCTCGTAGCATCCTCCTCGATGATGTCGACGAGGTGGTACACGTAGTTATATTGGACATCGGCCACGCCCTCGATGTCGCGCGCTTGGGCGAGGGCCTCCTCGTCGCTCAGGTCGCCTGTGGTATCCGCGGTGAGCACCACCTGGCCGCCCTGGCTCTCAAACGAGTCGTTGACCTCAAGTCCTGCTTGACCCAGCTGGGCGACGACCTCGGATTCGGCAAGCAGGTTCACGTCGTCACCGCCCAGCGAGCGGGCCTGCGCGGAGGCCGCGCTGTCGAGCGTGATGAGGATACCGTCGGTTGCAGCAGCCGCGTCCGCGGCCGTCGCCCCGGCGATGATGGGGGCGAGGCTCAGCCCGGCCACCAGGGCACACGAGAGGGCGCATGCGCGCCATACGCTATGGAAACGCTTCATAGACCGTCCTTTCTGCAAGGGTTGGTTTATTGTACCGCGCCCGTTCGGACGACAAGAACGCTCCCAATATCAATTTGCTTTTTCGTGCGGTGCGCGGGAGCCGCGTACAAGAGCTCCTGCGTCTGGATACAATAGAGGCACGTGTACATCGATCGCATGGGCATCGCGCGGCGGTGCGGCGAAAGGATATTCATGGCTCACGATACCAAGACTTGGCGCTGCGGAAAGTACGAGATCAAATTCGACCGTCCCCGCATCATGGGGGTGCTGAACGTCACGCCGGATTCATTTAGCGACGGCGACGAGAGCAACCTCGATGTGGATTCCGCCGTGGCACGCGGTGTGGCCATGCTCGACGCCGGAGCCGACATCATCGACGTGGGCGGCGAGTCCACGCGGCCCGGCTTCACGCCGGTGTCGGCCGACGAGGAGGCCAAGCGCGTGCTGCCCGTCATCCGTGCGCTTGCCCAGCGCGGGGCCATCGTGTCCATCGACACCCGCCATGTGGAGGTCGCCAAGGCCGCTGTGCGCGTGGGCGCCTCCATCGTGAACGACGTGACGGGCTTCACCGATCCCAAGATGATCGAGTTCGTGAAGAGCACCAAATGCGGCGTGGTCATCGCGCATGCGGGTGAGGTCACCGAGCCGGCACGCGCCCACAAGGCGGTGCAGCTGGATACCTCCGCCGCGGCGTTTGTGGCCGAGAAGGCCCGCGCCGCCGCGGCCGCGGCGGCCGCGGGCGCCACCGCGAGCAAGAAGCGCGGTCGCGGCATGGGCGGCTCGCGCCTGATCGGCGGCTTGGTGCAGCCCCAGCTTCCGTTTGCCGACATCCCGAATGGCTCGGCTGCGGTTTCCGGCGATGCCCCGGCTGCCGAGCCGGCGGCACCTGCTGCCGAGGAGACGGCGCCCGCCGAGGCCGTCGCCGCCCAGCTCACCGGCGCCTCCATCGAGGCCGATGCCGTCAAGACCGCTCCCGACGGCGCTGCCGCCGAGACCTCGGAGCCCGAGGACAAGCTCGCCGCCGTCATGGCGCGCGCGAGCCGCCGCGAGGAGGCGTACGTGAGCACCTCGCAGCTGCGCCGCTTCACGCTGCCCGACTCTGCTCCCATCATGCGCCGTGTCATGGGCTTCCTGTCCGACCAGGCCCGTGCGCTCATTCACGCCGGCGTGGCGCGCGAGCGCATCTGCATCGACCCGGGCGCGGGCTTCGGCAAGAACACGAACGAGGACATCATCATCCAGCGCGAGACCGCCAAGATGGCCTCCTTGGGCTATCCGCTGATGTGCGCCGTGTCGCGCAAGCGCTTCGTGGGCGCCGTTTCCGGCGTGGTCGAGGCCGCCGACCGCGACGCCGCGACGTTCGGCGTGTGCCTGGGGGCCATCCAGGCCGGTGCCAACGTGGTGCGCGTGCACGACGTCGCCGGCTTCGCGCAGTTCCTGAACGGCTACTGGGCGGTCGCCCGCCCTCAGCCTCGGCGCGCCTTCGTGGCCCTCGGCTCCAACCTGGGCCGACGCATGGACAACATCCGCGCCGCCAAGGACCTTATCGCCGAGATCCCGCTCACCTGCGTGTCCAACTGCTCGCACATCTATGAGAGCGAGCCCGCCTACGAGGAGCACCAGGAGCCCTTCGCGAACGCCGTGATCGAGATCCGCACCGAGCTCGCGCCGCTCATCCTGCTCGACGAGCTGATGAAGGTCGAGGACAAGCTCGGCCGTAACCGCACCGCGAGCGCCAAGCCCAACGGGCCGCGCACGCTCGATTGCGACCTGCTGTGGATGGAGGGCGAGATCCACGGCGGCGACAAGCTGCGCCTGCCGCACCCCAAGCTGGGCGAGCGCGACTTCGTGCTCGTGCCGCTCGAGGACCTGGTCCACGACCCGGCGCGCTTCTTCCGCTACGAGGGCGTCGACGTCAAGGAGCCCGAGGAGCGCGTCGGTCACGTGACGCAGGAGCTGGGGACGCTGTAATGGCAGATGAGATGCTTTCCGGCAACGAGGCGCCGCTGGTGTTCGAGGCGTCCGTGCCCTCCACAAACGATGTCGCCATCGACGCCGCGCTCGGCGGCGTCCCGCACGGCTGGGCCGTGTGCGCCGACGAGCAGACTGCCGGTCGCGGCAGGCGCGGGCACACGTGGGCGTCGCCTGCGGGCAGTCTCTATATGTCCGTGGTGCTGAGGCCCCAGGTCCCCATGCAGCACTTCATCGCGCTGCCGGCGGTATGCGCCATGGGGGTCATCGACGCGCTGCACGGTTTGGGTCTTGCGAGTAACGTCGGCATTAAATGGCCGAACGACATCGTGGCCCGCGTGGATGCCGACGACCGCACGCCGACCGCGTTCGACAACAAGCTTGCGGGCATCCTTGTCGAGGCCCGCGCCAGCGAGGCCGGCCCCTTTGCCGTGGTGGGCATGGGGGTCAACATGCATCCCGTCGAGATCGAGGCTCCTGCAGAAGGCAACGTGCCGAAGGCGCCGCGCGCGCTGACGCCGGTGTCGCTGGACGAGCTTTTGGGGGAAGCGGCTGGCACGGTGGAGGTGCCCGATGTGGCCCGGCGCCTGCGCGACGCCGTGATCGCGCGCGTCGATGCGTGGGCGGACCTCGTGCATGAGGGCCGGGCGTCGGCTGGTCCGCTGGCCCCGATTCTTTCCGAGTATTTCGATCTGGTGCCCATGCTCGGCCATCAGGTCGCCGTGCTGTCTCCCAACGGGCGTCTCATGAACACCGGCGTGTTCGCGGGGCTTGACGTATGGGGTCGCGCCTGCGTGATGACGCCGGGCGGCGAGCAGACCTATCCTGCCGAGGCGGTCAGCCTGCGCGCGCTGTAGCGTGCTGATGGGTTGGACGGGGACGGGTTCGTTTCAACCCATGCCTGATGTCGTGGCGGTTTCTGCGGGAAGCTCGGACGAAATATGCATATCAAGTCTCGCTTAATAAAGAAACGCGAGGTAAACAGCCATATCGTTTTGGTCGTTATGCAAAACGATATGGCTGTTCCCGCAGAATCCGTCGCGACGTTTTCTGCGGGAAGACGTAGCGGCGGCCCAGTAGCTATTCCGTCATCCGTCGGTAGATCTCCTGGATGCCGCGAAGCGTCAGGGTCGGATCCACCGCATCGAACGCGTCGGTTGACCGGGCGACGACGCTCGCGAGGCCGCCGGTGGCGATGACATAGGCGTCGGGCGCCTCAAGTTCGGCTTTGATGCGGGCGACGAGCCCTTCGGCCATGGCGGCCGCTCCCACCACGATGCCGTTCTGCACGGCCTCGATGGTGTTGCTGCCGATGGCGTGCGCGGGCGCTTCGAGCGGCACGCTGGCAAGCTGCGCCGCGCGGGCCACGAGTGCGTCCATGGAGATGCGGATGCCCGGCGCGATGGCGCCTCCGATGTAGCTGCCCGAGGCGTCGACCACATCTATATTAGTAGCGGTGCCGAAATCGACCACGATGGCGGGCGAGCCGTAGAACGCGGCGGCGGCCACGGCGTTGGCGACGCGGTCGGCGCCGACCTCGGCGGGGTTGTCCGCCTTGATGGCGGTGACGCGCGCCGTGTCGCGCCCGACGGCCAAAAACGCCGCGCCGAGCTGACGGGCCACGCCTTCCCATTCGCGCGTGAGCTGCGGCACCACGCCGGCGAACGCGATGGTGCCCACGCAGGACAGATCGAGCCCGTACATGCGGAAATACCCCTGCAGGCGCACGTTGATCTCGTCTTTGGTGAAGGTGCGATCGGTGGGCATGCGCCAGGAGTAGATGAGCTCCTCGCCGTCGAACAGCCCGAGTGCGGTCTGCGTATTGCCCATATCAACTGCCAGAACCATGATTTTGCTCTTTCAATCGCCCGTTGCATGCCGAACGCGCCCGATCGCGCCATGCGCCCATTGTATACTTGACCGATGGCAAAACACGATATCGTTGCGCACAGATTCCCCGGAGGAATGCTGTGCTTGGAGTGCACATGAACAAGAAAGCAAAGCGCCGCCTGGTGGTCGTGGGCGGCATCGTGATCATCGCCATGCTCGTGATCGTCGCTATCGCGGGCAGCGGCGGGGCGGCCTCGTCGCTGTCCATCGGCGACGTGCTCGGCGGCGGGTACGAGGGCAAGAAGGTCCAGGTATCCGGTTCGGTGGTGGCCGATTCCATCTCAAGCGAGGGCTCGACGGCGGTGTTCGAGATCGCGCCCGAGGAGGGCGACGCGTCCGAGGAGCTGCAGGTGAGCTATGACGGCGCCCTTCCCGCGACGTTCGGTGCCGGCGTGGTGGCCATCTGCACGGGCACAGTGCAAGACGGCGTGCTCAACGCGACCGAGATGGTGACCAAGTGCCCCTCCAAGTACGAGAGCGCGGAGGGCTCGCTGACCGTGAAGGGCCTGCTCGACCAGGGCGATGCCATGGTGGGCAAGGACACCAAGATCTGCGGCTACGTGCGCGGAGACATCCAGGCGGTCGATGCCGACTACCGCTTCACGATCGAGTCCCAGGGCGCCACGCTCAACGTGCGCTACGACGGCGGTCTGGACGACGCCATCGTCGACGGCACGGCCGTGGTCGTATCCGGCGCGCTCGGCGAGGACGGCACGTTCACGGCAAGCGAGCAACCGGCCATCGACGAGGCGGTATCCGAATAACGCTTTTTGGCGCGCAGCGCTGCGGGTCTTGTGCCACGTGGCAGGGGCGTGACGCCGCGGCATCGGTGCGTGCCATGACGGGCAAGGGGAACAGGGGGCATCCCATATGATTGCAATGGCTGGCAATGCGCTGCAGGTCCTGGCGCTCGCGGTGGCGCTTGCGGCGGCCGTCTGCCTTATCGGAGGCGTGAAGCTGCGGCGCGAGGGCCTCGTGAACACGGGCTATCTGCTGGTGTTCGCCAACGTGCTCATGCTGACCGGCTGTATCGCCATCATCCTCGCGTGCATGCTGTCCGAAAACTACAGCCTGGCATACGTGGTGTCCAACTATCCGGTGACCGACAGCCCCTTGAAGCCGCTGTACGAGGTGTCGGCGGTCTGGGCGGGTCGCCAGGGCTCGCTGCTTCTGTGGACCTGGCTCATCTCGGTCTACGCTGCGGTAGTCGCCTGGAAGCGCATGCATGCGACTGACAACCTCTCCTCGGTGGCGCTCGGCGTGACCGAGGTCATCGTCGCGCTGTTCACGGCGACGCTCGTGCTGTCCGAATCCAACAACCCCTTCATGCCGACGGCCGTCGAGTACCTGAACGCCGACGGCACGCTGGTGAGCCCGGCGAGCGGCATGAATCCGCTGCTCATGCACTGGGCCATGATCTTGCACCCGCCGGCGACCTTTATCGGGTACGCGGGCGTCACGCTGCCGTTCGCCTACGCGATGGCGGCCCTCATCTGCGGCGACCTGTCCGCGCGCTGGGTCGAGCTGTGCGACAGGCTCGCCGTGTTCGCGTTCATCTTCCTCACCATCGGCATGGCGCTCGGCGCGGTGTGGGCCTACGTGGTCCTCGGCTGGGGAGGCTTTTGGGCGTGGGACGCCGTGGAGAACGCGAGCCTGTTCTCGTGGCTGACGTCGGTGGCGATGATCCACAGTTTCACGATGTACCGCAAGCACGGCTGCTTCAAGAAGTGGAGCATGTTCGCGGCGACCATCACGTTCATCTTCGTGGTGCTCGGCACGTTCATCACCCGCTCGGGCCTGGTTCAGTCGGTGCACGCCTTTGCCGAGGACCCCGTGTCCACGTATTTCTTCCTCGGCATCATGGTGCTCGCGGGTCTCGCGTTTCTGATCGGCCTGGTGTATCGCCATGGCACGTATGAGGATGACGACCAGATCGAGTCCATGGTGTCCAAGAACGGGTCGTACTACCTGACGAACATCGTGATGATCGTGGGCGCGGTGCTGTGCGCCTACCTTACGATCTCGAGCTCGCTGCCGAGCTTTCTGCCGCTCGGCGGGCAGGTGATCCCCGCGGGCGTGTACAACGCGGTCGCCCGTCCGGTGGGAACGCTGTTCTGCCTGCTCATGGCGGTGTGTCCCATGCTCGGGTGGCGCAAGACCGACGGCGCGTCGTTCGCGAGGAACATGCGGGTGCCCGCGATCGCCGGCGCGGTGATCTTCTGCGGCTTCATGGTTCTGTTCGCAACGAAGTTCGTGCCCGTCTACAACGAGGTCGTCGCCGCGGGCGGCGACCAGGCGGCCGTATACACCGAGCAGGGTCCCGCCCCGTATTACTTCGCGTGGACGATTCTGGGCTTCTTCACGGCATCGCTGCTGTTCACGAGCTCGCTGTACCTGCTCGGTCGGGGCATGTCGGCCCGCGTTCGCAACAAGGGCGAGGCGGCGCCCCTGGCGCTCGTGAACCTGTTCCGTCATTCGCCGGCGCAGGCGGGCGGCTATCTGGCGCATCTGGGCGTGGCCATCGCCCTGGCGGGCCTTGTGGGCTCGACCATGTACGTGACCGAGCGGACCTTCGATGTGTCCGCGACGCCGAACGAGACCGTCGAGGTGGGCGACTACGTTCTGACGTTCGACGGCGGCACCGAGGATTCGTTCGACGCGACCGACAACATGATCCGCGCGGTCGGGATGACCGTGTACGACCGGTCGGGTCGCGAGCTGGGGCATATCGCCCCGTCCATGGAGGTCTCCGCGGCAACCAGCCAGCAGACGCTCAACGCGGCGGTGATCACGACGCCGCTCGAGGACCTGTTCGTCGCGTTCCAGGGCGTGAATGCCGACGGGTCGCTTTCCATTCACGTGAAGATCAATCCGCTCATCCTTCTCAACTGGATCGGCGCCGGCGTGGCGGTTGCGGGCATCGCACTCGCATGTCTGCCGCGTCGCGCAACGCCGCTGCTCGCTGCCGATGAGCGCGCACGCGAGGAGGCTCGTCGTGGGTAGGGGGGAGGCGCCCCTGCCGGGTGCCGGCTTGGCCGTCGAGGCGCATGGCCTGGTCAAGCAGTTCGGCAACCGCCGCGGCCTGGACGGGGTCGACCTCGAGGTGCCCGCCGGCGCGTTCCTGTCGGTGTTCGGCCCCAACGGCGCGGGCAAGACCACGCTGCTGCGTATGCTCGCCCTGCTTTCGCGCCCGACGCGCGGCTCGCTGCGCCTGCTGGGCGTCGACGCCCTGGAGGATGCCGACGCGCTCCGGTCGCGCGTGGGGCTCATCTCGCACACCTCGATGCTCTATGGCGATTTGACGGCGCGCGAGAACCTCGAGTTCTTCAGTTCCCTGTACGGGGCGCCCGACCGCGCGCGCATCGACGAGCTGCTGCGCCTGGTGGAGCTCGATCACCGCCGCAACGACTGCGTGCGCACGTTTTCCCGCGGCATGCAGCAGCGCCTGTCGATCGCCCGCGCACTCATCAACGATCCCGAGCTGGTGCTGCTCGATGAGCCCTATTCCGGCCTGGACCCCCACGCCGCCGAGCTCTTCGACGGGCTCATCGCCCGCGTTCGCGTGGGGCGCACGTTCATCATGGTGAGCCATGATCTGGACCGGGGGTTCGAGCTGTGCACCCACGCGCTGATCCTGGCGCGCGGCCGGGTCGTCGTGTGCGCCGAGAAGGAGCAGGTTGACGCCTCTGCGTTCAAGGATCTGTACCGGGCGACCGTCGGGATGGGGGTGGCCTAGATGAAGCGCTCCGATGCATCGCGGCGGCCTTCGGGGTTCCCGCAGTTCCGCGCGCTGCTCATGAAGGACATCCGGCAGGAGCTGCGCACCCGCGAGATGCTGACGTCCATGGTCGTCTACGCGCTGCTCGTGCTGACGATTTACGGTGCGGCGCTTTCGCAGGTGGCGGACGGCCTGCAGGTGGTGTCGTTTGCCGGCGGGCTGCTGTGGGCCCTCATCGTGTTCACGAGCCTTCTGGGCCTCAACCGGAGCTTTTCGCACGAGACCGAGTCGGGGTGTCTCGAGGGCATCCTGCTGGCGCCTGTCGACCGCTCCGTGATCTTTTTGGCCAAGGCGACGTCGAACCTTCTGTTTCTGGCTGCAGTCGAGGTCATCGTGATCCCGCTGTTCTTCCTGTTCTTCCTGTCCGGCGCGGACGTGGCGGCGACGACGCCCATGATCGTACTGCCGCTCGCCGTGGGCACCGTCGGCGTGGCGGGCGTGGGCACGCTTCTGTCCACCATCGCCATCGATACGCGCGGACGCGACGTGCTGCTGGCGATCTTGTTCATCCCGGTGATCTTTCCGCTGCTCTACGCGTGCGTCTCGGCGACCACGACCGCGTTTTTGGGCGTCGAGGGCACGTTCGGCGCCTACTGGACCTCTTGTGCGCTGGCTGCGGCCTACGACGTGATCATGATCGCCGCCGCCTGGGGCCTCTACGAATTCGTTCTAGACGCCTAACAACACACCGAAGGTGTGTCCCCTCTATGCACTTTTGCATATGGGGGACGTACCTGTTATTTGCATATCGAGGACACCCCTTGGGCATGTTCCAGGGGCTGGGCACGTTGGGATGTATCTTTTGCATATAGTTCTTGCATGTGGATGATACTCATTCGGATGCAAGCGTGCATGCGGAAGGTACGTCCCCAATTTGCATTTTCCAGGGGCTGCTGTGGGGGGCCTTCTGCAAAAGCGTGCGATTCGGCGCCGTCACGGGCGGGCGCGCGGGCAAATGGGCTACTATAGGGCGTGCATGTTCATGGCGGATAACTCCAGGTAGGGGGAGGGGCCGTTGAATACAGAAAAGGGGACGACCGGGGTGTTAGGGCGTGCGCTCGAACGTTGGACGCCCGTGCTGCTTGCGGCGGGCGTGCTTCTGACCGTCGTCGACGTCGTGTGGACGTTCACCCTGGCGCCGTTGGTGCAGGGTGCGCAGCTGTCCGAACCGGTCATCATTGCGGGGACGCAGGTCACCACCAAGCTGCTGCTGTCGCAGAAGATCTTCTATCTGCACGTGCCCGTGGCCGTCGCGTCGTTTGCCGCCATGGCGTTCGCGGCGTTTTTCGCCATCCGCTTTCTGATGACCAGGGACCGCGCCTTCGACGTGCGCTCCAAGACGGCCATGGAGATCACCCTCGTGTTCATTGTCGCGACGATGATCTCGGGCGATCTGTGGACCTATTTCGAATGGGGCGTCTGGTGGACCTGGGAGCCGCGCCTGACGACGTATTTCATCCTGATGCTGCTGGTCATCGGCTACTTTATCCTGCGCAACGCCTTTGATGATCCAGAGCGTCGCGCGCGGTTCAGCGCGGTGTTCGGCGTGGTGGCATTTATCGATGCGCCGATCTCGTTTTTGATCACGCGTTTGGTTCCCACCTCGATCCACCCGGTGGTGTTTCGCACCGATAGCGGGTTGCCGCCCATGATGCTCATCCCGTTTCTTCTCGGGCTGTTCGGGATGCTGATGGTCGCGTTCGCGCTCTACTGCATCGCGGTGCGCATCAACATGGATGCCTTGGAAGTCGAGGTGCTCAAGCAGCAGCTTGAGGAGCAGGACACCTGGGCGCAACGCGCCCGGGCCGATGAGGCGCTCGAGCGCCTGCGCGCGCATGCCGAGGCGGCGGTTCGAACCGATGGGCCTGAGGAGGATTAACGATGGATCCGATTTTGTCTGAAGTCTATTCGACGGTGCTGCCCGCGGCCCCGTATGTCATCGGCGCATACGTGGGCATCTGGCTGGTGCTCGCCGTGTTCGTGTTCGTGCTGTTCCGTCGCGCCAAGCACACGAGCCAAGATGTCGAGGCGCTCAAGGAGGCGCTTGACGCGCGCAAGAACTGATGGGTTCGTCGGGGACGGGTTCGTTCCAACCCATGGGTCCGTTGGAGACGGGTCCCGAAGAGCGCCGACTGGATAACCGCCTGCCGCAACGAGGTGCGATTTTGGCTAAAGTTGGCCGGCGTTCTGCAGGTCATGCTCATACCTAACAATTAGTCTGCTACCATGCAGAATAGTCTGAATACTGTGCATGCCGGACGCTGGTGCGCCTGACAGCTGTTTGAAGTCGGAAGGTGTTTGCATGGATGCTCGCCAACGGGGGACGGTCATGGCGCTGGGCTTTTGCGGTCTGGTGTCGGCGGCGGACAACTGGTTCGTATCCCCGGCTCTCCCGTCTATCGCCAACACGCTCGGCGTGCTCCCGTCGGTGGCGACGATCATCTTGACGGCGTATCTCATCCCGTATGGCTGCCTGCAGCCTGTGTGCGGCGCGCTGGGCGACAAGGTCGGACGTCTGCGCATGCTGCGCATCATCGTGTGCGGCCTGACGGTCTCGACCGTGCTGTGCTCGATGGCCTCATCGCTGGAGATGCTGATCGTGGCGCGCGTCATAACCGGCTGCTTTGCCGCGGGGATCATCGCCGTGTCGCAGGTGCTGGCGGGAGACGCGGTTTCCGCTGAGGACCGCCCGCGCGCGATTGCGCTGCTCATGGGGATCACGTATGCGGGGCAGGGTCTGTCCGCGGGACTGGGCGGCGCCATCACGGGGCTTGTCGGGTGGCGTGCGGCATTTATGAGCTTTGCGGTGCTGGGCGTGATCGCGCTGCTGGGACTGAGCAGGCTGCATGAATCCGCTGACGATCGTGCGGCGCGTGCCGCCGACGCGCAGGGCGCCGGTCTTGTCGACATGGTTCGCCTTAGCGGGCATCTGGTGCTCGGTGTCGGTCGCAAGGTGTACGGCACCGCGCTGGCAACCGGCGTGATTTTCCTGGGCGTCTACGGATTCTTCGGGACGTTTCTGGCCGAGCGCTGCGGGCTCGATGCGATGCAGGCCGGTCTTCTGATGATGGGCTATGGCTTCGCGTGCCTGGTGGGCAGCGCGCTGACGGGACGACTGGCCGGGCGCATCGGTGTCGCCCGGACGCTCGCCTTGGGCGAGATCGCGGGCCTCTGCTCGATCGCTCTGCTGCTTGCCGCGCAGGCGACGACGTCGTGGGTGCCGGCGCTCGCGGCCGCGGTGCTGCTGGGCGCGGGCTACATCATGGTGCAGCCGACACTCGCCACGCGCGCGCTCGGGCTGGATGCCCAGCATGCGGGCCTGTGCACCGGCTTTACGGGCTTCGGCATGTTCGTGGGCGGCGGCATCGGCAGCACGCTCGGCCGCATGCTGCTCGGAGCAGGGGGCTATGGCTTGCTTTGGATTGCCGCGGCGATCGCGCTCGTTGTGCAGCTGATCGTGAGCCTGCGCCTATATGCGGGAGAATAGGGCGTACTGGTATCAAATATGCAGGCCATGTGGAGATACGGGCGGACTGCCACATTCCACTTGCCGAACGGGAGGCGCATTCGTAATATATTTTCTTGCGCTGAGGCGCAACCAGACATTGCGGGGTGGAGCAGTCTGGTAGCTCGCCGGGCTCATAACCCGGAGGTCGTAGGTTCAAATCCTGCCCCCGCGACCAAGAAATCGCAGCTCGGAGGCTATATGCTTCCGAGCTTTTTTCATTTGGGTACTGTGTGGGTACTGCATGGGTACTGCGGATTGCCCATGGACGGTTTCTTCGATGGCGACGGGGGCGATGCGGGAGCGCGTCGTCCAGTCTTCGGCCCGCCGTCGCATCGCTGCTTTTCGCGGGCGGTGCAGGCAGCGTCGCGAAGACGCTGCGCCGGGCAGTGACCTCAGCTGGCAATGTGATTCGGCGCCTGCCGTGTCGTGGTCCAATCCAGCGCGCTCGGGGCGCGTCTCCATGGGTTCCGGCAGAAAGGCGCAGGGGAGTTCGTGGGGCCGGTTGGCTGGCTGCGCGCTAGGTATAAGCATCTGCTGGAGAGCGGCGTGTTTCCAGATGGACTCCTACATGCCATCTGTTGTTTGCGACCGTACAGATGGGGCGCGTCTTGCCTTTCCGTGGGCATATCGGGACCGCGCCCCAAGTCCGCTCGGCGGGCAGGCATGCGCCAAGCCCGGAGGCGAGAAGGCGGACGTGCCCGAACTCCTCGGAGCAGCCTGCTGCGTCGACGCCCGTTTTCCAGATGGTGCGGTCTCTTCGCCCTTATGAGGCTCTTCACCTCGGGCGCGATGAGAGCCGAATGGGCCTCGCCGATCGCCATCTGATTCGGTTCGGCCGGCAAGGATCCTGTCCGGCAGATCTATGGGGGAAGGTCGAGATAGGGCTCGCTCATGCCCGCGCGGCGGGAAAGGGCGGCACCGTCTGCGGTACAGGAATCTGTGCGCCCAAATATGGACGGAAGCGCGGCTGAACATATATGGGAAGTGGTGGCCGACTGGAACCGGCTTCCTCATGAGCGCCTAACAGCCGGCTGATGAGTGCCAGCGCTCATGGTTGCGTTGCAAGCCGATGCGGGCGGAGCCGCCCCTCTTCATCCATCGAGAAGAGGGGCGGCTCATAGTCAGTAATTACGAAATGTTCAGCATTTCCGCAGCGTTCATAATCATCGCTGCCGCCTCGGCGCGTGAAACGGGGGAGCGGAGGTTGAGCGACGGGCCGTTCCCGATGACTTTCTGGGAGAGCATCACCAGGACGCTGGCTCGCGCCCAGTCCGAAGGCCTTTCGCCCTCTGGGAGCCGCTCGATTTCGGGCAGCACGTTCGTGTTCCAGGGCCAGATGACGTGCGTCTGGTGGTAGCAGGCCCGCAGAAGCACCGTAGACAGCTCCTCCCGCGTAATGGGGTCGTTCGGGCGCAGTTTATCGTTTGACCCTTTGATGATTCCTTCGCGCACGCAGTAGTTCAGCGAGCCCGTGTACCACGTTTCCGCGTCGACGTCGCTGCAGCCCGTCTGATTCGCCTGGCCGGCAAGGTTTGCGTCTGCGGGGCTGATGATCCTGGTGAGCACGACTGCCGCCTGGGCGCGCGTCAGGGGGTCGTTCGGGCAAAATGTTCCAGCTCCAGCTCCGGTCATGAGGCCGTGCTCCATGGCAAACTCGACGGCTGGCAGGTACCAGCTCTCCGAGAGGTCGGTGAACGAGTAGTACGGGCGCACGGGGCCCGAGAACGTGGGCCAGACATGGTCGTCCAGGCTCGTGTCGTCGCAAACGGTCCCCCCGGCGTCCCAGCCGTAATGGTCGAGATTGGCAAACGCCTCGTCACTCTTCATGAAGTACCTCGAGCTCGGTTCTCGGGCCCAACCACCGTCCGTTCCGTCCGGGAAGACCGGGTCGCACCAGCAGGGGTCCACATGGTAATTTTCGCCGTCGATTGTCACGATGACCCAGCTGTGCTCCATCGCGCTCGAGGACACGACCCTCCCCTGCACGCCTATCCGTTTGAGGAGATCGACGTATGTGCGCGCGTATCCCGTGCACACCGCCCTGTGCTCGACGAGCGCGCCGTACGGGCTGTAGCTCTCGCTCGGGATGGTGCTGTTGAGGTAGTTCTCGTAGTCATACGAGCACCACCTGACCAGGTAGTCGCAGAGGGCCTTGCAGTTGTCCATCGCGCTCATGGTGGAGCTGGTCCATTTCAGCGCCTCTGCGACAGCCTGCTCGTAGCGCCTTTCCGCCTCGGCAAACTCGTCGTTATCGAAGGGGTATTCGAACTCGACGCGGTCGACAGAGCCGTCTTCGTAGGTGTAGAGCACCGTGTGGACGTCGTAGAAGAGTGGCTCCACGTTGTTTATGTAAAGGACGGCAGCCAAAACCTCATCGCGGTCATACGCCCGCCCCAGCTTCACTTGGCTCTTCCGGGTCTCCATCGCCTCGCGGATGGTCGAGACGAGCTCCCTGTCCGCCGGTTGGACGGCGGCGAGCATCTCGACGCCGCGACGCTCGCTGGTCGACGCGACCGTCTCGTCGGCAAAGGCCGGCAGCGGGCACAGAGAGACGATGAGGGCCGCCACGAGTGAGAGAAGCGCAGCGGTCAACTTGGTGCGGATGCGCATAGCATTCCCCTTTCTTGATGCGCCGGCAGCTCGCGATTGCGTCCCGCCGGCTTTGGTTGTTGCTTTCGCCAATCATCCCGCTGCAGTCTCATACGAGATGCCAGGACTCATATTTGCGGTAATATTGCGGTAATTCATCGGTGCATTTATAGAGCTTGTGACAAGATTTTAATGAACTCGAAGAAAACTTGCGGCAATATTGGACTGGTGGCGGAATTCTCGTCTGCTAGTATTTGAAGCGTCCGCATTGCTGGCGCGGCATTGGTCCGCACGGACGGGAGGTCCCCCATGCCAGAAAAAGACAGAGCTGTCGAGAAGATCATCGTCCCCATCCTGACATACGTTGAGAAGACGTTGGTCGAGGCGCAAATTAGGTGTGGCGTGAACCCCGCCGGCCCTATGGATCGAGAAGCAGGGAGCGAAGAGGGTGAGCAGGCAGCCGAAGAAGTTCGAGGGGTTAAGGACGAAGCGCTCGACTACCTTCGCAGGGTCCTCTTTCGCTTCAGTTCAAGGGAACCACGCGTAGCTGGCGGCCGACGCGACGGGCAACAGCCGGCTGCGGCGGGAGACGGATACGGGGACGAAAGGACGATCAGAACGATCAAAGGCTTCTGGGAGCATCTCGCAAATCCGAAAAAGAAGCTGCCCGCCCTGACACCTTATCTCAACTCAATCAGCGATATCAGGGGACAGTACGTCAAAGATTTGCTGCAGCGTGCGCTGACCTTGGCTGAGGATAAGCCAGAGCCCTATGCAAAGGTTGCGGGCCTAATCGAGGACGCGGTGGACGACCGTCTCAGAAACTACCTCAAGCCGGATGACGACCGCCCCCTCGTGCCGGAAAGGCTTGTTGGCAAGTTGAGGGAGCTGGCGGCCGCTAGGGGAGAACATGCGAATGCTTCCCTGCTCAGCTGCATCCGGGCGCTTGTCTACGTCGATGCGGAGGATCCTTGCACCGTGGAGGCCGCGTTGCCCCTTCCCGACATTCCCCTTCTCGTTGGGAAAGAGGTGGCCGACAAGGTCTGGAGCGCTCTCAAGAAGTCTCTCGATGCAGACGGAACTCACCCGGTCGTGCTCGTCACAGGGGAGATAGGCTCGGGCAGGGCGACAGCCATGGCACGAGCCATCTCCCGTTGTCTAGAGGAGAGGGGCGTCGCGCACGCCTTCTGGTACAGATTCGACAGTTCGCTAAGAAAAACTGTCTGCTCCGCCGTCCTCGGGAGAAACGGTAACACGGATGAGGCCGAGCGGTTCGACCAGACGGTGCAAGCCCTCTCGACCCTCGCGAAGACGGGGACAGGGCGCACCCTCATCGCCTTGGTTGATGTGGGGAGAGAAGCGCTCGAGAGCGGTCTCGCGGACCTAGTCCGTGTTGCGAGAACCGGTGCCGTGGTCATGATGACTGTCACCGGGAACGTAGAAATGAATCGTCTCGATGGGCTCGGCCATGTCACCGTCGTGGAGGTTGGTGTCATGAGTAGGAAGGTCCTAATCGCATTGGGCGAGGCCAACGCAGCGAGGGCGAGTCGCGAGCTCTGGCCACTGGGCTTTTCCGATGCGAGCGGCCTCGTTGAGTGTTGCGGGGCGAACGCGGGACTTATGGCACTCGCCTCCGCCTGCGCGGGCAGGGAGGGATCCGCCGAATCGGTCAATGAGGCCCTCAGAGAGAGCTCCGGCCCCGTTGAGGGCGCTGCGCACGTGCTTCGCGTGTACACGCACGACAATCCCGTTATTGCCGCTCTTGCCCTTCTTCCTCCCGAGGGCGCGGGCGTCAGGATCGTCAGGGCTCTCGTGGGGGGCGACGTCCCCCTCCTGCTCCGACTCCTTGATGTCGGGGCAATCATGCGGGATGCGGTCACCGGCCGCATCATGCTGAACGGGGCCTTAGCAGAGGGGGCGGTGGGAATCATCGCAGAGAAGGAGCTCGCGGGGCATCCTAGCCCCTCCGGAACCGCCTTGGGCAAGGCGGCGGATAGGCTCTGGTCTGACGTCTTGACAGTCAACACGTGGAGCACGCTCGAGGAAGCGATGGCATGCTACGAGAGGCTTTTAGGGCTTTTAGAAGGCAGAGAAGAGGCGTGGGTCGAGCTCTGCCGGGCACGGCTCGCGAGGCTCTACGAGAAAACGAATAGGACTTGGCTTGCTATGCTGACGCATGGAGACGTCCTCGAGCGGCTCGAGGAGGCATATCGAGAGGACGAGGTCATGCACGATGCGGGCGGCGCCTTAATTGGGCTTCTGTGTCCAGACAGGGAGGCGTCGCTCGCAGAGGAATACCTGCGACTCGGCCACACGCAGATGCAATATGCCCTGAGGGCGGAGTCGGTCGAGACGCTCGACCGTGGAATCTGCATCTTGGAGCAATGCGAGCCGACTCGCGCCAGGAGCGCGCTCCTGGCGCGACTGCTGCGGGAGAAGGGTTGGTGCCTCCATGAGAAATGGAAACGCGACGGGGGCGAGCCGGACGATCTGAGAGCGGCGATTGAGGCGAAGAGGAAGGCGCTGCTGGTGCTTGACGGGCTGGAGGACCCGCCCGCGACAGGGCTCGAGCTGCAGAACGTGCACTCCACGCTCGGCTACTCCCTTGTCGAGAGCCAAAACGAGAGTGACAAGGTCAACGCTGTAGAGTACGCGCGTCGCGGCCTGTGCGAACTTTACGAATATATCACGAACAGGAAAGGGGAAGGGGCGGTGGAGAACCCCGCGAGAGCCGCCGAGCTCGTCAAGACGCATCGAAGGCAGTTCGCGGAGGCGCTCTACTTCTACGGGCGCATCTTGGCTGGAGGAGAGCACCCGGACGGGCTGCGCAAAGGAGAGCCGGACGAGGAGCGCGAGGAGCGACTGGAGAGGGCCCTCGTCTTCGAGCGCACCGCGCTCCAAATCCGCGAGAAGCTTGAACCGGAGAAGTGGAACATGGGGAGGGCGCTGAACCTCGCCTCGATCGGAATGGTCGAGTGGTGCCTCGGAAGAGAGGGCGAGGCGCGAAGGGACCTGCGGAATGCGATGGAGATCCAGGACCACCGGACGCATGTAACGGACGAATTCGGCGAACGAACCGGACAGCCGCGCGAGGCCGGGCCCATAACGGACTGGTTCTACAAGGCGTTCCCAGCGGAGAGGGCTGCCGACATGTGAACTGTACTGAGATAGTGGGCAGGTTCCAGACCGGCGGCGCTTCCTTTCGGCGCCGCAAGAATGGCTTCCCCGCGGGGTTGTTGTGGGCGAGGCTATGGCGAGCTTTGGCAGATCCGAACTGTCAGACGGCCGACGGCGGGAGGTCCAGAGGTGCAGCTGGACGCTGTCGATTCCTCGACGCAAACCGTGAGCAAATCCTAACGCGGCCGTATCCGCACTTCCGTGTCGGCATCTGCGAGGCGACAAGTTGACGCAGGGTGTTTGAGACGGGACGGCGTCCCGCGTCGCGTCGGATCTGGACGGGTCCGTCGGGGCGGCTGGCTCGCGGGGCGCCTTGAACCGGCCGCCAAGGTGTGGGCCGAATCCTAGTCATCTCCCCAACTCGCCCCGGTGCTCCTTGTTCCAGGCTGCTCGGCAGGAGCCGCTGCAGAAGCGGCGCTCGCCACCTTGGTTTCCCGAGAGGACCGTGCGCCCGCAGTTCTCGCATGTGAGCAGGTAACGGTTCGGGTGGTCGCGCGCGAGCAGCCACATCGCTTCGAGCAGGTTGCCGGGCCTGCGGGCTGGGGCGATCTCCCTGCCCGGCTCGCCGGTGTAGCAAAGTTCGGGCTCGAACAGCGCCCGGTCGAGTGCCCTCAGAAGCATGTTCGCGGTGTCGATCTGGTTCTCACCCTCCCTCAGGGCGAGATACCACCATGTGTTGATGAGGTCATGTGACTCTCGTGGGGCGAATGTGCCCTTCGCTTGGCCGGCGACGACCGCGGTGAGGAACTTGACGTCGGGACAGGTCGCGAGGTGATCGTCGGCCGCACCGCCCGCGAGGCCTTTCTTCCTGCTCTCGACAAGGCTACCATAGAGCGGCCATATGACATTGGCGTCGAACCCTGCGTCGTTCTTGATGATGTTGCCCTTCCTGTAGAAGGGGTTGAAGCCGATTGGGATGACATAGCAGGCGCCTTCCATGCCGAGTAGCTGGCTTCTCGTCTTGGGTTTTGCATATGTAAATCCCGCGGACTCGAGGATGTTCTTATCTTCGGGCTTAGCGCGGAGTAAGCCTCCGATGCGCAGCACGATTGACAGAAGGTTTCGTGCGAAAACCCAGTCGTGCAACGGTTCGACTAGGAAGCGGTACTGACTGTCTGCGAATGAATAGTCGCGTGCGTTGTCGAAGCTGTATGCGGTTGCCGCTCTGGTAGCGGCGGCCCTAGCTAGCCTGCCGGTCTGCCTGTACGCGATGCCGCCGCTATTCTCCGGTGTTGAGTACGGATCGAAGTAGCACTCTTTGAGGAGCTGCTCGGTGTCTGGAGTCCTGAGTTTCGGTCCATCGCCTCCCTGCAGCTCGCTGGGTTTGAAGCAGCGCCCCTCCAGGTCGCCGTCGTGCGCTCCCGACAGGTGCATGGGGCCGAGGGCAATTGCTGCCTGAAGGAGTGCCTCCGGGTCATGGGCCATGAGCAGCTGGTTGACGTCATCTGCCTTGGGGGGACTAAAGGGGCCGCGAAGCCGCTCAACAGGAATGAGGCGGACGAGGCAGTGCATGTTTGAACGGGGATCCTCGGCGAGGAATAGGGCTTCAGCAGACAAGAAACATCCTCCTACTTGAAACTACGTCTTAAATTTAGCAGCGTTGTGTAGAAAATTCCAAGTCTGTTTACGATCTTTCAAAACTACGCTAATCTCAAAACAACGTAGTAACGAATAACAAGGAGGAATAATGAATATGAGTGCAAAATCGGATATATACATTTCAGATGAAACCAGACGGACAAATTCTCCTGAGGCGCCGTGGCGTATCGAGGACGTTATGGCTTGGACCGGGATGTCTCGCCGTTACCTGCTCGATCTGGCGCGTCAGGGCCTTATGCCCGGGCGTAAAATCGGCGGCACGTGGTTTTTCTCTCGCAAGAAGCTCGCGAGGTTTTTCGGTGTCGAGGAATGATCTGCGATGAGGGATGAAACCGCTGGCACCTCTCTACCTTGGGACGAGGTCGAGGAAGCAACGTACTTGTACGATCGTTCCACGCATTACGCGCTTTACGGTCCCGATCTTATGGTATGGCACCTCTGCGCGCTCGATTGGGTCGATAAGGTCTATGCCCGAGACAAGCGGGACAGGAAGGCGGTACGGTCAGTTCATCGCCTTCTTCATCGCGCATATCGAGACCGGGAAGCGCCTTCGTGATGGGCGACAGTTTGCGCTAATCTCCCTGAACACCATCTCGTCTGGTTTGGGAATCTCGAAGGTGACTGCTCGCGCAATGGTCTGTCGCGTAACCCTTAACGGAAAGTACGCTTATCTTTGCGAGGACTACGACCCCATCATCGAACTTGTTGAGGGCACCGTCGCGGGGGCGAAAGATGGGCGGTGGGGCTTCGGGTATGCCCCCATCATGCCCGGTACAGGTTTCTCTAAGGGAAGCTGTACCGGTACAGATTCCTTAAGAGAAACTGAACCGGAAGCCGAAACACCCGGTACAGTTTCCTCAGCGACCGGTATGGTATCTGACGCACCTTGGCCAGCTTCTAGCGCGCCAGGTTCAGCAATTCCGCACGATACGATACCCTCTGTTCTCTCTATTATTTCTACACCTCTCTCATCACCCGATTCCGCAGAGGTGGGCTATCGCGAACTTGTGAAGATGTTCCCCTTCGCCCCCGGTGACAAGGACGCCGAGTGTTAAGGGCGAGCGATTTTAGCCACATTACGTCAAGCGATTCTCGCCAGATCCGGTCAGCCGATTACAGCCGATGCGCCGGCGACCGGTTTTTACCAGCCTACACTCCCTTGGGCTGCATGCCCCTCACCTTCGTCGCCTGCGGCACCGCCTCGACCGAGTACGTGTCGAGTCCCCGACCGCGGTAGCTCGGGCCCCGCATGACGAAGACCGACGCCCTGTCGAAGAGCCGGTCGAGGGCGCAGAGCAGCGTGTCGTCCCCGGTGAAGAACTCGTCCCACTCGCTCGGGGACACGTTGCTGGTGAGCACCATGGCGTTGGGCCCCTCCTTCTCGTAGCGCCGGTCGACCACGTCGAAGAAGAGGTCCGTGCACGGCTTGTCGAACGTGCACCTCCCGACCTCGTCGACGATCAGGCACGAGGGCTTCACCAGCGTCGCGACCGCCCGCGAGGCGCCCCCGCGCTCGAGGGCACGCTGGAACCTGTCCCGTAGCTCGCTGGCCTTGATGTAGTAGGTCTTGAGCCCTCGCATGCAGCACTCCCGCCCGTAGGCCTGGGCGAGGTGCGTCTTG
The DNA here is from genome assembly GCF_002159695.1 of Collinsella sp. An271. Classification (NCBI taxonomy): domain Bacteria; kingdom Bacillati; phylum Actinomycetota; class Coriobacteriia; order Coriobacteriales; family Coriobacteriaceae; genus Collinsella; species Collinsella sp. An271. The sequence continues at coordinate 898 of NZ_NFJE01000018.1, read as the reverse complement.
CCTATGCCGCCAGGGCCCACGAACGCGACGTTGCGGCGCGCGTAGAGGTCGGCGAGCGACGGGAGCTTCGCCAGCGCGCACGCGTCCCGGCCCTGGATCCTAGAGAAGTCGAACCCCTCGAAGGTCTTCGGCTCGCGCCGCGGCAGCCTGCTCAGCCTGAGCAGCGTCTCTATGGACGCGAGCCTCCTTTTCTCCGCCAGGTAGCCGAACGCGGCGGCGATCGCGGCGAGCTCCGCCTCGCCCATGTCGTGGTCGGACGCGAGCGAGGCGAGCTCGTCCGCCCCCAGCGCGATGCCCAGCGCCGAGGCAGCCTCGCTCGCGAGCTCGTAGGGGCTCCGCCCGGCGCCGCCCATCACGACCGCCCCCAGAAGTCGAACTTGGCGAACGCCGGGTTGGCGGGCGGCGGCGCCACCTGGACGACGGTCGTCGCCACGGGCTGGCTCGGGAGCTCGCAGGGCTGCCCGTCGTCGCCCCCGTCGGCCCACTGGCCCGCGCACCAGCTGTCCCGCCGGTCCCACGTGACGGCGTGGACGGCGATCTCCCGGGACAGGTCGTCGCTGTACACGTGCAGCACGCGCCCCTCGCGGCTGACGCGGCACTCGCGGCGGTCGTACCAGTACGGCACCCCGAACCTGCGGCCCTCGTAGCTGACGAAGCCGTCGAAGGATATCTTGCGCCTCGGGCAGAGCCACGCCTCGACCTCCGCGGTCACCTCCAGCGGGCGCGCCGCCGGCAGGCACGCGCCCTCGTGCTCGTCACGAGGGACGCAGCCGACGGCGCGGCGCCGCCTGTGTTTCGTCAAGTCTTGCTTTCGGAAAAGAGCACACGTTTCTTTCGGGTCTGCGCACGCAACTTTTTCGGGTCTCGTCACGCGCGCGCCCTCAGACCCCGGACCTTC